>JBARSI010000001.1:0-3720 GCA_049644665.1 Anaerolineales bacterium
CGTCTGGTGGAACGCAAGCCGGCATGATCGCAGGCGTGAAAGCACTCGAGCTAACGACTCACATCACGGGGATCAGCGTCGATAAACCGAGCGCTGAACTCCAGTCAAAAGTCTTGGAGCTAGCCCATCAAATCTCGGAATTGCTGAGGTTGAATCTCGATTTTCAAGCAGATGAGGTAGACGTCGACGACCGCTATCTTGGGGGTGGGTATGCGGTCATGGGCGAGATCGAGCGCGAGGCGATTGAGTTGTTCGCTAGTACAGAGGGGATTCTCCTCGATCCCGTCTATACCGGGCGTGCTGCAGCTGGGATGATCGATCGCATTCGCAAGGGGGAATTCGGGTTAGAGGAGCGCATCCTCTTCTGGCACACGGGCGGCACGCCGGCCCTTTTTGCCTATGCTGAGGAATTATCAAAGCCAGCGTGAGGCTAAGACCCTTCGATCAATCTCCTCCCTCCAACGATATGTCATTGCGAGCCCATTCGGCTTCGCTCAGGCTAAACTCCGCGAAGCAATCTCATCGTTACTCGCGCGGAGATTGTCACGTCGCCCTGGCGGGCTCCTCGCAAAGACAATAGAGGCCCACAACCACTCACCCGTTCGGGCGCACACATAGGTGCGCCCCTGATATGGAATGACCTATCAAGTCCCCACCAGTATTTCATGGGTTCTTGCTTGCTTCTCATCGTTCGAAACCTACGGTGGCCGAGCAGGAAAGATGGCAAAAGTGATGGGCGAACAGGGCATTATCGACGGTTGATCAACCTGATATTCGCGGGTCTTGTTCCAGGAAACCTGGAACACCTTTAGCCAGTCGTAGGGGCCGACCTATGTGTCGGCCCGTCCTTCAAATAAATCGATCTAACTAAATGGCATTTCGAGAGAGCCGTAAAATGGCGGCCGAGAAATGCCATGCATCATCCTCATTTCCATAAAAAAACCGCGCTCACGCGGCGCTATTTTGCCAGTAATTAACCCAATCCACCTCCTATTTCTTTTTACGCCACCGATCGGTTGACTTCCACAGCAGCGCCAGCCAGAGCCCTCCGCGCAGCGATCTCCAGGCACCAATGACCGCATCCTCATCGATGGATTGCTGCCCAAAACGTTCCTTGGAATACGCCTCAACAATCGTCCACGCCGCGTCTGCTGATCCTGGCAGCGAGGAGGAAAAGACGGCGACCCGCTCCATCGCTGTCTGTGACTTGCCGGTGATCATTCCCAGACGCATCAGCCACTCCGTCCAGCTCGCATAGACCCTGCCCGTCAATGTGTCCCAGGAATAATCGATCGGGAGGAGCGCTTCCGGCGGTGTCATTCCCAGGCGAGTTATCCCCCGAGAAATTGAGACCCGCGCAGCGACCCACGCGGTCGGGTTAATTCGTATCCAAATCAACGCGACCACGAAAACGCCGCCTGCCGCCAGCGCAATTCTGAGCCAGAGCGACCAGCCTCTCAGCCCAGCCGCGGAACCACCGACATCCGCATCCGGTTCGAGCTGGTCTTCAAATCTGCCTTCTCGATCGAGAAGATCCTCATGATCCAGGTTGGATAAGGGTCCACCGGCGGCCTCGTCATCGAGCTCCTCCGGGCGGGTAAGTGCAGGCTCAGAGACAGTGGGTTCAAATTCCACCCAACCGATCCCGTGGAAGTAGACTTCTGGCCAGGAATGAGAGTCCTCACTGTACACATGGTAGACAGCGAGGTCACGGTCGAATGTCCCGCGCGCATAACCTGCCGCTAAGCGGGCCGGAATCCCTAAAGAACGCAGCATGACAACTTCAGCGCTGGCGTAGTAATTGCAAAAACCTATCTGGTAATCAAAAAGAAACCAATCGATCGCGTCTACATCTTCAGGAGGTGGTTCCGTTTCACGATCATATTCAATGTTGGATCGCAGCCAGCGAGTTATCGCGACGGCTTGATCATAGGGATTGTCCAGCTCTTGCGTGATCGTCTGTGCCAGCTCGATCGTTCGTTCCGTGACCGTCTCTGGCAATTGGAGATAACGGTCAACGACCCAATCCGGGTATAGCCCACCCGCGGCGCGCAATTGAGCTGCGGTTGGTGTAGCAACAGACCCTCTCGAGAGGTAGGACTCTCCTTCACGGATGAAACGGTTCGATGTCGCTGCCAGGAGATCGAATACCCCTTCTTCGATAGGCATGACGGTCAAACTCGATGTGCGCTCCACCCAGATTGGTTGACTCGGCAGGAATAGCATCTTAATATCTCCGCCCTTCAGGGCGAAACTGACCTCGACAACATCCCTGCCGCTGAGATCCCCAAGTGAAAGATCTCCTTCATTAGGATCAAAGGGAATGGATATGCCTTCCGGCACAGTCCATTTCCTGTCGTGAAATTCCTCGTAGACTCGCGTCCGCCAATAGAAGCGCCCTCCGTGTGAGGGAAACTCGATCGGATCCACGTCCATTATCAGGCGGTTCGCCGGCTGCGTCCCTGCCTTAAGCTCCAGCACCTCATCATATTCACTCATATACACAGCAGCAGGACCGCGGACTGTGCCGAAGGCATCACCGACTCGATCCCTGGCTTCCAGGAATGGATTTGAGATCGTCTTCCACGCCTCCGCGAGTGTCTCGCTTCGAGCGAAAGCCGGCGCGCCCCATGCGAGTCCAACAATGAGCACCGCGGCAACCAATCCGGCGATGCTTACCCGATAGGGCGTATCGAGAGGCACGCGTGCACGCACCGACTCCCAGTCTTTTTGCTGGTTGGAGAGATCGACGCGTATCGCCAGCAGCAGCAAGAGCAGGATATAAACTGCCAGGAAAAGGCCGATTTTTACAGCGCCCAGGTAAAAATAGGAAATGGTGAAAATCGCAATCCCACCGGGGAGGATAGCGCCCCATATCCCACCCTTGCGCATGACAGACCAGGCGCTATAAGCGCTGATGAACCAGAAGAGCAAGGCCATGATGAGCACGAACATCAGCGGATCTTGATTGGGTTCACCGGCGATGAGCACCGACATGAAAGTTGAAAAACGGCCGAGGATTGTGATGATCTTCCGGCGCAAGACCAGCGCCGGGTCGAGTGTGGTTCCAAGCTGCCAACCTACGACAAAGAGACCATAGACTGTTGCGAAGATCCCGGTCACCACAGAGGAAAACCTGCTTCTCGCCAGAGCCGTACCGGCCCATACGCCGAGAAGCGCGATCAATGCGGTGACGGAGAGATGATCATCCCATTTGGTCGCCGCCAATGTCCACGCCCCCACTAGTGCGATTACATTCAGAAGCAGGAAAGAAACCCAATCAAAGGGTGGATGTTTATGCGGGGATTTCATGAAGCGCACCCAGCCATGTGGAAGACCCAAGACGAAGAATCAATTGGCTAATTGTACCGAATTTCGCACCATTATCCGGGTAATCGGGATAACGCGCTCAAATCTGATGGAAATACTGTTCTGCAATCCTGGGGGTTCACCGTTGATTACGGCCATAAGCAGGATGGCTTGCTGACGGCCTGCAATCTTGGTATCATCGCCACGCAATGGACCGCAACAACCCGTTGGATCCCTCCCGCCGCCGCCTCTACCTCATCCTGGCAAGCGTGATCATAGCCACACTGCCGTGCTACTGCGCGGGGTGGATCGCGATCCGCCGGGCGCCGGGGAGGCTGCTGGGGACATCCACACCGACATCCATTTCTGTTTCGGCAACGGCAATGCCAGCAGAGACCATCGCTGTCGCAC
>JBARSI010000002.1:0-4205 GCA_049644665.1 Anaerolineales bacterium
CGATATGAGAGAGGATCTGGCGTGTTGGCATCCCTCGGAAGCTTTGGCTGATCTCGTCCGAAAATGCTTCTCGATTATGTTTTCGTAATAAGTCCTCTAACGCCAAGCGTGCGGTTTCCTTGCTGGCGATTAAGGTGCCATCTAGATCGAAAATTACAGCTTTGATCTTGCGTTTACGAGGTATCCTGTCATCCATGGGGTTGATCGCCCTGAAGTATTTGGCAAGCTGACTGCAGTTCTTCGTACAATCGGCGGACTTTAGCCTCGGAAACCACGCCTGTCCTTGTCTCGGGATTTCTCACTGCGGAACCCGTGTGCACGTTACAGATCCCTGTTGAAGTCACAAGGTGGGCCAGGTTGCTTATTCGGACACCGCCGGCCAGGAATAATTCGATGCGTCCTGACGATTGCTCGAAGTACGCCTTAAGTTTTGGCTGATTCTGAGTGGCTATCCCCTGCGTCCCCTGGCCGCCAGAGGTTCGTACGCTTTTGATTCCGAGTTCGATGAGCTGTTCCAGTGTTGAGATAGGATCAGGAGTTGACTCCCAGGCTAAATGGAAGTGCAGGTCTAGCTTTCCGGCAGCGTCTTTAAGGGCTTGCATCGCATCGATGTCAATCTCATTTTCCGGTGTGAGGCAGCCAACCAGGAAGCCATCAACGCCCAAGGATCTGGCTCTGCGGATATCGGAAAACATAGCGGCTAGATCTGTCTTCGAGTAGACGAAAGACCTGGCATGAGGGCGGATCATCGAAAGAACTCTGCAGGGCACACTTGAGCGGATCTCCGCTAACATGCCTGCCGTCGGTGTCAAGCCGTATTCGAGGTAATCGCACTTTACCTCAACCTGGTCAGCCCCTCCTTTGTATGCAGCCAGTGCATCTTCAACAGTTTCGACCACAACTTCAAGCATTGCATGCATCATCACACATAGAAAACGCGATCGCCATACTCATCCCATAGTTTCTTGTTCCACTCTTCGCCACCGTCGACATTTGCAGCAAGATAGACTGGAGGCGTCACACCTCGAGCGAGACATTCCTCGATCGTCGCAGAAACAAGTGCATGGAGCAGGGCATTGCTGGTGACACCGGATGCAGGGGAGAATTTTTGAGGCATTTCATCCGCCTCAAGAATTGCATCGCCCTTTACGGCTTTATTATCGAGTACCACATCTGCGAATTCATACATCTTTTTTCCTGAGGGATGGCGCGCTTCAACGTTTTCTGTATATTCCCGGGAAGTAACGCCAATCACGGTTATCCCCCGATTTTTCGCGGATTGGGCCATTTCGATCGGAACGGCATTACGACCGGAAACCGAGACGAGGATGAGCACATCACCCTCTTCAATAGGGGTGTTGTCAAGTATTACATCGGCGAACCCGGGCAGGCGTTCCATGGCGGATGTAATTGTTGCTGGTTGAACTTCAAGAGAGCCAATCCCCGGTCCATAGATCGGATTAATCAGCATCAACCCTCCAGCCCTGTAAACCAAATCCTGAATTGGCAGGGATGAATGGGTGCAACCAAAACCGAAGATGCGCTTCCCGTTTACAATCGCGTCGGCCAGAATTATTGCTGCTTCCTGTACCGCGGGACCCTCTTCATCTCGGACCTTCTGTAGGAGTCCTATGACACCGTCTAGGTATTCTTCAAAAAAGCTTTTCATGTTATTCGTCTCCTTGGCTTAGTTATTTTCGTATATTAGCTCTCCGGCTACAAAGACCAAGCGCGGCACAATCTCGGCATCGAAGCAAACCACGTCAGCTCTTGCGCCAGGTTTTAAAACTCCCACTTGTCCCATCCATCCCATCGCTTCCGCTGGGACAGAAGTAGCCATAGGCAGAACTTCATGGAATGAAAGTGAGGTGAAGTCCATGGTGTTACGTATTGCTGCGTCAAGGGTAAGCGTGCTGCCTGCCAGGCTCCCGGAAGGGATGCGGGCAATGGATCGCTCAACGCGAACTCTTTGTCCTCCAAGATCATATTCCCCATCTACGAGACCTGTTGCTCGCATGGAATCGGATATCAATATCGTTTTGTTGATGCCCTTTGCTTTGAGGATTAGTTGAATGATTGCAGGGTGAAGGTGCACTCCGTCAGCGATGATCTGCGCATAGATTCGATCATCGGTGAGTACGCTGCCTGCAGTTCCGGGTCGGCGATGATGGATGCCCAACATGCCGTTGAAAGTATGGGTAGCCTGCCGCAGGCCGCGGTCTGCCGCGGCTTGCATGACATCATAGGTCGCACCACTATGACCGACAGCGAACTCAAGGCCATGCTGTTGTCCAGCTTCAATTAAATCCAGAACGCCGTAGACTTCAGGGGCGACGGTCATCAACTTCACCAGATCATGCTCGATCCAGGCCACATATTCTTCCGGGTCGGCTTTGCGGATTAATGCCTCTGGCTGGGCGCCGCGATGCGTCGGATTCAGATAAGGACCTTCGAGATGAATTCCGGCAATCCTTGCCCCATCAATCTCGGATTTGGAGCGTTCGATATTGTCGATTGCATTCTGAATATCTTGCTGCGTTGCTGTAATTGTCGTCGGAAGGTAACTCGTTACCCCACGCTGGGCCAAGAATTTACTTAAACCCGCCAAGGCCTCCGGCGTGGCATCCATGGTGTCGTATCCATCGGCGCCATGGGTATGGATATCGATCAAACCAGGAGTAATCCATAAACCAGAAGCATTTATTCGCTGAGTATCCGCCTCCTCGTACTGATCATCGGGGATAATGGCAGAGATATCATTACCCTTAATGATTAAGGTATGTCCATTAAGTTGTTCGAGGGGCGTGAGAATCGTTCCGCCAACCAGTGAAATACTCATGATGTTGCGTTAATTTGGAAAGGGGAGGGAGATAGATTTACCCTCCCCTTTGCTAAAGTAGGGTTGATTTATGCGCCGAAGACCTTAGCAACCACCCAAATGAGGATGCCAGGAACGATCGCATCGGGAACGGTGAATCCAAGATCTATAGCTCCCATCGCATTGAGGTCGCCGAAAACCATGAATTTGTATGCGAAGCTGATCATGAACCAGCCCACAAAACCCCAGATAAAGCCACCAGCCCAAGCGCCGCGTTTGCCGCCGGTAGCGTTGCCGAATATTGCGCCGGCACCACTGGCGAAGAAGGCTGCGATCATGCTGGGGAGGGGTACTGGCCACCCGATTAGTGCAAGCACGACCATACCGAGAACTTGCCCGACTGTTCCAGAGATTAATCCGATGATGAGCGATTTTGGAGCGAACGGATAAATCACCGGGCAATCCAGGGCAGGCTTTGCGCCGGGGATGAGTATGTCAGCGACACCCTTGAACGCAGGCACGATCTCCGCGATCAGCATTCGTACACCTTGAAGTAGGACAAGAACGCCTGCGGTGAAGCCAAGAGCCTGCAATAGAGTGTAGACGAACCAGTTCTGGCCGCCACTGATGGTCTCTTCCACGCCGCCGATACCGATCTGGATGATCGCAAGGACGACGGCCACGAATGCTGTGATGATCATGATGAGCGAGATAGATACTGCCATGTCTCGGAAGAAGCTCATGGAGTCCGACATCTCTGTGTCTTCAGCCGAATCCTCGGGATTGCCAATCAGCTTTCCGACCCAAGCGCACACCATATTCAGTAGTGTCTGTCCATGACCGAAAGCAATATCGTCATTGCCAATGATTTTACGCATCACTGGTTGAGCCAATGCTGGCGCCAGAGTCATATAGAGGCCATCAACGATCGAAGCTAAAACCACGGTCCACAACAGGGAGAGTCCGAAGGAGTGGAACAGAATGGCAAATGCGCCTGCATGGATCCAGATCATATGGCCGGTTAGATAGACGAACTTAAACTTCGTGAACCTGGCCAGTAAAAGATGGATGATATATCCAAATAACATCGTCCAGGCAATGGCTGCACCTATGTTTCCGACATTTGCATCCTGTACTGCTCCCACAACGGCCTCGTCAAAGGTTATAAAGGTAGTAAAACCTCCCGCGGGTATGCCCGCCTCGAACATAGCTTGTATTGGGATAATGGCACCGATCAGCGCACCAATACCTATGCTCATGATCAGCAATCCCAGCACCGTTTTTATAGTCCCTGTGACGACATCCACGGCAGGTTTACGTTGGATGAGTAAACCTACGAGAGCGATAAGCCCCAGGATCACAGCTGGCAAGGTGATAAGCTCTAGAA
>JBARSI010000003.1:0-27583 GCA_049644665.1 Anaerolineales bacterium
GTGCTTGGCGCCCTGGGATTGCAGGGACTCCTGGAGCCCGTACAGGGGATCGTTGACGAAATCCTGGGTGTCCTCCCCAACATCCTGGGCGCAGGGCTCATCCTCTTCGTCGGCTGGCTTGGGGCGCGCATTTTGCGACAGGTCTTGACCAATGTGCTTGCTGAAGTCGGCACCGACAGGCTCGGAGAACGCACGGGAGTTTCGGCAGCCTTTGGCGATCAGAAGCTTTCATACATCTTGGGGACAGTCGTTTACGTGCTTGTCCTCATCCCCATCCTCATCTCCGCGCTGAATACCCTGCAGATCGAAGCCGTTTCCCGTCCGGCATCAGAGATGCTGACGATCTTGCTCACCGCCCTCCCCGCGATCTTCGGGGCCATGCTTCTCATCGCGCTGGCGTATATGGTGGCCCGCTTTGTCTCGAACTTCGTGACCAACGTTCTCTCCGGGATCGGATTCGATAAAGTACTCACCTACATCGGCCTGGGAGACGTAACCGGCGAAACGACGCCTTCTCAGATCATCGGCTATCTCACGACGGTTGCCATCATGCTATTCGCAATCATCGAAGCTGCAAATCTGCTCGGATTCACAATTCTAGCAGTGCTGATTTCTGAGTTTATCGTGGCCGCGGGTGGTGTGCTCCTGGCCATCGTAATATTCGGCCTGGGTTTGTATCTGGCAGGTCTGGCCGATCGAGTGATCCGCGACGCGGGAGTGAAGAATGCAGCCCTGCTCGCTCCTGCCGCACGTATAGCGATCATCGTTTTCTCGGGCGCTCTGGCGCTGCGCGAGACGGGCATCGCTGAAGACATCGTGAATATGACCTTTACGATCACTCTAGGCACCATCGCCGTAGCTGCAGCCCTGGCCTTTGGTTTGGGCAGCCGTGAGATCGCGGCGAAGGAGCTGGAGACCTGGCTTGAGTCCTGGCGAAAACGCTAGGGTCAATTTTCAGTCTCCGGTTTAAAGGAAAAGTGATGATCAGTCAGGGCCTGCTCCATGCGGGTCCTGATTCCTTTCAATAAAGCTTGCCCGTTAGAGCGCTGCTTCCTGAAGTTGACATTCTCGAAGAACTCGGTAGTGTACATTGGGAAGGAGAGGCTCTAACGGGTGAGATGAGGGAGTACGATAATAGCCGACTGCAGGATCTTTCTGATGAAATCCTGGTTAAACGAGCGAGGGCACGCGGTGCTGTGGACGACCGGCCCTTCGCCGTCCTTTTCGAACGCCACAAGAAAATGGTGTGGTCGGTCTGCTACCGCTTCATGATGAACGGAGAAGACGCCGAGGACCTCCTTCAGGAAGTCTTTATCAAAGCCTACAGAGGACTGCCCTCTTTTGAAGGAAGATCCACGTTTCGAACCTGGCTATACCAGATTGCGATCAATACTTGCCGGAATGAACAGCGCCGGCGGCGACGCAGGCCGGATTCTATCGAAACTCCGATGGATGATCTTAAGCTGGCAGATCCCGCTCCTTCACCAGGCAGCACGCAGGAGGAATGGAGCGAGGTTGTGTCCACGGCGATGATGAAGCTCCACCCCGATGAAAGGGAGATTCTGATTTTGCGGGATTTTGAAGACCGCCCGTATGATGAGATCGCCGCGTTGCAGGAGCTCCGGCTTAGCGCAGCTAAAATGCGTGTTCAGCGGGCGCGACTTGCACTGTACAACGAACTGCGGGGGTTCATCGATACAGAGGAAACAGGATGAACGAGCACATCACCAGTGAGCAGGTGATTCAATTTATATCTGGAGACCTTTCCGCAGAAACAAGAGATGGGCTCCTTGCGCACATTGATGCGTGCGATGCATGCCTCTTGCTCATGGATCAAATCTGGGCGGATATATTGCATCAACTCGAAATCCCTGATTTAGGTTCCCATCGAGCTAAGGACGTGGAGCGCCAGATCTTTCGTCGTATCCATGCCATAGAGGTCGGGAAACAAGCGCTTCGTTTGGCATTCGTGGGGCCATTAGCTGTGTTAAAAGGTTTGGTTGAACCCTTTAGCCGTCAACGGAAGAATCCGAAATCGGAGTAGTCACATGACACCAATCGCTCTTGCTGAGATATGGAATGCAATCCTCGCTAGCCTGCCTGGCATGGGTTTGGCCCTGGTTCTCGTACTCATCGGGTGGCTCATAGGGCGGCTGCTATTCGCCCTCACGTGGCGCCTTCTCCAGCGGTTTAAGTTCGACGAAGCCGCTTCCCGGACCGGCATCGCTGCCGGCCTTGAAAAGGCGGGTTTTACTTATCTCCCTTCGAAGCTTCTTGCCGCCTTGATCCATTGGGCTACTTTTCTAACCTTCGCGATGATGGCGCTCGAAGCGCTGGGCTTAGACGCTATTCTACAGCCGCTGCAGTCACTCATCGGATATTTCCCTCGCATCCTGGCGGCTGCTGTCGCGCTTGTTGCCGGTCTTCTTCTCGCCCAAATTTTAGGGCGCGCTTCCCAGGCTGCTCTTGCAAGCTTCGATCTCGACTTTCACGAAGCTGGCGGGAAACTTGTGCGCGGTCTGGTCATCATCGTCACTGCCCTGGTTGCACTCGAACAGCTCGATCTTAATATCAGTATCTTGAGTGATGTTTTTGTAAATATACTGACGATCGCCGTTGGCGGTTTTGCCCTGGCATTCGCTCTAGGAGCGCAGGGCATCGCCCGCAATATTCTGGCAGGCTATTATGTGCGCGAGAATCTGGCGCCGGGTGATGTGCTGATTGTCGATGAGATCGAAGGCACTCTTGAAGCCATCGGAGTTGTCAACAGTGAGGTTTCCGTCCAGGGTGACCGGGTTTTTGTGCCAAATCTGCGCCTGGTGGAAGGCAAAGTGCACTTGAAGACGGGGACCTTATCTTAAGGGCTGCCGTGGAGGATGAAGCATTAAAAGTAGAGCTGGAAGGCAGCTGGGCGTACGCAGAACAGGTTCGCTACCGGTTGATCCCTGGGGTGTGGTGAGTTCTGGTTGAAGGTGGGACGTTTCGTATCCCAAAGGTGAAACACCGATTCCGATAGGGTTACGATAGCCTCAGCCACCAACCCATATCATGATAACCAGGGCATCGATTTTCTAATGTGTGGTTTCGGGATAATCCTCCCGCAGATTCCAAAAACCTGCGGGAGGTTCTATTTGCATTGGGAATAGTAGAGACAGAAGGGAGTTCATACGGTGCTCAAGGTGAAAAACAACAGATAGTATAGGGGCACACCCGTGTCTGTGCCGGAGGGAATAAGCACCATGAGCGCGGCGAATGCTACGGCGCTATACGCCTCTCCCATCCTTCGACAAGCTCAGGATGACTGAGCTTGATTGCACCGAATCTTCCTACAGACCATCCATTGCCGAGGAGCATTATGAAAGATAGCCAGAATACCACACAGCTTGCTGTGGGGATGAATGGTCAGCGGGGGTTTGGGGGTGGCAACCCCCATATTTAATCATTCCGCTGGATAAAGCCCCGCAGCTTGCTGCGGGGTAGTTTACTAACAGAAATATGAAGTTTTGCACTCTGGACAACAGTGCGTGCTTTGGTGGATCGGTTATTTTTTCCTGGGCTGGTCGATAACCCACAGATCTACTCCTTGTACAGTATATTGCCTCTCGCGCAAATCATCGAAGAGTTCGCTCTCTGTCATCAGCACACTACCAGAATGCCTTCTTCGGACTATTGACGCTCTCATCATAATGATGATTCACGCGCTTAAACTCTTGTGCCGCTTCACTCTTATAACGAGGAGCCTACGATCGTTGTGACGCGATGAGTTCAGGTGAATATGCAGCAGCGTATACAGCAGCGCTCTTTCATGTCACCCAGACGTATCAAGCTTGAAGTGTCTCTTGAGGTGTTGTTCAGCGGCCTATTATTTATTGCTGCTTGGATATTCGCTACGGTGCGGAGGGTGAGTCTTTCCCTGTGCAAGCGATAGGGCAAAGATGAGCTCGTAGGTCATAATTTGATCAGGATCTACGCATTCATTCGAACCGGATAACCTGTACAAGAGTAGTTGTCTATGATATTAAAGGACCTCTTTCGTCGAATGTAACCACGATAATCTGTTGATCCGCTGTCTGTTTCATCCTGTACGTTGCTTGACCTGTGTTTGATCGTATTGAAAACCAATCGTGTAGGTCGTGTTGAAATCAGGTACTGATTGGATTGAATGATGTGGTTTGAATCGCAGAAAAAACGTTTGATCGGAGTTTATCAGGAATACCCGCGCCCGTTCTGGACACTGGTCGGGGTGACCTTCATCGACCACCTCGGTGGGGCGCTGCTCTTCCCCTTCTTCGCGCTATACATCACCAGCAAATTTGGCGTTGGCATGACCGAAGTAGGCCTGCTCTTCGCCGTGTTTTCGATTTCGAGCTTCGCTGGCTCCTTTTTAGGCGGTGCATTGAGCGATCGCATGGGCCGCAAAGGCATACTCATCTTCAGCCTGATTTCGACCTCGATCAGCAGCATACTCATGGGATTGGTAAACTCACTCTCGGCTTTCTTTCTGCTGGCGCTGGTAGTGGGAGTTTTCACCGATACCGGCGGTCCTGCTCGCCAGGCGATGGTCGCCGACTTGCTTCCAGAGGAGAAGCGTGCCCAAGGGTACGGCATTATCCGCGTAGTTTTCAATATTTCCGCGACCCTTGGACCGGCCATCGGTGGTTTTATGGCTTCACGGTCATACCTTATGCTGTTCATTGCCGACGCGGTGATCAGCCTGATCAGTGCATTCATCGTTTGGCGGGCGATGCCGGAGACGAAACCCGAAGCACAACCCGGGACACCGCAGGAGAGCATGGGCGGCACTTTCAAGGGTTACTTCCTGGTGCTGCGCGATAAGCTTTTCGTTCTCTTCATCAGCGCCAGCATACTGATGGTTTTTGTCTATATGAATATGGGAACAACTCTTGGTGTTTACCTGCGCGATATCCAGGGTGTAGCCGAGTCGCGCTACGGATTGATCCTGAGCATGAACGCAGCCATGGTGGTGCTCTTCCAGTTCCCCATCACGCGGCGAATTGAGAAGCTGCCGCCAATGTTGATGATGGCGTTAGGATCAGCCTTATATGCCGTTGGATTCGCCATGTATGGTTTTGTGTCTACCTATACCTTATTCCTCTTGGCGATGGTGATTATTACCATCGGCGAGATGCTGGTGGCGCCGGTGGGGCAGGCGCTCGTGGCCCATTTCGCGCCGGAGGACATGCGCGGGCGTTATATGGCTATCGCCGGTTTCTCATACGGCATCCCCTTCGCAATCGGTCCCTTGCTGGCGGGTTTAATTATGGATAATACCGATCCGCGTGCCCTGTGGTGGGCAGCCGGCATCATCGGCATGATGGCGGTAAGCATGTTTATGTGGCTGCATCGTAAAGTTCAACGTGAGCCGGAAGCGGCAAAGATAAAGGCGGGGGAGAAGGCGTAAGGGTAAAACTGCAGGCATTGGCTCTTAAATAAACTGAAGATATTGGGGGCGCACATTCGGGTGCGCCCCTTTATGAGTTAGAGGCAATTACCTCAGTCGACATTAATGCGATATGGGCACATATCCGCTCTCTGCAATTGCAGCCTGTCCCTCCCCCGTTTCTAGCCAATCCAGCAGCAAATGAGCGGCACCCCCCTGAGGTGCATCACCCCTGATGACCGCATAAACCTCCGTTGTTAGCGGATACGATCGGTCGGCGATGTTATCTGAAGTTGGATGGACGCCGTCTACGGCGATCATTTTCACGCGCTCATGGGGGAAGATAAACGCGGCGTAGAAATAGACCGAATAACCGATGCCCAGAGAGTCATCACTTATGGCATGGATCGGTCCCATCATCGATTCCAGGATCATATCTGGTGACTCAATCATAGGCGCGCCCCGCATGACCAGGCTTTCCATTAGTTCCTGGCTCCCTGAGTTGCGATTCCTCTGGTAGGTGTGGATCTCTTCGAGAGAACTCCCGAGTTGCCGCCAGTGTGTAATTTCTCCCGTATAGACCTTGCGAATGTTCTCCAGGGAAATGTCCTCGACGGGATTCTCTTCGTTTAGCACAAACACAAAAGCATCCAGGGCAATGGGTTTGATCTCGAGGTGTAGATCAGCCAGCTCGGCGGCTTTCAGCTCGTCTTCGGAAGGTGGACGGGCAACGATGATGAGGTCCGTATTTCCCTCGATGAGGTTCATATAGGAGCCATGCGTGCCGCTATGCCAGATGTCATAGATCTTTCCAACCTGGTCTGACGATCCTCCGAATTCGGGATCGGGGATGATGCTGCGCGTGGTGCTGAATAGATCGCCCTCGAGCCATACGCAAGGAACATTCAGGATATGGCAAGCAAGCGTGATCTGCAGTGGATAGGCAGATGTAGATCCATCCACGCGGGGATAATTCCCTGCGTGGAGTTGCGAGATGTCGACTGTTCTTGCCGTAGGGCGCACGGGTTGGGTAGCTGCCGGCGAGTCTATTGGTGAAGCTATTGGAGTTGTGGTTGAGACGCCGCAGGCGCTCACTAATAACGAGAATACCGCCAGCAAGAGAGGGGATGATTTCCGGTTCATTTCGACCTCCTGATTCGGTGGGATTAAGAGCTTGTCGTCTGCGTTTGACAGACATCCGGATGTGAGTATCGATTGCAAGCAATTCGATCCAATCCTTTGATATCACAAAGTTGTAGCCAGTTGATGGCAGAATCGGGTCAGATTTGGGGCAATGAGGTCGCTGTGTAAGATATGGGTGAAGCAGGTTATTTTTCCTCAGATGTCTATGGAGTGGCGCAACTCTGCTTCAGCTCTTAAGCAGGTATCGCCGCTTTCAATGAGTGGACTTCTCAAACATTTGAATGTCTAATTAACAACGGAGCAAGCGCGCAAAGATGTGCGCTGTGTGCTGAATGATCGATTAGTGAGTGGATTCGAACTCGTGAATCAGGCAAGGGTGCAGGATGCTTGACTCAGCAAAGATTACCCGGCGCGGGTTTCTTAAGGCGTTTTGCGCCACAACACTCGGCCTGGGGATTTCGGGTTTGGCCGGATACGGATATGTCTTCTATGTCGAACCGCACTGGCTCGCGATCGAGCGCGTCGAAGTGCCCATCCACGGTCTGTCAGTTGCGTTCAATGACTTTAAGATCGTCTGCTTGAGCGATTTCCATCTGCATCCCTATACACAAATTGATTTCATCGAGAAGGTCGTCGCTAGCGCGAATGAATTAAACCCCGATGTCGTCTGCCTGTTAGGGGATTATGTGCTCGAAGGCGCCGACTCAATCTACGAATTAGCGCCTGTCCTCGCCGGGCTTGAATCCAAATATGGTGTGTTCGCCGTGATGGGCAATCACGATCTCTGGACGGACGCTGATGTTGTGCGCTCGGGATTGGAGACGGTCGGGATCCGGGTTCTGGTAAACGAGAGCGTGCCCATACATATTGGAGACGATGATCTCATCCTCGCCGGGCTGGACGATGGCTGGAGCGGCGAAGCGGATCTCTCACTCGCGCTGGAAAATTCGCCGCAGGGTTCACCGGTGATTCTGATGCTGCATGAGCCGGATTTCGCGGATCACTACGCCAGGGACGGGAGGGTCAGCCTGCAGTTATCCGGGCACACGCATGGGGGTCAGGTACGGATTCCCGGCATCGGCGGGCCATTCCGGCCAGAGTATGGGCAAAAGTACGACGATGGGTTAATTGAGATAGAGGGTATGTGGCTCTACACAACGCGCGGGGTTGGTGTCATCGGCCCACCGGTGCGCTTCAATTGCCGCCCCGAGATCACCGAGATTACTTTGCGGAGCATGCATTAAGAGGTTTTCTATGTCCAAACCACGAGTATTTGTGACCCTTGTCCTAGAGGACGAAGGGTTGGAAATCATCGGTTGAACCGACAATGCAGCAGGGGAATCGCTTGTTTTGATCGGTCCGGTGTAATGCAAACGAATAGTCTACCAAAGCGCGTATAAGGAGTGGTGAAACAAAGCATTGTGATGTAAATTAGTGAGGTCTTTCACAATCAGGACTACAAATCCAGGTTATAGCAGACGGATATGCAAAAGGAGAAAATTTTATGAAGATTTTGGTCTTTGGCGGTTCAGGAAAAATGGGAGCTTCCGTAGCGTGGGATCTCGTCCAACAGAAGGATGTCGAGACTGTTGGGCTCGTTGGTCGTCGGGAGGAGACACTAGTCTGCGCTCGCGATTGGATCGGAGATCAGAAGGTGAAAATCCATCCACTCGATATTCATGACGTTGATGCCACAGCAGATTTGATGGCTCAATACGATGTGGGGGTCAGCACCTTACCGGATCGGAAAACGAGCTATAAGGTGATCGACACGGCTGTCAAGCATGGGCTGCACTTCGTTGACATGCTCGAGGAATATCATCGCAGGCCTGACGCTTACGAAGTTGAGGGTATGGAATTACCGAAGGGGATGACGCTGAATGAATACGGCGACTTCCTGCATGAGACGGCAATCCAGAACGGGGTCACCTTCTTGGACGGAATTGGGTTCGCGCCTGGTATCAGCAACGTCATGGTGGGGGAGGCAATTCGCAAACTGGATAAAGCGGAGGAAGTCGTCGCCCGCGTCGGTGGTATACCCTCAAAGGAATCCGCCGCCCGACACCCCCTGCGCTACATGATCACCTGGGCGTTCGACCATGTACTGCGAGAATACATGGTGAAGTTGAATGTGATCAAAGACGGCGAGGTAGTGGAGGTGGATGCTGCCAGCGAGCTAGAGCGTTTCCAATTTCAACAGTTTGGTATCGACGAAGCGTTGGAATGCGCGGTCACCCCGGGCATGCCCAGTTTCATCTACTCTCGTCCGGAGCTCAAGGAATTTACTGAGAAGACCGTGAGATGGCCTGGGCATTGGGAGGGTATTCAGACACTCAAGGAGTGTGGCCTGCTGGATCTTGAACCTGTGGATTTCGCAGGTACCGCGATTGTCCCACGGGAATTCTTGCTCGCCCTGATTGGACCTCGCCTCCAACCGTTGGAAGGGGATACCGATGTCTGTGTTATGTGGAACACAGTTACGGGCATCAAGGATGGCAAGGCAACTGAGATTCACAGTTATATGTGGGATGAGGCCGATACCGAGAATGGCATTTCGTCCATGGCGCGCGTCACAGGCTTTTCGGCGGCGATTGGTGCGCTGTTCATCGGGCGCGGCTTGATCACGGCGAAAGGTATCGTGCCTCCGGAAGATTGTTTTGAAGGTGATGTGTTTAAACTCTTCCTGGAAGAGATCAAGAAGAGGGACATTCACATCCTGGAGAAGATCGTAACCGTCGCTTAACATCAACCTAAAAAAAGTCAAACAGACCGCCAAGTCCGGATGTACGAGGGGCTTGGCGGTGCTTCACTTGAGTTTATCTCTACGTAGGATGATGCTTCGACTTTTGTCTACTGATGCCGCGTGCGAGAGAGCGTAGCAGAGGGGTATGTTATGTCCAAACCACGAGTATTTGTGACCCGAATCATCCCAGAAGAGGGGTTGGAGATGGTTCGCAGTGTAAGTGAAGCCGAGGTGTGGCAAGAGGAGCTGCCGCCACCGTATGAAGTATTAGTTCAGAAGATCGCCAGTGTAGAAGGGCTGGTTTGCCTGTTGACCGATCAAATCGATGGCGATCTTATCGCTGCCGCAGGCGAATCACTCAAGGTGATCAGTCAGATGGCCGTCGGCTACGATAACATCGACATCCCAGCAGCGACTGAACGCGGAATTCCGGTTGGTAATACACCGGGCGTCTTGACGGACGCTACGGCAGATTTCGCCTGGGCTCTGCTCATGGCTGCCGCCCGGCGTGTGGTGGAAGCCGATAAGTTCACCCGCGATGGTCGCTGGAAAACCTGGGGACCGACCTTGCTGCTGGGATCAGATGTCGCCGGCGCCACGTTGGGGATCGTGGGCCTGGGGCGCATCGGTCAAGCTGTTGTGAAGCGGGCACAGGGATTCCAGATGCGGATCATCTATCATGACACACAAAGACGCCCTGAGATCGAGGAGACGATGGGTGTTGAATTCGCAGCGTTTGACAGTTTGTTACAGGAGTCCGACTTCGTCAGCATACATACTGTGTTGTCAGCGGAAACCCACCACCTTTTCGGAGAGAAAGAATTTGAGCTGATGAAGCCCTCGGGGATCCTGATAAACACCGCGCGTGGACCTATTGTTGATCCAATTGCGCTTCTTTCAGCGCTTCAAAAAGGTAAGATCGCTTATGCTGCCCTCGACGTGACCGAATCGGAGCCAATTCACGCGGATGACCCCCTGCTGGAACTTGAGAATATCATCATCACCCCGCACATCGCCAGCGCGAGCAAGCAGGCGCGCACCAAGATGGCGACGATGGCCGCAGAGAATCTGATCGCTGGTCTTAAAGGAGAAGTCCTCCCGAATTGTGTTAATCCGGAGGTGTTTTCACGTTCTGCTTGACAGGACGTCAATGTAGGTACGAGCGGAAGAATCAAGGAATGGGCCGACACATAGGTCGGCCTTTCGCGTTGGGAGAAAAAGTAGGTTCGCGTACAAAACCGAGCGTATTTGGAGAGTGATCCCGGAGTAGTCACTAAATATCTGGTTCGGTGATGAGGCAGGGGTATGACATCCAGCACCCGCCAGTTCAAATAACGAGATGCTTCACTTCGTTCAGCATGACATTAAGTGTGGGGCATCCAGTGCATGGAAGGAGTCCTCGATAGGAGCATCATAGGGATTTCTCGCTTCGCTCGAAATGACATCGGGTGGAGAAGAACCCTCCCCGTCCTTTCATTTCATTTAATGGGAAAGGTGATTGATGTGCGTACCTGTTTCCGAAGGATCAGAACGAAGAATCGACCGAGGACAAAACCTAAATCGCTCTTTCCAGAAAGCGCAGGTATTTCGGATTGGTGCTATCCCGGTCCGTATAGACGCCGCGGTACTCCGCTGGAAGCAGTGCAGCCATTTGAGCCATAATCTCGTCCAGGATCTCCTGACGAATTTGTCGATTAACCCGTACACCTCCCGTGTCCAGGCGAAAGGGACGACCGACAGCGATGTGAAAGGGCGTACGGCGAAACCGGCGCAGGTTACGCTGCCAATGCTTGTCCCCCCAGTGAACAATGGGCTGAATCGGTGCACCCGATTCCAATGCCAATAAAACAACACCTGACTTGCCCTGCCCTAAACGACCGTCCGCGTTGCGGGTTCCTTCCGGCGCGATTACGAAGACGTCCCCGGCACGGATCCGGGAAATCGCCTGCTTCAGTGCGGCGCGGTCTAGTTTGCCGCGTTGGACCGGGATCCCATTAAGCGTATCAAGGAGCCAACGCATCCATGCGCTCTCCAGGCGTTTAGCGGCGAAGAACCCGCTGATGGGCCGCGGTTGAAGGCGGGAATGAAGGACCGGGATTTCAAGTACGTTCACGTGGTTTGTGATAAGGATCAGCGGGCCGCGCGCCGGCACTTTGGCAATTTGGGCATCATCGATGCGGCAGATCGTGCTTGTCAGGACGTCCAGGAATTTCAATACGAGCGTTTGGCTTAAGCTCATTTCATCTCTCGCGGAGGAGGGCTGATGACTTCAAGCGCCAGGGGGTGAATTTCAATGCGCAGTTCTGTCCCGTCGACGCACAGTATCTCGCCATCCGTCTGCGCCGGAAGGACGCCTTCCAGGGCTTCGATCTTTATCCTCGCCCCCTTGCCGGTGATGATCTCATCCTGCGTAGCTTGTGTGCCGCGCAGGAAGTGGGGGATCAGGCTTAAGATCCGCCTGCGGCTGACCTGGCGGGCGATACAGAGGTCGAAGAGACCATCCTCAACCGAGGCCTCGGGCGCCATCCAGAACCCATCCCCCAGTCGCTGACCATTCATAATGGAAACCATCAGGGTAGCCAAGGTGAGACTTTTGTCATCGTACACGAGACGCACTTCAGGTCCTCGATGGTAGAGGAAGATGGTTTTCAAGACGGCGATGAGAAAACTCAAGAAACCACCGAAACGCGGCAGCTTGGCGGTCTCTATCGTGGCTACTGCATCGAATCCAACACCGACGCAGTTTCCGAAGTAGCGGCCCTGGGGGAAATTGCCGCCGGTTACACGGCCCAGGTCGATCCGGCGGCGATGATCGCCGATGAGCACTTGAACGGCTTCCTCGATATCCACCGGAATGCTAACGGCATGAGCGAAGTCGTTCCCGCGGCCGAGGCTCAGCAGGCCCAAAGCAGGACCGCTGCCTTCTATTCCGCGCGCGTCCATCAAACCGTTGATCACTTCGTTCGAGGTTCCATCGCCTCCAGCGGCGACAACAACTTTATAACCTGTGCGAGCTGCCTCGGCGGCAAGCTCAGCGGCATGCCAGGTATCCTCTGTACTAGTCAGGTCATAGTCCAGGTTGTGGTGTTTTAGAAGGCGATGGATATTGGGGAGTTCTCGTTTGCCGAGCCCCGACCCGG
Organism: Anaerolineales bacterium; assembly: GCA_049644665.1. Lineage (GTDB taxonomy): Bacteria > Chloroflexota > Anaerolineae > Anaerolineales > E44-bin32 > E44-bin32. Next base: position 12,428 of record JBARSI010000003.1, read on the forward strand.
CATGGGGGTTGAGGATGATCTTATATTGAGGGGTCATTTGTTCTCTCAACTTAGTAAATAGTAATAAATCAAAATTATCGCCCTGTCATGATCGAACGCTCAATAGGAGGGCTTGATGATCAAGCTGATCGTATGCAGGTCACCCGGGTCTGGCATCATTGTCCTGGATCTTAGACCTCTACAGCGCTGATTCTGCTTTCTCCAGGTCATCGACACCGATGACGAGATCCATACTGGCGGCCAGATAGAGTAGGTCGAGGTTTATCCCGGCGTTAGCCAGCTTTCGGGCGATATCACCCAGCTCTCCTGGCCGGTCGACGATATTCACAACGAGGACATCCCGCTCAGACTGAACCTTAAACCCCGCCTGTTCGACTGCGCTGCGTGCGGCATCTGCGTCTTCAACCAGGATGTGGAGAACTCCCACACCTTCGCAGGAGACACCGCAGATGCCGTCGATGTTGACAACTGACTTTCCCAGCGCCTCGCCCATCTCGGCTAATGCGCCTGGGCGGTCTTCTAAGTGGATGGTCAGGTCTTTCGCCATGATCTCCTCCTTGTGTTCCTAGACACCGGGTGATCTATTTCAAAACCGTAAATCCATTGTTGCATACTTATGCTCGATCACCAATAACCAGTTAGCCAGCCAATTTCAGCCTCGTCTAGACAATCAAGATTATGTTGGCGGCATCGTTCATATCAGACTAGGCTTGTGCCTATGTTCTATGTTTTTTTACTTCATGTGGATCTTGTATCTTGGCAGATGGGATCATGAAATCACAGGTATGAGTGCAACCTTTTACGAACCCTCGCTGTATTTCTTGGTAGGAGAATCGAACTCCACGAAGAACACGCATCATGTTGTACGACGGATGAAGTGAATAAATCTTCAGATTCTTGAATCTGTGGGATGGATAGGAGGTTGGATATGAGAAAGGTATTCGTTTTCGCCATCTGCCTCGGCACTCTCCTGCTCGGCTCGTTGGCTTGCGGGGGGGCTGTTCGCTCATCACAACCCGAAGAGGGAGGTTTAGATGGGACCCAACCACAATCTGGATCGCAGCCTACGGCAACGGTATTTCCCACACCTCCACCGCCGGAAATTGTGCCGCAAGCCCCCCCAGAGGATGCAGATCTTGCGACCCTCGTCCGCTATGCAAATTCAATACAGCCTTTGCTCGCTGAGGCTGGCGCGATTCTGGAGCAAGATGGCGAGATCCTCAAAGCCTCAGAGGAGGGGAACGACGCCGTGTTGTGCGATGGGAGGCTTGCTGCAGACAACGAGTCCATGAAGGAGATTATCACCGACGTTCGTGCGCTTCAGCCTCCGCAGGATGCAAGCGTGATTCATGACCTGGTTCTTCAAAGTGGAGATGCGTGGATCGAGGCGCTGGGCAATGTGGAAGAGTTCTGTAAAACAGGCAACCAGCTGTACAAGATCCCCGCAGCGCTGAAATTCTGGGAAGCTGCCGCAGCGCTCCAAGATGCAGGAAATCGGTTCTGGATATTGATCCTCGCAACAGGCGCGGAAGATTGGATCCAGCGTTGACCATGGGCATCACGAGTATGGGGATCCTCTCTCCAGAATCTTGATCCGTGAATCGAATCGTCTCAGGGATTTCTTACCCCTTCTATGCGCCTAAGTCCTCCCCGAAATGTCATGCTGAACGAAGTGAAGCATCTCGGTTATTTACCTGGAGGGTGACCCTTCCAGGAGGGAGATTCTTCGTCGCTGAGCTCCTCAGAATGACATTGACCAAGAAGCCCCACCTACATGTCATGCTGAGCAGAGCGAAGCATCTCGGTTTTTTACCTGGAGGGTGACCCTTCCAGGAGGGAGATTCTACGTCGCTCTACTCCTCAGAATGAAAGGGACGGAGAGGGCTCCTCCCCAGCAATTGTCATTTCGAGCGAGCTGTGGAACGGCGACCGGGTAATTCCCTACCGAATCCCCTTATTTGGGGGATGACGAACCCACTACATTCAGGTTAAAGTAGCGACAGCCCAGATCCTGTCCTTCTCTAACGTTCCGTTATAAACGGTCAGAATCTTGGATTAAGCACGAATGGTTTCCCATACTTGGCCTTCCTCATCGGGTTACTGTCAGGTAAATTTCATGAGCACGCTTTGGCTTTGAGCTAGCATAAGTCTTGAATAGAATAAAGTGGGGGCTGAGCATTTACCTGTGACAAGGCTTATCGTTTTCGGCATTGGCCGGCGCAGCTAAGGTAAGTAACGCTCAGGAACGAAGGAATAAGATCAGTGGTATCAACCTTAGATCCTAAATAAAATTAACACATCGCCATTTAGCATTATGAAAGGAAAAAAAGTGAACACAGTTGAGGTCAACAACCTGGCTAAATCCTTCGGAGAGGTGAAAGCCGTGAGGGATGTCACCTTCGCAGTCGGAAAAGGAGAGATCTTTGGCATGCTGGGGCCAAACGGTGCCGGAAAGACTACAACGATTCGGGTCTTACTCGATTTGTTTAAAGCGGACGCAGGAGATGTTGCCGTGCTCGGCGGCCCGATGACCGAGGAGAAGAAACACCGCATCGGCTACATGCCTGAAGAGCGAGGCTTGTACCAGGATGTCCCGCTCATGCGCTGTCTGGTTTATCTCGCCACGCTCAAGGGGCTCTCGCCCGCCGAAGCGCGTCAAGGGTTGGAAACCTATCTTGAACGCTTCGATCTGGCGGACCATACACAGAAGAAAGTGAGCGAGCTCAGCAAAGGCATGCAGCAGAAAGCACAGATTATTCTCACCATCGTGCATAAGCCCGAGTTGGTGATCATTGACGAACCCTTCGCCGCCCTGGATCCGATTAATACACGGCTGGTCAAAGAGGTAATTAGAGAGTTGCGCGATGAAGGGACGACGATCCTGATGTCCACCCATCAAATGCATCAGGTCGAGGAGCTCTGCGATCGCATTGTTCTCATTGATGAAGGCGTCGACGTGCTGTACGGGAGCATTACTGCGATCCGTGAACGATTCTCGGGGCATGCAGTCGTTGTCCAGGCTGATGGCGATTTGCCTGACCTTTCGGGTGTTTTACAGGCTGAGAGGACCAACCATGAAGTTAAGCTTCTCCTGGAGGAGAAGACCGATCCACAATCGGTTCTACGAGAGCTGCTCGCACATGGTTTGAGCTTGAGTAAGTTTGAAATTGCCGTTCCTACGCTGGACGAGGTTTTCATTAAGGTTGTCCAGGAAGGAGTGGAGTAATGACCTCTAATGTATGGCGCATCGCTCGCGAGGAGTTCAGACGCAACGTGTTCCGCAAAAGCTTCATTTTGGTGCTGCTCAGCCTTCCCCTGATGATAGCGTTGAACGTCGGCATAGTTTTGCTGATGAACTATTTAGAGGAAGACCCACGACCTATTGGCTATGTCGACCACGCCGGTGTCATGTTGGTGGATGTGCTGCCCACAGGTGCCTCCGATGAGCCTGTCCAGTTTATTACTTTCAATACAGAGGACGGAGCCCAAGAGGCGCTGATGGCGGAGGAGATTCAGGCTTTTTATGTTCTGTCGCCAGAATATCTCCAAACGAGAGAGGTTAGTCTGATCTATGTCGAGGAGCCGGCATCGAATGCCACCCGCCAATTCTACGATTTGCTGCGGGTCAACTTGCTGATCGATGTTGAACCCGCGATCCAAGGGCGGATTGTCGAGCACACGGAGTTCCTGACCCGCTCACCGGACGGCCGGCGATCGTTTCCATCCTCCGGTCCGACGTTCCAATCCGTATTGCCCTTCTTTGTGGGAATCGCCGTGATGATGATGCTTCTCATGAGTGCGGGGTTCCTCCTGGAAGGTATGATCAAGGAGAAGGAAAACCGCACAATGGAAGTGATCGTTACTTCGACCTCCCCCGGGCAGTTGGTTACGGGCAAAGTGTTGGGGATCCTGGGTATCAGTTTCACGCAGTTCGTGACGTGGACCCTCTTTGGCCTCGCCGCAGTCTGGCTCGGCAGCAGTACCTTCAACTTTACCTGGTTTCAGGATGCGATCCTGGAGTGGGGGCCGCTGATCAAGGTAGCAGCTATTGGTCTGCCCACCTTTGTAATGGCCTCGGCGCTCCTGTTTGCGCTCGGCTCTATCATGACGAATGGACAGGAAGCGCAGACAATTGGCGGTCTATCGGTCCTGGTCTCGATGCTTCCCTTAATAGCAATCATAAAGATCGGGACTGAGCCGAACGGCGTGTTGGCGGTGATCTTAAGCATGGTGCCATTCTTTTCGTTGATGACCATCACACTTAGAGAGGTTTTCTTCGTTGTGCCATGGTGGCAGATCATCCTGAGCTCTGGAATCCAGATCCTGTTTGCAATCACAGCGATATGGCTTGCCGGTCGAACCTTCCGGTTGAGTTTGCTGCGCTATGGAAAGCGCTTGAGCATAAGGGAGATACTCACCAGAGGTGAAACAGCGACACCGGCGGGGGTGCGATCATGAAGACGATCTTTCATGTCATGCGTTATGAATTGAGCAAGACGTTCAGCCGACGCTCATACTTATTCATCGGCTTCGGCATCCCCTTGATCGCGGTCTTGATTGTTGCACTGGTGGCATTTGGGAGGGGTGATCCGGCGGGAGAAGCTCCCCCCGAGACCGAGGAAGCAATCGAACTTCAAGTTGAGGGATATGTTGACCTGGCGGGAATCATTTCCGTCATCCCCGAGGATCTGCCGCAGGATATCTTCGTACCTTATCTCAGTGAAGACACTGCTGAGCAGGCCTTACAGGGCGGTGAAATTAGTGCATATTATCTAATTCCCGAGGATTACCTGGAGCTGGGGACAGTAACCTATGTCAGCACAAGCGTGAATCCGTTCGAGTCAGCTAGTCAGGAATGGATGATGCGCTGGACCTTGCTGGTAGGGTTGCTCGGAGGAGATGTCGAGTTCGCCAGCCTGGTGTTTAACCCGGTGGATCTCACCGTGGACCGCCGGGGTGTGGAGACGGGTCCGGACCGATACAGCGAGGAGGATTGTTCTCGCCCAGGTCCAGCATGTCGTTCGAATCCGCTCATTGAAATGCTGCCCATGATAATGGTGGTCATGTTTTTCATGTTCCTCACAATGAACTCAGGGATGCTGTTGAGCAATGTCGCTGGGGAGAAGCAGAACCGGACGATGGAGATCCTGATGCTTTCCATCACGCCACAGCAAATGCTCTCCGGGAAGATGCTCGGGCTGGGCACAGCCGGGCTCCTGCAAAGTGGGGTATGGATCGGGGCGCTGTGGACAATGCTGCGCATCGGCGGTGGGGTGTTGAGTCTCCCACCGGAATTCCATCTTCCAGCGTGGCTGATCGTCATCTGGCTGATCTATTTCCTGCTCGGCTACGCGCTGTACGCCAGCCTGATGGCCGGGATCGGAGCGCTTGTTCCGGACATCAAAGCGGGATCCCAAGCAAGCGGTCTGGTTATGATCCCGTTGATCCTCGGCTACATGCTCTCAGTAATGCCCTTCTCGGTTGATGCCTCGAATGGGATTCTGTTCACAACGATCAGTATGATCCCATTTACCAGCCCAGTGTCGATGATCATGCGCATGACGGTCGGTGACGTACCTCTGTGGCAATTGGCGCTCTCCCTGGGGCTGTTGGCGATTTCGGTGGTCCTGGTCATACGTGCTGTGGGGAAGGTATTCCGGACGCAGATGATCCTGTCCGGTCAGCCGTTCACGGTTCGGCGTTATCTCAGAGCGCTTCTGGCATAACTGAATACACACAATTCTCTACTCAATATCAGTGCAGGCTTTTCGCAGCTATATGCTCGATTTCACCTGCACTGATATACTTTCATCGTTAAAAAGGGATCAATTCTATCGGTCAAGTCCACAAACGAGGGTATGCCCATGATGAGAACGCCAAGTTCTAGCAAACAACTCGCACCGCTGCTGCTGATCGCAGCATCCCTGATCATCGCCGCTTGCGGTAGGTCAACAGCCAGTGTCGTGCCCAGCGGGGAAGAGATTACCCCCACGACAGAACCCGCGCCCATCGCGACCGAAATCGCCGAGCCGCTTCCGCCGGCGCATCCGGCTTCGGGATTGACCTTCAGCACGTATGAGGGGACGTGGTTGATCGACGCGCTAGCCCAGGTTGTGCTCCTTACTGACCAATCCATGGCGCGGATCTCACCGGATGGTCAATGGATCGCTTACGAGGCTGAAGACCCGGCAACGGGCGATTTGGATATTTGGCTGGTCGAAAAGGCAACGGGAAAGTTGCGGAATCTAACAAATACACCAGATCAGTATGAAGTGAATCCCATGTGGTGGCCAGGAAGGGAAGATGTGGTTGTCTTCGGCTCCGATCCCGTTGAGGCTGTTTGGAACAGTGAGTACCCCACCGTCATCGGTGTGGACGGGACCGGTTACCAGGTTCTGGATGAGGCTGGGGGAGGTCTGCGCTCGCTTTCAACGGACGGTCAGGCGATCGCCTACGGTGGATATGACACACCGGGCGCGATCTACCGCTGGGACACAGGGGTGGAAGCCTTCGAACCAGCCGAGTATGGTGTGAACACTCAGAAACTGTTCCAGCCTGCCTGGTCACCGGATGGGCGGCTCCTGGCCTGGAATATCGGTGGTGATCTCCTGGGTGATGGAGGCTATCGCAGTGGAGTGGCCGTCTTCGATCTAGAGTCGAAAAGCGGGCGATCCTTTCACGTCTTCGCACCTGCGGGTGGGGGGATGTTCCCGTCCTATCTTGAATGGAGTGCGGATGGAGAATGGCTGGCTTTCGTCACCTTCGGCGAGCCGCCGGCGGCAGGTCGTGCCCCGAATCTATGGGTGATCCGACCCGACGGGAGTGAGGAAACGTATGTGGGCGAAGGCCTCGAGCCCACGTGGAGTTACGATGGTGAACGGCTGGCCTTCCTGCGGACCAACGACTCGGGTTTCCAGGAACTCTGGCTGGCGGATGCAGGGACCTGGAAGGCGCAGGTCGTCGATCTTCCGCACACCGATCTGATCAATTTCCTGGGGGATTGGATCAGACCGTAAGCGGTAGGTTTGATACCCTGGTATATATACAGAAGTCGGAATTTACACGTTTCGCCTTTGCAGCCTGGATGTCCTCCTCAGCGATGCTGCCTCCTAGCGGCAGAAACCAGGATCGAATTGGAAAATGGCATTGGCGGCGCTGTCGGCAACCCAGAGTTTGCATTCTGAATCGAAGGTGATGCCTGCGGGTCTGGTCATGCCTGAGCCACTCCAGCCGGTGAGAAATTCTCCCTCGGAACTGAAGCACAGGATGCGGATCGTCTCCGGATCGCTCACACAGATCTGACCAGACAGGCTGGCAGCGATGTACGGTTTATTCTCCAGTGATTCGCCGTACCATGCGTCAACATCCCACTCGTGGATGTAGGCGAACGCGCCTGTCTCGGTTTCTTCGAACACCTGAACCCGCCGGTTCCAGGTATCCACAATATAGAGATGTTCGTCTGGACCGACAGTGATACCAACCGGTTCATCAAGCTTTCCAGGTATCAGTCCCGCACCGCCAATCTCAGCAAGCGGCTGTTTTTCTTCGTTGAAGACGAGGATGCGTTTGTTTCCTGTGTCAGAGATGAACAAGTCTCCCTCGTTGTTTAAAGCCACGGATCGTGGTCCCCAGAAGGATTCGAGGTTGTCTGCAGCGCCGAAGGAACCCAGGCTACTCTGGAAACTTCCCGTTGGGGAGTAAAACCGAACGCGGTGATTCCACGTGTCAGCCACGATGACGGTCCCATCATTCGCGACGGTAATGCCCCAGGGTTGGTTGAGTGCGTCATCTAGCAGGCTTCCAGTCGATACATCACCAAAAGATCCCCATTCACGAATTGGAGTTCCGTCCTGGTCAAGAACTTGAATGCGGTGATTGTCTGAATCGGCGACGTAAATGAGCCCATCAGCACCCACCGCGACCCCTCTCGGACCAGAAAATTCTCCCAGCGCTGTCCCCATGCTACCGATGACCTTTTCAGGAGAAAGTTCTACCATGCCCTGCGCATAGGGATCGATATATATGCTCTCGTCCAGGCCGGCATCCTCCAGGCTAAGCCCTGCGGCTTGTGCGGCAAGATCTTTGCGAATATAGAGCTTCATTCTGTTCGACGGCTGCCAATATTTCGGGGAAAAATCCTTCTCGGTCACCGTCCCGTAAGCCCGGTAGTCTCGGTCAAACCAGATATCCCATAATGCAGCCATCATGTCGGGGGAGGTAAGCGCGCTGCGAATGCGTTCCCAGTTGAGGTTTCGATAATTTTCGTTCGGCCACCATATGCGGCCGAATTCGATGGATTGATATCGATCGCCCAGGTAGGCTTCGACCTGGTCAGTTTTGTTGGTGTCGGCGACGATGACGGGGTATTGCAGTAAATCACGACTGGGGGTTTCGCCGAAAGCGAAGGCGTTAGGATAGTAGCGCAGGTACCACCAATACGGATATGCTGCGTCATTATCGTAGGCGACCTTCAGTTCATCCCCTCCCGTCGTAAGTAGCGATAGACGCTCGACCTCCTCCAGAGCTTGCTTGGGACCGGGCGCGGCATGAGCGTAGACTAAAAACTCTTTGGCGCTGTCATAATTTATGAATGCAGCCCGAAGGGCGGTTCGTGCAGTCTGGAGAAAGAGAATCGTGAGAATCACGACAGCGGCGGCTTGTGTGAGTTGGAGGACATTGTAGCGCCGTACGAAATAGATCAGGCCGTACACCGTCAAGGTGAAAATGGTGAAAGCTATTGCCGCGCCGGTGAGTTTTTCAACGCCGGGGAAGGCAGGAGCTGCAGAAGGCATCGTTCCGAAAAGATATGCGCTGCCGCGCCCGAAGGAAATTACGGCGAGGGGAACGAGCAGGAGAAGAACGAGGGTCTCCCAACGGCAGAGCGCTTTTCTATCCAGGCTACTAATGAATTCACCGAAGACCCATCCCGCGAGCAGGATCATTGGCAGGGCGATGTGTACGGTGAGCCAGGGCATGCGCTCGCCGGCATACGTGTAAATGATGAGAGATGTGACGATCCAGAATGCGAGAAAAGTGCGAACTAGAGGTCCTTGATTGGATGGCGCCGCGCTATGTTCTTCAACAGTAATGTCCTTGGATCGTTGTCTGAAGCGTCTACCGAGGGCGATCCCACCCGCAGTGAGTACGCCCAAAGCCGGCAGGTATTCATACATGGGAATCTGGAGCAGGATGTAGTAATACCAAGGTTGACTGCCGCGTTCGACTCCTTGCTGGACCAGCCAATATCCCATGGAACCGACCAGGCCGGAGAACAAACCGTAGGGGTGTGTGAAGAGGGTCGTATACAGAGGCACATAAATTACGGCAAACACCGCAATAACCTTTAGCCAGGTTCGAGGTTTCCATGCCAATCCTGCTGCGCCGGAGAGGATGAGCAGGGTGATGACGACGGCGGCTGTGCGAACGACCTGGCTTGAATCCGTATATGCAAGGGGATTCCAGCCCATGATTTGCGCCGGAAGCGCACCGAGCTGTGGCAGTGTAAGCGTACCGGTGATGATCAGGAGATCCAGCGACGGGTAATCCTCCCGCAAGCGCCGCCCAACACCGACGATGAGAGCGACGACGGTGAGCGCCACGCCTACAAGCCCAATAACGGAAAAGATGTAGATGAGGGGTGAAGTATACGGAACCTCTAATTCTGCAACCGTCCCTCGGTCCCGAAGAAAAAGAACCATAGCCAGTCCGAGACCGATCGCTGCCGTTCCCAGCCCTGCACCGAATAAGGTCTTTAGACCGGGCTTGATCCATGTCGCTCGCAGGACGCGCAATGAGAAGATGCCGAGGAGGAAGAGTAAGAGCGGAGCGGCGAAGAGGAAGGCAGTTTCCTTCGTTGTGTAGTGCAGGGCAAGTGCGGCCGCGAGCAGGAACAGCCATTTGTCTTCGCGAATCTCGAGGTAGCGGAATACAGCCCAGACGGTGAGCAGCACCTCGACAACAACGAAAATCTCGTTGCGGGCGTAGCGCGAGTAGTAGAGCATGTAGGGACTGACCAGCATCAACCCCGCGGCTGCGAGTGCTCCTTTGCGGCCGAACCATCGCCGGAAAGGCCAGATCAGGAGAATGGCAAGCACCCCGGAAAGGGCTGCCGGCAGGCGTGAGGTGAAATCGGAATCTCCCAGGATTCGATAGCTGAGGGCAAGAAGGTGAAACTGTAGTGGTCCATGGGACAGCGGGTCATGCTGGTAGCCGCCGTTCTCCGAAAACAACCAGGAGAAGTAGACATGATTGATCTCATCGTGGCTCATGACCCGATCGCCGAGACCGGGAAGGCGGGTGAAAAGGGCGAAAATGAGGATTATGACCAGGATAAGAACGTACGGGTCTCGGAAGGTTTCTTTCATTCTATCCATGGGTTGCTCCTACGCTTGATGAAGTCGATATAGCATGAAGCGAGTAGTTGAAGCCTTGTATCGTTTGGCCCCACGATGGTTGTATGCTGTGTGCTATGATTTCGAATCATAGTTTATATCGGTTCTTAAGAGGTGGGCAAGCGATTCGTCTTCAGGCTCCTGGTGCAAGATTGTCGATCGAGCCCGCGACGAGAAACCCAATTTCAAGGTACTGACAACTATGGTGAACCTTGTTTGGGGGCTTTCTTGCACGGCATTGGAAAATGAGCGGGAACTTTTTGGGGTAAAAATTAGTCTAATATGTAGCGCAAGGAGGAGATTATGGGTAAACGCGTATGCCTGTCGTTCATTTTGCTTCTCGCTGCTTCTACATTCCTGGCCGGGTGCAGCATTGCCTCGCCATTTGGTGGATCAGGAGAAAGCGTGACTTTCAGTGTGCGAATAGGCGCGGATACATTCAGTTCTGAAGGCAACCTGCGAGTCAGAATCTGGGATGCTGAGCAGTTAGAGATCGCCGAGAATACTGCGAACTGTGCGGTTTCCTTTAACGCGGAGACGCAGACCGAAGAGCTGCATTGCCCTGATGGCGTCGTGTATCAGCAGCCGACCCCGGAAGAGTTCGAGTTCCTCGTCCAAAACATCGGTAAGCAGGTCGAGATCACGAGCGCATCCGTTACGGTGGGCGAGATGTACAGGCTGCAGATTTCCGGTTTAGCCAGCGACGACTGCAACACGACCTCGGCGAGCGTTGAAGAGAAAGCACGGTCAGCGCAGATCGTCTTGGAAGATCTCATGTGGGCGACGACCATGATGGCCTGTCCGTAGACCCGGAGCGCTTTCCATCCTCAACGTTGAGAGCTTAATAATCGGCTGGGCGACGCGCATGGTGCGCATCGCCCAGCATTTGTGTCGCATTGTGTTCAATTGGCCGGCGTGATTCTTGTCTACTCTGCCATGCCCGCGATCAAGCTGCGGTAGGTCAGCGTCCATGAGCCGGTGATGAAGGTGCGCATGATGCCGCCGGCAACGAGCAGAATGGGCAAGTAGAGCAGGATCCCGATCAAGGTCGCCGAAAAGCCCGTTATGCTGATCGAATCTGTGCCGACAAGCAAACCGGCGATGAGGGGCAGGGCTATCAGGAAGAAGGGGATGGCCAGGATCAGCCCGACGATGAACCCGCCGACGCCCAGGATCAAGCCCATCACGATTACCTCACCCAGGTTCGAGCGGAAGACCTCCCAGGCGCGCTTGAAAGCGTCGACGAAGTCGAGTTCTTCGACGATCAGGGCGATCTGCGTCAGCAGGGTGTAGATCGAGACGGCGATGCCGAGCGGGATTAACAAACAGATGAGCGGGATAAAGCAGATCAACCCGAGCCCCAGCGTTATGAACGACATGAATAGGCCACCGAGGACAACCGGGGCGATGACCAAAAAAGAGGCCAAGCCGAGGATGATCTGGATCAGGAGCAGCTTCCAGAAGAAGCGGATACCCTGCTGGAAGGCGCTGCCCAGCGTTACCGTCTCGCCGGTCTCGGCCATCTGGAAGGCGGCGATCAGGCCGCCGTTGCCGATGGCGGCGAGTACCCAGAAGATGAGCGCCACCAGCAGCATGATCCCGACGGCGGCGAAGGCGATGACGATCCAGGTCTCCTCGGGGATGCCCTGCAGCCAGTGTTCGAATTTGGTGAACTCGCCCACGTCGACGCTGTATTGCGGCATTCTGCTGACGTTGCTTGAGCCCTGGCTGCCGCCGCCGGAGCAGTTGGCCAGGATGCCCAGTACCCAGAGCCCCTTGTACTTCCAGGTGATCTCCCCGGCGCGTTTGAAAATTCCAGAAATGTCCATGAATTTGTCCTTTACTAGAAGGGTTAAGTTATGGGGATACTATACAGCAAATTTTGGGGTTTCTTAGAGGATTTATATCTTATTAACCTGACAAGTAGCCTACTTGGAATGAAAGAAAATGGGGTGCCGTTGGATTGAAATCGCCCTCAGGGCTTGAATCATTGGCCCCTCGGGCAGGACTCGAACCTACGGCCTAATGGACAGAGGTGTTTTTCCGCGGTGAATTAGACTGAAAAACAATCCTTTGTGTCCTGATTTGCACACACAATAGTAATTTACCATGCCGGGTGTAGAAGATGAACCGGCTGATGGGAGAGGGGGACACTTCTGAACCCGAAAACCACGGCAACGGTATCTCCCATGGTTGACTCAAAATAGATGCCAGGTTGAGATTTGGTTATTCAGTATTGGGTGAGATATTCTCTTTACGTATAGGCATCCTGGAGCCAACCGTCACCGCCGAAGGTGTGGGATTCAAAAATCTCTATTGGATGGAAAGATAAGGTTGATGCGAAATCACCGTACGCTGGCTCCAGGTTTTGTCATCCTGGCCGTCATTCTTGCCTACGCACTTTCTGCATGCACGCCGGCGGGCTTCCTTGAGATGATGCCGGAAATCGCCCTCTTCCAATCGGGCCCTCAATTGGGCGAAACGGTCCAACGCCAGCGGGATGGGATGACGATGGTCTTCGTGCCTTCCGGGGAATTCATGATGGGAACCGAGTATGACGACTTCCTATACGCCAACCAGCTCTGCAAGAATGAGGTGTTATCCATCGTGATTTGCGATTCGTTCGGCAATGAAATGCCGGCTCATCCTGTCAGGCTGGATGCCTTCTGGGTCGATCTCACCGAGATCACAAACCAGCAGTACCAGGGCTGTGTTGAAGACAGCGCGTGTTCTTCCCCAGCCGATTCCGGATCCTATACACGGGAAACCTATTTTGGCGACGCTGCATTTGCGGATTTCCCCGTGATCTGGGTCACCCGCGATCAAGCGGCAGAATACTGCTCCTGGGCAGGGGGTCGTCTTCCCAGTGAAGCCGAATGGGAATATGCTGCCCGCGGTCCGGAAAACAATATTTTCCCCTGGGGAGACATTTTCGAGCCGTCCTATGCGAATTACTGTGATGCCTCCTGTGCCCTGGGCGTAAGCGATCCATCCTACGAAGATGGGTATCCAGAAACTGCGCCCGTCGGTAGTTTCCCGGCGGGTGCAAGCTGGTGCGGCGCCCTCGATATGGCTGGAAACGTGCGTGAATGGGTGGCGGATTGGTTCAGCGGCTATTCGCTGGAGGCGCAGGTTAACCCCGTTGGTCCTGAAGAAGGCCGGTCGCATATCCCCAAGGGAGGCTGCTGGCTGGATCGGGCGGACAACCTGCGCAGCGCCAACCGCGGCGAGAACACCCCCGACTACGTGCGCCATAAAGTCGGCTTTCGCTGCGTTAAGGATTACGATTGATGCAGAGGGATTGCTAAGAAGACCTAAGTTACTAACTACTCACAAGTTACCTACGGATTCGCGATTGGCCCCACAATGGAATAGTAGCTTGGAAGACTCACGTTTACCGTTCAGAAAACTACGGACAGAAAGGATAAAATATGTCCGTAGCACAGCAACTCTCCCCGTACGATAACCCTCTCACATTTCCACAATTGTACGAAGACTTCTACAACCAGCGTGTATCCAGCCAGGTCTCGGAAGGGACTCTGGGCATTTATGGGTACACCGCGAAGCCGTTCTGCGAGTGGGCAGACGAGAAAGGATTTAGACCAGACACAATTGAACGCAAACAAGTACGTGCTTACATTGCAAAACTCACCATGTCCAAGCGGGCGAAAGCTACCGTAGATCTGCATGGGAGAAATATCCGAGCACTCTTGCGCTACGGTCATCTTGAAGGAGTTTGTCCCATGGTTGATTTCACTGGGCTGCTCCCTAGACCACCCAAAAAGAAGCAAGTTGTTGCTCGCAAGAAGGATATTGAAAAACTCCTGGCACAAGGTCCATCAGTTCGCGACGAAGCTGCCATTCTACTCATGTTTGAGTCAGGCATCCGGAGAAAAGAGACCAGTAATCTGAATTGGGATGATCTTGATTTCTCCCCAAGTGATGTACTCCGAGTTCGTGTTCGCTCGGGTAAGGGAGACAAGGATCGGATCACCTTCGCCTATCAACGAGCGAAGATAGCACTGCTTGAATACAGGGAGACTGTCCCTCATGGAAAGAGTGATCCGGTCTTCGTTTCTTATCGTAACGGCTCGTATCGTGGCGGCAGGTTAGGTATCCAAGGCATCGACCGGATTTACAAAAAGTATAGCAAGCTGGCTGGCATCAAAGTGACACCACATGCTGTACGTCGTGGCTTTGCCGTTGAGCATCGCAAGATGAGTATCTGGGATTTACAGAGGCTAATGGGACATGCTTCGGTTGAAACGACCAGATTGTACGTTCAAACCGAAGAAGATGATCTGCTCGATTCGTATCGTTCGTATCATCACACGTAAAGGAGGGTGTGCCTCATCGGCTCTATCTTCCCCAAACAACTCCTTTGCCCGACGCCGCAGCGCCACGACGATCTCCACCTGCGGCGCGCCATTCGAAAGGCCAAGATCGGCCAGCAAGAGCTGGGTGATCGTCCAGTAGGAGAGCGATCCGCCATAGGACAGGGCCCGCCCCTCCAGCCAGCGGATCGAGGCAGGTGAGATCGCATTCGCCTTGTTTTCACCTTCAGCTGTGCAAATGATCGCCTTCACTTCTTCCAACAAACGCGTCTTGCCGATGCCGGCGTCGCCCATAATGGTCACGATCTGTCCATGGCCAGCACAAAGCGAGAGCAGCGAGGATTGCAGCTTCTCCACCTCCTGGGCTCGTCCGACATGGGGTGTTGGCAAGCCGGCGATGCCGCGCCCGCTCTCGGGCTCTGCTTTCGCCC
>JBARSI010000004.1:0-2333 GCA_049644665.1 Anaerolineales bacterium
TCATCAAAACACTAACATTTCCTCAGTAACCTTTGAATACATGACAAAAATTGTGATTACGGGTCACACAAGCTTTTGCAATCGCGGCAACGAAGTTCTCGTTCGGTCAACGATTGATCTACTCGGAAAATATATCCCCGACGCTTCTTTCACTGTCTTTTCGCAGACACCCGAAAAAGACGAGCGCATTTTTAATTCTGACTATACGAAGGTATCATTCGTCCCGCTGAATTACAACCCAGCCGTTTATTATCGCAAGGGGAGAATCTGGTACATAATGCAGCGATATTTGGGATTGGGTTTACGCAATTTTCTGCGAGTCGACAATGAGTCGTATCGAGAAATTGCGGCTTGTGACCTTTTAATTGTCAGCGGTGGTGATTTGTTATCTGGATATGGATTTGATGCTCTCAGGATACATGCCCATCTTGCTCTTGTAGCAGCAGCGCTCAAGAAACCAGTAGTTATATTCGCCCATTCCTTAAACCCCTTCGGTTCTCCACAAGAATATAAATTCGCAAAGTTCTTTTTTGATCAGGTATCATTAATCACGGTAAGAGAGCAAATCAGCTACGACTACCTCAAGCATATGACCATAAGTACGCCAATTCAACTTGCTGCCGACCCCGCCTTCTGGTTATTACCCGCTCCCATCTCGCGTGTTGAGGAAATCCTTGCCAAAGAAGAAATCCCCACAAGGGATAATCTGGTCGGAATCTCAGCCAGCGCAGGCATGGCATGGTATACCGAGGGGGCTTATGAAAACTATATCTCAGCTTTAGCTGCATTCGCCGACCACCTCATTCAAAAGCACCGTATGTCAGTGATATTCATTTCCCATGTGATCGGACCCAACCAGTTCGGCGGTGACGATCGTTTAGCTGCAAAAATGGTGATTGCCAAAATGAAACACCGGCAAGGTGCTTATCCTATACATGGGGAATATAACTGTATGGAGCTGAAGGGACTGATCGGGCGTTGTGACCTTTTTGTCGGTTCAAGAATGCACACAACTGTCTCATCAACATCGATGCTCATTCCTACAATCGGATTAGCCTACAGCGTTAAAGCCCATGGTGTGTTAGGAGAACTGATCCACAGTCGGTCAGTTGTTGTTGATGTAGAGGGACTAACCTCCAAGCAGTTAATTTTGATGTCAGAAGATCTGCTATCTATCCACGATTCGGTTGTGGAAGAGCTAGCACAAAACTTACCAATCGTTAAAGAGAAAGCTTTGGTAACGCCGCGCCTGGCAGCCCAATTGATTATATAAATAAGCCGGTTATTACTTTAAAATGGTCTTGGATAAAACTTGAAAATACTTGTCATTTCTGCCCAGCCGCCTTCTCCCTACAGCGGTGGGGAAATACGGCTGCTCAATCTTCTTAAACACTTATCAACCGGACACGAGTTCACCGTTCTGGCGCCCATCCATAGTATGGACAATCCAGCTCTCGACATCGCAGACAAATACTGCCGCTTTATCCCGGTCCTGCTAGAGGCACCACCCTCCCATTCCAGAATGTACTGGCAGTTGAACGCTTGGCGCCAGGCTTTCATTAACCCTAAACCGGTACAAGCTATGTCATTCTATTCACCGCTGGTTCAGCAAGCGATCGACAACCTTATTTATCAAGAGCACTTCGACGTTATTCAGGTGCAGCAGTTGATAATGGCGCAGTATTTTCCTGAAGGTATAGAAGTTCCATCTGTGCTGGATGTAGACAACCTGTGGTCAAAGCTCTTCTTAAGAGTTAGTAAATCTTATAATGAAAGGCGCCTAACCCGGCATTTGCAGAAGGGTCTGGATCGAAAAAAAATATACAACTATGAGAAGGCGCAGATTCGGAAGTTTACTGCCTGCCTGGCCATAACCCCGCAAGATGAGTGTTATATCCATTCTTTAGCACAACAGGCGATAACCGCTGTAGTGCCCAATGGTGTGGATATTGAATACTTTTCACCGCGACCCTCATCAAATGAGAAAGCGAGCTCATTATTATTCACTGGCACAATGTCCTGGGAGCCCAATGTGGATGCCGTAAAGTATTTTGTCGGGGAGATCCTGCCGCTTATTCAAAAAGAAAATCCCGGTGTATCCTTCCAGATTGTGGGGCGCGATCCAACCCCTGAAGTGCTCGAACTAGAGAAATATCCCGGTGTGAGCGTAACTGGATTTGTTGAGGACATCCGTCCTTACCTGACTTCATGTAATGTCTACGTTGTTCCGATACGTTGTGGAGCTGGTACGCGCCTGAAAATTTTGGAGGCGTTGGCAATGGGCAAGCCTGTTGTATCTACGACTATAGGTGCCGAGGGACTGCAAGTTACAC
>JBARSI010000005.1:0-9437 GCA_049644665.1 Anaerolineales bacterium
GTGAACCGCTGCCGTCGAAATAGCCATTACAGAAAAATGGGCATCCATTCCGAAACATCTATCATGGACGTAAGCTTTGGGCGAGATCCATCAGCGTTGGCAGGCTGGCATTCCCTCCGCTAGCCACGATGACAATATGTTTACCAGGATGCATCACCTTCTTTGCTAAGAGCGCGGCAATCCCAACTGCGCCGCCGCCTTCAAAGACCTGGTGATGTTCTTCCAGCGCGAAAACCATTCCCGCCGCGATTTCATCTTCAGAGACAAGGACCACTTCGTCCATGTACTTCGTAACCATATTAAGTGTATAGTGATTTTCCCTCCCTAAACCTCCAACCAATGCATCGGCGAGGGATGGCTGCTCGTCGACTTCCACAATTCGACCGGCTTTAATGCTCTCGACCATCGCCGGACCGTGGTCCATACTGACGCCAACGACGTGGATCGATGGCTTGATCGTTTTTAGTGCTAAGGCGACTCCACTCATCAACCCCCCACCGGAAAGCGGCACCAGAATTGTATCGATCTCGGGAAGATCTTCGATGACCTCGAGCCCAATGGTTCCTTGGCCGACGATGATGTCGGGGTCATCAAAGGGGTGGATCATTGTAAGATCGAGATCGCTCATTTTTTGGTTTGCGATGTCGGCAGCTTCATCGTAGGTGCCGCCGTCCATCAGGACCTCAGCCCCCATATTCCTAATCTCGGCAACTTTATGCTCGACCGTTGTAGTTGAGACACTTATGGTTGCAGGGACACCAAGTTCTCGAGCGGCATAAGAAACAGCGAGGCCGTGGTTTCCAGATGAAACGGTGATCACGCCTTTTTCCAGGGCTTCTGGTTCCAAGCTCATAATCTTGTTGGTGGCACCGCGAAGCTTAAAGGACCCTGTTTTCTGAAGATTTTCGAGTTTTAAGTAGGTTTCGGAGCCGGTCAGTTTCGAAAGGGTTGGGGACTCAATCAAAGGCGTGCGTAAAATCAAGGTCTGGATCCGTCTTCTGGCGAGATAGATGTCTGCGAGTGAAGGTTCTTGACTGTGCACTGCGCTACCCTTTCTGAAAGTACAGGATCTGTCTTTACTGCCTGCAGCGGTGGCAATGCCGAAAAGCGATTGCCTCCTGCGCGATCTCCGCCGGTGTGTACGGTTTGGCTGGATTCATAGCTTTCGTGGGTCTGGAATCTACAACCACCGCAGTTATGATGAGTTTCTCCATAGGCCCAATGTCCCTCTTAGGGGAGTTCTTACATGCTGAAATCGTATACCGGATTCCATCTTCGAACCGTCCGGTTTCATTATCGCTCCGGGTGTATTAAAACAACTTCAATTGAGAAGCGTATAGAAAGAATACAAGTTTATGCAACAGGAAGAAAGCGTTCTTTCTTCGCGTTTCACATATTTAGGACTTCACGATGATTGATATTACGCTAGAAAGGATCTGATTACTTTCCTTATCGTAATCGGCGAAAACCGAGCTTCCGATAAATCTCATTATCATACGTTTTTCATTCAAATCGCTTGGAATGCACTGGTTCATATCCAGCTTGCTTTAAGGTAGCGGCGAATCATGGACGTTCTCAAGCCGAATTTTTGATTTGGCTGAGAGATTATCGATGAATATGATTAAATTGGTGAAGTCTCCTGCTGCTGATGGGACTATCATTCCTTCGAATCCAGCTCCCCGAACTAACTCTCCAAGTAATTGGGTCTCTGCCAAATCATCACCAATAAGTTGATCCTCTGAAATCTCTAATTTCCTTAGAAACCGAGCGTCAGTTAGATCGCACACTTTTTCTAAGGTCACCTCAATTTCTCCAACTACGTAGTTATCAGGAGAGCCTGGACGACGAGTGATTTCGGCTATGCACCCTTCTGTACTTTCAGAAAGATACAAAGCTCCAAAATCCTCTGCTGTGTTGTAGCGACCGCCATAAAGGAATGCACCGTCCATAGTCAGTATTGTCTTTTTGCGCGATTTTAAAACAGCTCGGTACCAATAAGCCCCGCGAATTTTGCAGGGCTTATAGCTTGAAATTATTTTCCTCCAAGTGCTAAGTAGACTTGGCATAGGTTATGTCGGTATTCCTTCTGCGATTCGTCCCAGAAGTCTAACCACATCTCTTAGACCATATGGCGGATCTCGAAGAATTACCTCAATAGGGGTTAATCCTCCTAACTCTCGCTGGGGGGAGTTAAGAAAGCCTCTCCGTGCTCCTTTGTCTTCGTAAATCTCCTGAAGGAGACTAGCAGCCTGGGTAAGTTGCCTCATTATTTCTGCATGAAGCGGTCTTACTCTAAGTTGCACGTCTCGAGATGACCGCTCCCATCTGCTAATTGTCTCAGGTCTGACTCCTCCAAATGCTACCCCGGTCTGCAATTGAGTGAGCCCAAGAGCATGACGAGCTTCGCGTACTTCATCAGGAGAAACAACCATTATTGTTGACATTGATATCATATCCTTTTCTACAATGTTTATAACATATATCATGATATATATCAAGTGCTAATATCCGCGGAGTCTCAGGTTTTTTTAGCTTCAATCTCGATATTCAATTAAATGACAGTGTTTTGTTCTTTATAAGGTTAGAGGGATAGTGGATCAGATCTTTTAATATCAGATTCAAAATCGTGAAAAGGAAGTTAAATTTATACATCCAATAGCCTATGGAGTAGCTAGGAAAATACTCTTGATATCCAATTAATTAATATTGATTATTCCAATGATCCCATTCTTTGTTGCCGATTAATCTCACAACCGGCTTCTGATGAACCTCCAAATGTTAGGCCAGGGATGGTACGATCCATAACCCCTAATAAACTGACATCAGCGTCACCGCTGC
Source organism: Anaerolineales bacterium (assembly GCA_049644665.1). Lineage (GTDB taxonomy): Bacteria > Chloroflexota > Anaerolineae > Anaerolineales > E44-bin32 > E44-bin32. The sequence continues at coordinate 2,839 of JBARSI010000005.1, forward strand.
CCACAAGCTGGACATCATCGATCATGGGCATAGCGGGCTAGATTGCGCAAAAAGACGAAATTATCTCTTTCGCGCTGCCCAAAGTCGTACAAGTCGAGCGATCCCAGATCGGACAAAACCAGAACCTGTCCTCCCGCTCCGCCATAATCCACCAGGCATAGCGCCGCCAGTCCCTCCATCTCGGCTAACGTTTCACCCGCTTGCAGACTGATGGGCAAGCCATTATTGGCAATCAAGACCAGAGAGGAGAGATTCTCGGTCAGGGGATGGGCGCTTACGACGCCGGCGCGAGTTCTAGGGAAGGAGGCGCTTTCATAGCGGATGCCAAAAGGCGCCGCAAGCGCATTGACTTTTTCCCAGTCTTCATTAGCGTCAGCGCCCTCTCCAAAGAACAGGCGTTTGGCGCTGTTGGTCAGGACCAGCAAGCCGCCTTGCTCCACGTAAGTCACCAGCAGGTCAATCTCATCGATGCGCCATTCCTCATCGTACAGGGTCAGATCGCTATCGGCGGTGGGATAGTCGATTACCGGCAAGACCAATACCAGATCAGCATCAGTCAGATCGTCTGAGGTGGGTGATTGGCCATAGGGAATAACATCCACGTCAAAGCCCTCCCAGGCCAGAGCGTGATCTAAATTTGTAAGCAGGGTGGGGGTCATGTGCAGCACTTCCGTATGCGTGGCAACGATCAGCGCACGGCGCTCCGGTTCAGGAGTGAGACGCAAATCAGGGGCATCCTGGGGCGTACCTAAGGCAGCGATGAGCGCCATCGAAACGGTCTGCTCCATCACATCTCCCTGGTCCTGCACACTTTCAAGCGAATCGTAGGGGCTGTGGAACCTCTTTCCTATTCTGTTGCTGCCGAAGGCAAAACGGACACTTGGCACAAAACCGTAGAATGGCCCATCATCCGATGAAAAGATATTGGAACCACCAACCATCTCGATCGGTATCTCATAGGTCTCTGCTTTTTGAGACAGGTATTCGGTTAATGGCAATTGAGCGTTGCCAAAGCGCGCGTGGGACGCTTCCTGCATCCCGAAAATCGTCGGGCCGGGCTGGTTGGCGGTAAAGCCATCCATCAGAAAGGCGGCGAGTGTCCGGTCGAGCAGTTCCTGGTGGGTATTGACGAAATGTTGCGATCCGTAGAACCCTAGTTCCTCGCTGCCAAACCACACTAAATAGATATCGACCGGCGGCTGAACAGTCCCTTCATCCAAAACACGGGCCATCTCCAGCAAGACGGCGCAGTTAAGACCGTTGTCACCGGCACCCGGAGAGTTGGCGCTGTCGATGTGCGCGCCCAAAATGACCGCACGGGACGAATCCGCGCCGGGAATGCGAGCCACCAGATTGCCGGATCGTCCCGGCGAGAAGACATCAGTATCCCAGATCAGGCGCGCCGCTTCGATTTGGGCTAGCGCATCCCAAGAGGCAATACCCACCGGGGCGAGGTCTTCCAGGCGAACATAAAGCATCGGAATCACTTCACTCAGGGCATCCCCCTCGAGGATGGTACCGTCTCCGGCATGTTTGCCGTGCCCACTCTCGGTCACCAGCACCAGACCGGCGACATCCTTCTGAATGAGCGCCGTGACAAGCTGTGCGCCGCCATCCTCACCAGCTGATGATGGGTCAACAGCACCAAAATCAAGAAAGACGATTTTGCCTTCCGCATCGTCTTGTGCCAGATTCAGAACGTCGTCAGCCGAGCGAAGCAGCAGCGCATTACCGGACACTTCGAGCGGGTTGCGATCCGCATCGTTGAGCACCCCGTCCGAGTCAAAACGAAGCGCTTGTTTGAGGTTTTTCCGGTGCCCACTTATGGCATTGGTGGGCACTTCACTTTCCTGCCCGTTGGTGGTCAGAAACAGGCGGCTTTCCCAAATCTCGGTCGCCAGAAAAACGTGAAAGCTCTGGCGTTCCAGTTCCAGGCCCAGACTTTGTAAGTGGGCAAACCCGCCCAGGGTTTCAGCAGCATAATCCAGCCCCTCGGCCTCGCCTTCCGTCGCCGAATTGCGCCAACCGGAATAGGGTTGCAGGGCAGTCAAATCTTCTAAATAGGCAAAGAGCTTATCTTGAGAAATGAGCATGTGCAGGTCGAGCATCTCATCAGCCTTTGGTGTGGGCGTCGGATCGGGGAGAGAGGGCGTAGTAGGCGTAGATGCGGATGAAGGCGAGTGAGGCTCTTGTGTGGAACAGCTTGTAATTTTCAACGCTGCAAATACCAAGATGACGGCGATAACTTGTTTTGATGACATAGCTTTCTCCTGGAGGGAGTTAATTAATAACCTATCCGTAAAATGGGATTGTGTAAAGAAAAAGTAAAAGTCAAATTTATGCTTAGCCGGGGCGCACACGTAGGTGCACCCCTGCCATCCTCTGGATTTTCGGGTCATACATAAAAAATCCCGAAACTCCAATCCATAATTAACCCAACGCTGACGCCAAACGGACTATTGTGTGGACAAACATGGCGATATTCCCCTGTATGTGTAAATAATCATGCGGAAACGCTTGATTCGCCCCCCCAATCGCGCATTATAAAGAAGCATGCCTCCAAGGATGAGGGAATCGCGTTCATCCGTGAACAGTGCCAGCCCACAGGTTGTCTTTTCTCCATCTTAGACCATTTCCAAGTAGGCCTCAAGAAAGGGAAATCAGAGAGTCAGCCCGACTCAATTCCAGTTTCTGATAATGAAGACAACCTATCACATCTAGAATTGAGCATCCGATTACTCGGATAATCACCTTCAAGCGAATCCTATCTAAATTGATTCGACCAGGGGATAGCAACAATGACCAATGTAGTGGCGAGCACGATCAGTGAGGAGATCTTAAAAGGACGCATCCAATCTCCTTTACCGCCATTTAGCGGGGTCTCGAATTAACGAAGGCCTTAGTCGCACTTATGTCGATTTCTTACCTGGCAATCTCGATCCTTGGCAGGAAAGAAATGCAGAGATCATTGAGATCCAAAGCGTGTACGCTAATCCATGAAGATGATGTCTAGCACGTCTCCTAAATCATCCTTCCCCGCCAGGGTCTTGAGATTATAGATCTCTGTATATCCACAATTGTGACATGAGGTGAAAGCGTAACGATAGGGCTGAATTTCTAGCAGCCTGGATATCCCTGTGCCGGACATGGACAGTTTTTCAACGTGAGCGCCACGTTGATCGCACTTTGAACAGTGAAATGCTTCGGACAGTTGTTCTTCAACAGTAGCCATGATGTTCCCTCCGTATTTGCTGGGCAATGGTAAACCCTGGATTTCTATCCAACAAGCTACTCCAATAGGGATAAGGAGGCCTGACTTGTTGATGACAATTTCCCGCCAACGCATTCATCATAAGGTTTGAAATGGGTTCGGAGTAAGTGTGAGTATGTGGATGATCGTACACAAAACAAACTCTGCATCAACGAAGTGTGAAAACCTGACGAGATTATTGGCAGATTCTGATAATTACTATGGGGATAACAGGAATGCCGACTCTGAACCGCCGATTATTTCCAGAAAGACCAATAACGTTAACCGAGTATTTAATTACTCGTATAATCGTCAATTTGCATCAAAATGAGATACCTTAAGATTAGAATGGAGCTTGTGCGATCCAGGAAGATTGGATCCTCTCAGCATTATCGGTAGGCTTTATCTCTTCGCACAACATCCAATATCAATACAATGACGCGTTCATCCTCGATCGCGTAGAGAACGCGCCAATCACCTTCACGTACACGATATAGATTGTCGTATCTGCCACTTTTTAGTTTTTTGCACGCTAGTGGGCGAGGATCCTTCGCGAGAGAGCAAATTCTCTTATCGAGGCGCCTAGCCAATTCTTTATCCTTATACAACTTCTTCAGGCTTCGTTCCGCGTGGGCAGTTACTTCAATGGAATATGTCGTTGCTTTGCTCATAGCCCCCCGCTTTCAGTCTTTCAGTATCTCAACTCGTGCCTCCTCATAGGGTCTTGACGATGCCCTTCCCTCCAAATAGTTCTCATAGATATTCTCGGCGATCCGTGCGAGTCTGATTTCTTCTAGCTCATCCAGGATGGCGTGGTAGTCGCGCGCTGGTATGAGGGCAGCTATTTCCTGTCCGTGACGCGAAATCAGAACATCGCTATCACCGGTCATAACGGTGTCCAATATTTCGCGCCATTCCTTGCGCGCTTCACGACTGCCAATCGCTCGTATGCTGGCCATCTCGATCTTGTTCCTTTCGTTGGCGGTAACCCCACTGCCTGTACATAGTGTACTCAATGTACACAAATTGTCAAGCCCACGATTATGATCTCATGTGGCTACTCGCTATAAAAAATATCTAAGAACGCGAGAACCCCCAACCGGGCTTATTTTTAAAGCCATCCTGTGTTCTTCAATCCTCAATAGGATTGAGGAGAGTGTCTCGAGCTACCGGTTACTAACATACTCAGATACCTCACACACCAATGAAAAAGTTATGCAATAATAGTCTTGTCTGGACAATTAGCGTTTCACATAGGAGACGAAAGATGATCTGCCAGCAGTGCGGCAAGAAAAACGATTCCGATGCCGTCTTTTGCGTGCAGTGCAGCCAATCCATCCTCAAATCCTGCCCCTCCTGCAACACGCAGAACCCCGGGGATGCCCGATTCTGTAAGCAATGTAGAACCGAATTGGGTGACACCTCAATTGCGGCGCATACAAATAAGCTGCAGAACCTGCGTGATTCAGCCCCAGAAGGTTTACAGGAGAAGTTACGTTTAGCCCAGACCGAGATCGAAGGCCAACGCAAGCCGGTCACAATTCTCTTCGCCGACATCGTCGGCTCCACATCAATCGCAGAGAAGCTCGACCCCGAAGAGTGGAAAGAAGTCGTGCAAGGCGCTCATCACCGCGTGAGCGAGGCGATATATCGCTATGAGGGCACGATCGCACAGCTGCTTGGTGACGGTGTGCTGGCCTTTTTCGGCGCCCCTCTTACCCATGAGAATGATCCTGAACGCGCTGTGCGCGCAGCGCTAGATCTGCAAGAGAGCATCGCCGACTACCGCCACCAATTGGCGGGTTTCATCGACGACTTCCATATGCGTGTGGGAATCCATGTCGGAGAAGTGGTCGTTGGACAGGTCGGCACGGATGAACACGCTGAATACCTGGCCATCGGAGATACGGTCAACGTCGCCGCTCGCATAGAAAGCGCGGCGCAGCCCGGAGAGGTGCTGATCTCCGAATCCTGCGTCCGATTGATCGAGCATGCCTTTGATGTGGGAGATTTGAAACCCATCAAGGCCAAAGGTAAAACCGAAGCGGTTCAGGCTGCAACCGTATTGGGCGTAAAAGATGAGCCTGGCCTGGCACGCGGCATCGGCGGTGTGCGCACACCCTTTGTGGGTCGCTCCGTTGAAATTAATAAGTTAAAACAAGCATTGCAAAGACTTTGCCAAGGGCAGGGGCAGATCGTGTCAATCCTCGGTGATGCAGGTATCGGTAAGTCACGATTACTCGAGCAAGTTTACCAAAATATCTGTGAGAGTGGAGACCAGGAACAGGCCTCCCACTACCAGCCAAGTTCCATCCGTTGGCTGGAAGGTCGAGCGCTCTCCTACGGCGGCTCGCTCTCCTTCTGGACAATAAACCAACTGCTGCTTTCTGATCTTGCATTACCCGACGGTGCTCCCGAAGCAAGGATCCTCGTCGCCCTACGCCGGCGATTGAAAGACTTGTTCGGGGACGAATACATAGAATTAATGCCATTTCTGGCACACTTGCTGGGTGTCGAGTTGGAAGGGGATATTGAAGGAAGGATCCGGTCTCTTGATAGGGCTTCGCTTAGACTTCAAACGATAGAGGTTATCTGTCGCTATTTTTCACAAGCCGCAGGGCACCAGCCCACAGTCTTAATATTTGAAGACCTGCATTGGGCTGATCCATCGAGCCTGGAGACCTTGAATCACTTAATGAAAGTTACTGACCGTGCGGCGCTAATGATCCTCTGGTTAACAAGAGTCGAGCGCAGCCATGCATCATGGAATATCAAGCTCAGAGCTGAAACCGATTTTTCTCACCGTTATACGGAAATATTCGTTAAGCGACTAGAGGACAATGAGTCGCTACAGTTTGTTCTTGAAATACTTGGCGCTCTTGATCTGCCTGAAGATATTCAACACCTTGTGATGACCAGGTCTGAGGGCAATCCTTTTTACCTGGAGGAGGTCATCCATCATCTTATTGAACGAGGTTTTATCTCTCGAAAAGGGGATAGATGGGCAGTCGCTCCAGAGGTCGGAGAAATCGGTGTTCCTGACACCTTGCAAGGGATCTTGCTGACCCGCATTGACCGTTTAGAGGAAAACATCCGCCGCACATTACAAATGGCATCGGTAATAGGCAGGAGTTTTCAGTATCGTTTATTGAACACTATTTCAGATGCAGAAAAACAGCTAGAGGATCATCTATCGCAACTTCAACGGCTTGATCTGGTTAGGGAAAAATCGCGTATACCAGACCTAGAATACATCTTCAAGCATTCATTAACGCAGGAGGCAGCATACGAATCCCTACTCATTGAGCGTAGGAAAGAGTTTCATCTCAGGGTGGCGGACGCGCTGCAG
>JBARSI010000006.1:0-13584 GCA_049644665.1 Anaerolineales bacterium
ATTTTACACAGGAAACGATTTCTACCCTGTAACCTCATATGCTCAGTTGGTAAGGTACAGAGCCGTGTCCACGCTTATGCGCTTCGTGCCTTTGACCTTGCAAACATTATACATCGAAAGGAGGCAGCGGCTCCTCCCCGCAGCAAGCTACGGGGTTTCCGCCGCTAAAATTTACATGAAATCATCGATGTGGAGGCGCACTGCAGTTTGGTTCATCCTCTTCACAATCACATTTCTCTTACCTGCTTGCGGGGCACCAACTTCTCAGGAGTCTAATACCTCACCCACTCGTACCATCGTGAACAAAGGCTCCGACACAATCGTTAACCTGGCGCTCGCCTGGGCTGAAGCCTATCAGGAGATTCGCCCCGAAGTCAGTTTGTCGGTTACCGGTGGGGGTTCTGGAACAGGGATCGCTGCATTGATCAACGGGACAGTCGACATCGCCAACGCCTCCCGACGGATTTCCTCCGAAGAGCAAGCTGAAGCGGAAGAGAATGGCGTCACACCGACAGAATTCATCATCGCCCGCGACGCGATTGCAGTCATTGTCAACCATGAGAATCCCGTTGACAATCTTTCACTGCAGTTAATCTCCGATATCTACAGCGGGAAAATCAATAACTGGAGTGAAGTTGGAGGAGACGATAGACCCATCGTCCGCCTCTCACGCGAGACGAATTCCGGGACACATGTTTACTTCCTCGAAAATGTTCTGCGTCTTGGGGATGAGCAGAGTGGTACGCTCTTCTCCGTTGACACCCTTCTTCTTCCATCATCGGAAGGTATCACAGCTGAAATCCGCCAGAATCCGAATGCGCTTGGATACGACGGTCTCGGCTACGTTACAGACGAAGTGAAAGTGGTTGCTATAGGCATCAGCCTTAATGGGCCTTTCATCTACCCATCTCCCGAGACTGTTTATTCAAATCTGTACCCAATCGCCAGGGAACTCTACATGTACACCGCGGGAGAGCCATCTGGTGAAATCAGCGAATATCTTGACTGGATTTTAAGCCCGCAAGCTCAAGAAATCGTTGTCAAACTAGGCTTTGTGCCCATTAACCCATGAGGGAAAAATGAAGGCAGGCGAAATTAAAGAGATTCTCATCACAAGCCTGATAAAAGTCTGCGGCTACTCCGCCATCATCTTTGTGGGTATGATTTTCGTCTTCTTAATTAAAGAGGGATCGCCAGCACTCTTCAGGGTTTCACTAGAAAACTTCCTGCAATTGCGCTGGTACCCAATCGAAGATCGTTTTGGAATCCTGCCATTAATCGGGGGATCACTCCTCGTCACGGTCGGAGCCGCTATCTTCTCCATCCCCCTCGGCCTCGCAAGCGCGATTTACATCGCAGAAGTGGCCCCCCGCTGGGCACGTGAGATCTTAAAGCCGCTTGTAGAAGTTTTGGGCGGGCTCCCGTCGGTCATGTTGGGGTTCATCGGGATACTGGTCATCATACCCTTCCTTCGCCGCGCCCTAAACCTGCCGACGGGCCTCACCGCCTTCGCCGGCTCTTTGATCCTCGGCGGAATGGCAATTCCAACAATCGTAAGCGTAGCCGAGGACGCTCTCGATGCGGTCCCTAAAACCTATCGAGAAGCAGCTCTGGCCATGGGTGCAACCCGCTGGCAAACCATTTGGAGAGTAACCCTCCCGGCAGCAAAATCAGGGGTTCTCACCGCCGTCATGCTTGGGGTCGGAAGGGCTATCGGTGAGACGATGACCGTCATGATGGTTACAGGTAACGCACCTGTTTTCCCAACAGGACTCGGAGCCTTTTTCAGACCCGTCAGGACGATGACCGCAACGATCGCCGCCGAAATGGGGGAAGTCGCCAGTGGGAGTACCCATTACCACGTACTCTTTTTCATCGGCATTGTCCTATTCTTGATTTCTTTAACCGTCAATCTCATCGCGGCGAGTGTCGTATTCCGCCAGCGCAAGCGAGCAGAAAGAATCCTGTCTTGAGATGCAATTAGTTTATTTTAAACAGGCGAACAAACAACTATCGGCAGGGAGAGAATGGTAGCGAGAGAAAACTACCATACGACTAAAGATACACGATTGGATGCATCCTTTTCTCAACGTAGAAAGTGGCTGCAAAGGTTCGGATTCACTGGTTTAGCGCTGGCGACTCTCGCGACGGTCACACCTATCCTGCTGATCGTCATCTATATCTTTTCCAATGGTCTGCCTGGAATCTCTTGGCAATTTCTTACGGAATTCCCTCGCGATGGAATGCGCGCGGGCGGGATATTGCCCGCCATCATGGGGACTCTCTGGTTAACCCTGGGGACTGCTTTATTCAGCGTGCCGTTGGGGATCGGTGCTGCGATCTACTTATCCGAGTACGCACCTGAGTCTCGCTGGACGAGAGCCATTCGCATTGCCATAATTAACCTTGCGGGCATCCCCTCTATTGTGTATGGGCTCTTCGGTCTTGGTCTATTCGTCATTTTCCTGCGTTTGGGAACGAGCATCGTCGCCGGCTCACTGACACTGGCGATCATGACCTTGCCAGTTATCATCAGCACGACCGAAGAGGCTTTGCGCGCCGTGCCCAACAGTTTTCGGGTTGTAAGCATCTCGCTTGGTGGCACCCGCTGGCAGACAATCCGTCGCGTCGTGCTCCCTCAGGCTCTGCCCGGGATCCTCACTGGAGTCGTTCTGGGTCTCGAGCGCGCGGCCGGGGAGACAGCTCCAATTCTCTTCACGGTCGCCGCCTTTTACCTCCCCCGCCTACCTTCTTCAATTTTCGATGCAACCATGGCGCTCCCCTACCACCTCTTCGTAATCTCAACCCAAGTGCCGGGAATGCCCATCCGCATTCAATACGGGACAGCGGTCGTTCTGCTCACCTTCGTTCTCTTGATGAATATTACCGCCACTGTGATCCGCTCTTGGGCACGCTCAAGGAGACAATGGTGAACGCGTTCCATTCCGACCGACAAAAGCCCATGCCCCATCCAATGGAAGCGAAGCCGCGCCCCCTGAACGCCTCAATGGAAATTGTCCTCACCGATCCAAAGATCATCGTTGAGCATCTTTCGATCTCGTACTCTGACGGCACAGAATCACTGAAAGATATTTACCTCGCCATCCCTAAGAACGCCATCACAGTGCTCTTCGGCCCGGCCGGGGGCGGGAAATCTACGCTCCTCAGAACGATAAACCGCTTGAATGACCTGGCTGATGTAGTAGAAGTTAAAGGCCATGTATGGCTCGACGGGATTGACATCCTTAAACCAGAAATCGATGTCATCGCGCTGCGACGGAAAGTCGGCATCGTCTTTGCACGACCTGTCGTTCTTCCTCTCTCCATACGCCAGAACCTGACCTATGGCCTTGAGCTCGCCGGCGAAAAAGATAGCAATATACTCGGCGCGGCCGTTGAGAGAAGCCTCAAAGCTGCAGCGATCTGGGATGAGGTAAAAGACCGCCTCGATGAGCCTGCCGTCTCCCTCTCAGGAGGACAGCAGCAGCGTATCTGTCTGGCACGCTCCCTTGTCCTTGAACCTGAGGTCATTCTCCTCGATGAGCCAACATCTGGCCTGGATCCAATTTCTACCGGTAAGGTAGAAGCGTCGCTGCAAACACTGAAGGAGAGTTACACAATCGTGCTCGTACCTCACTCCGTTCAACAAGCCGCGCGTGCTGCCGACTACGCTGCGTTTTTCTTGGGTGGCGAGTTGATCGAATACACCATCGGCAAGCAGATCTTCACAACCCCACTCGACTCCCGGACCGAGGCTTACGTCGAAGGGCGCTTTGGATGATACACAGCGAGAGAAATTTCAACGGGCTCTTTCAAACACAAGATGGATATAGTTGACCTCTGGATGCATTCAGCATATTCTGTGGGTAACAGGCGCCCCCGCTGGTCTGTGAAAAAAATGCAGATCGGCGGGGTTCTTCGTGTCATATTGACCGGAATGTTCCTATCACTAGCTATCACCGGGTGTTCCACTGCGATCACCATCCCATCAACTTTAACATCGCCTCCACCAACTGGCACTCCGACAAGTACACATCCCACCCCGGAAGTCCTATCGACAGAAATCCCCACCAAGGTCCCATTGTCGGCAACGACTGCAGAGATAATCTGTGGCGAAACGAGTGGGAATATTGTTCAATTAGAGATCGAACATCCTTTACTCCCCAGAACCCTCCCTTTCAGAGTCTATCTTCCTCCCTGCTACGACGAACAGCCTGACAAAGACTATCCGGCGCTCTATTTATTGCACGGTTTGCAGGGAACTGACGCACAATGGGATGAGCTGGGGATCGATGAAGCTGCTTCCACCCTGATCGGGAGCGGCACTCTGCCACCCTTTCTGATCATCATGCCCTGGCAGCGGACCGGGATTGAAGTTGAGACTGCAGTCATTGATGTGCTCATCCCTCACATCGACCAGGCCTATCGCACTCGACCAGGATCGGACTGGCGGGCGATCGGTGGTATTTCAAAAGGCGCCGGGCAAGCCCTATGGATCACCTTCACCCACCCCGACATGTTTTCCATCCTCGGGCTACATAGCCCCGCCACTCTTCATGCTGAAGGACTCATCCTGCAATGGATGCTGGCAATTCCATTTAACGAGCGCCCGGATGTATGGATTGATATTGGTGACCTTGACTCACTGCTGCCAAGCGCCCGAAAGCTCATTAACCTGTTCTCACAAAACGACTGGGGTGCAATCGTACAGATCAATCCCGGCGATCACACGTCCGATTACTGGAGCGCACATGCTGCCAGCTACCTGCTCTGGTACGCGAATCATTGGATTAACGATCCACCTCTGAAGCCTGGAAGGACTAACGCAGAATAGACTAGTGCTAATCCATGGTGGTCACTATAGGGGATTATTCTCACCAAAACGCAGCGGAGGCGAAGAATCCCGGAGTTCCCAGACAGGAGCTATCCCAAGCAGAGATCGTATTCAGCCTCACCTCTCTGTTCGACACGTCGCCGCTTCTCGATGATTGCGCCGAGGGTACGAATTCCCGGCCAGACTTTTAAGAATTTTCCTGGAAGGTTAAAGATCAAAGCCGTGCTTTGGGCTTGTGGCTCCATAGTACGGCTTTGATGAGGAGAATGCAGTCTTATTAATACATTTTTGTATTAGCGTAAAATGAATGAAAGCTTAATGTTTCTTAAGTGTTGCCGCTCTTAGGCGAGAAGCACTGCTCGAATCTCCGCTTCGTTGATCGGACCCGTACGCAGTATCTTAGGCGGATCTTGTGTGCAATCGACTACGGTCGAGGGTTGACCGCCAGGCGTTCTGCCACCGTCAACGATCAAATGTACCTGCGAACCCATTTTCGCTTCGATCTCTTCCGCAGTGCATGCTTCTGGATCACCCGAGCGATTCGCGGAGGTCACAGCTAGTGGTCCCGCCTCAAGAATCAATTCCTGTGCAAGTGGATGGTCAGGGATTCGAACGCCGACTGTACCATGGACACTTATCGAGCGCGCAAGACCAGAAGCCTGCTCCAGGATAATGGTCAATGGGCCCGGCCAGAACTTTTCAACCAAACGCATCGCCGGGACAGTTATCCGGTCGACGACGTCGACGAATTGCTCAAGGTTCGCGACGAGGACCGGGATAGCCTTCTCGTGGGTGCGACCCTTCACCAGATAAAGCTGCTGAACCGCTTGATCGTTGAAGGCATCCACTCCAAGACCATAAACAGTATCCGTTGGGAAAGCGACTAATTCCCCTCGTGCGAGCACTTCGATTGCACGTCTTTTCCACTCAGAACCGATCGATGCCACGATTTCCATCATGATCCTTGTAAGTCAATATTATCAAGTACGACAACTCGATCTCTTCCAGATAAATCTTTCAAGACGCCAGTCCGTACAGAAGAATACATGGATGAAAGCTCTCCTGCCAACCCGCGGGCTTGAGAAGCATCCACCTCCAGCAGCGCTCTTCCGCCAGGAGCCAGCAGTTCAGGCAGTTCACGCGCCAGCCGCCGGATCACCGCAAGCCCATCCATTCCACCATCTAATGCAAGCTTAGGTTCGCGTTCCGCAACAGCCAACCGCTCCATGCGCTCTGATGGAATATAGGGTAAATTCGCGCAAATTAAGCCAAAGCGGGAATCGAACGGATTTAATAGGTCCGAGACAATCAAACTAACCCGATCATCAACCCCATGCCTTCTTGCGTTCACGCGCGCTACTTCAATCGCGGATGGAGAAACATCGACGGCAATAACATGCAGGTCGGGAATCTCCAACGCGAGCGAGATCGCAATGCAGCCCGAACCGGTTCCTATATCAGCGCAGAGCCTCGCATTCGGGTGAGAATGAAGAAAACCAAGCGCATTGTCAATCAACAACTCTGTCTCCGGTCGCGGGATGAGAACATCCGCTGTCACATGAAACGAACGCCCAAAAAACTCCCACGATCCGAGTAGGTACGGCAGCGCCTCACCAGAGACCTGCCTGCCCAGGTTATCTTTGAAAGTCGTTAATTCGTTGATTGAAAGATGGTCTTCGGGATGGGCAAGCACCCACTCCTTCTTGCGTTTAAGCGCAGACGCCAGGAGAAGCTGTGCATCGAGAGAGGGGGTTTCAGAAATTGAAGCGAGAGCCTGACGTCCCTGATTCAGCGCCTCGCCCACTGTTAAGGAAAGACTCAATCTCAGTCGCTCACAGCCTGCAACCGCTCGGCCTCCTCACGGGTTGCGAGTTCGTCGATGAAGGCATCGAGATCTCCGTCAAGTACGGATGGTAGATTGTGTGAGGTAAGGCCGATGCGATGATCGGTTACGCGCGATTGGGGGAAATTATAGGTGCGTATCTTCTCGGAGCGCTCTCCTGAGCCAACCTGCGCCTTGCGGTCTGCGTCTTCCACCGCCTGCTGTTCATGAAGAGCGATATCATACAGCCGGGCGCGCATGATACTCATCGCCCGCATCCTATTTTGAAGCTGAGAACGTTCATCCTGGCATTGGACAACCATGCCAGTCGGGAGATGCGTCAACCTGACCGCTGTTGAGTTCTTCTGGACGCTTTGACCTCCGGCACCGGCGGAGCGATAGACATCCATCTTTACATCTTTATCTGGTATCTGAATCTCAACCTCATCCGCCTCCGCCAGCACGGCGACCGTCGCTGTGGAAGTGTGGATACGCCCCTGAGATTCGGTGACAGGTACACGCTGCACCCGATGAACCCCCGATTCGTATTTCAACCGAGAATAAGCCCCCTTACCTTTAACTAGAAAAGTGATTTCTTTGAAGCCGCCCACACCCGTATCGTTCTGGGAGAGGATTTCGACCACCCAACTCTTAGGTTCGGCATAGTGGCTGTACATTCGAAAAAGATCTGCGGCGAAGAGTGTGGCCTCATCCCCGCCTGTTCCGGCGCGGATTTCTACGATGACGTTGCGGTGATCGCGGGGGTCACTCGGCAGCAGCATGGTCTTGAGTTCCCCCTCGAGTTTCTGTAACTTCGGCTCCAACATCTCCAGTTCGTCAACCGCAAGGGCACGCATGTCGGGATCATCAGAGTCGTGAAGAATTCGCGCTTGATCAAGCTGTTCTGTGACGGATTTGAACTCCTGGTAAGTCTCAACGATGGATTCAAGTTCAGCGCGTTCGCGGCCGCGCTCGGCCGCGCGCTTATAATCTTCACCAACCCGGGTGAGTTCTTCTTGAATCTCCTCGAACCTCGCTTCAATTCCAGCCAGTTTATCTTGCATTCTCAACACACAATAAACTCCCACGACATTCTGTGGGAGAGATTACCGCATTATACCACGCCTACACAGCGGTACTTCTCCCACACGTGAAACTTATCAGCCAACCTTCCAAAAACTCCCGGGAACCAACCAGGATTGTGCATCGTCTTGTTTGTAGAACCGAAAGTAATCCTATGGAGGTTTATCATGCGAAAAAAGATGTTCCTTCTCCCAAATATCCTTTTACTGGTCGGGCTTATGCTTTCGGCGATGCCTGCCTACGCCGATGGCATCATCATCCCCCATCCACCAATCTGCCACCCCGGACCTTGCCCGCGGCCGATTCCGATCTCTCAACTGGCTATCGAATATCACCACGTTGACGTTGAAATCCGGGACCAGGTTGCAGTAACACATGTTGATCAAGTTTTCCGGAATGATAACGACTGGACGATCGAAGGCATCTATGTTTTCCCACTTCCAAAAGGTGCGATGGTAAACGAGTTTACACTTTGGATCGATGGTGAACCCGTAGATGGGAAGGTTTTAACTAAAGAAGAAGCCCGGCAAACATACGAGCAGATCGTACGTGAAATGCGCGATCCCGCTTTGCTGGAATATATCGACCGGGAAGCCGTGCAAGCCTCGATCTTCCCCATCCCCCCGGGAGGGGAAAGTAGGATCGAGTTGGAATACAGCCAGGTCCTGGAGGCCGATAACGGTCTGATTCATTACCGCTATCCGCTGAACACAGAGAAATTTTCAACCTTACCGTTGGAAGAGGTCGTCATCAACGTCGATGTTCAATCGCCGCAATCCGTGCGTGCTGTTTATTCTCCGTCGCATCAAGTAGCGGTCGACCGGGATGGTTCACACCGATTTACCGTCGGATACGAGGAATTCGACATCACTCCGGATAAAGATTTCGATCTTTATTACTCCATTTCGAGCGAGGATATTGGGCTTAACCTGCTGACTTTCAAGGAACCCGAGAGCGACGATCCGCATGGATTCTTCCTTCTACTCGCCGCACCGAGCTTCATCAGCGAACAGAGTGAGAGTGTGGCGAAGGATGTTCTTCTCGTGCTCGATAGGTCAGGCAGCATGGATGGGGAGAAGTTCCGCCAGGCACAGGACGCGCTCCGCTACGTCCTGAATCACATCAATCCCCAAGATCGATTTAATATCATCTCTTTCAGCACAGGGACCGATTCGTTCGCCCAGGAACTTCAACCCGCGAATGAGGCGGATGAAGCGATCCGTTGGGTGGATTCACTCTCCGCCGCAGGGTCAACGGATATCAATCGCGCCCTGCTCGAAGCAATCGACATGGCCAGCCATGAACGGCCCACCATCATTATCTTTATGACCGATGGCCTGCCCACGGAAGGCGTCACGGACAGACAGATGATCCTTCAAAATGTGGAACGCGACACCTTGAAAACCATCCGGCTGTTCGCCTTCGGCGTCGGGTACGACGTGGACACATACCTGCTGGATTCACTCGCCCAGGATAATCGAGGCACGACAACTTACGTCACCCCAAATCAGGCGATCGATGAGACCGTCTCTGCCTTTTACAATAAAGTGAGCATGCCGGTCCTCACCGACCTGGAGATCGACTTTGGCGACATCGTAGCCTTCGACCTCTATCCGCAGCCGCTCCCCGACTTGTTCGCGGGCAGCCAATTAATCCTTGTCGGTCGCTATCGCGGCTCGGGCTACGAGACGATTAGCTTGAGCGGCGTGGCAAACGATGACGATCTAACTTTCGAATACGAAGGACAGCGCTTCCGTTCTTCCGGGGGTGAAGACTTCCTGCCGCGCCTCTGGGCGACGCGCAAGATCGGCTCCTTGCTGAATCAGGTCCGTCTTCAAGGTCCGGATGAGGAAACCGTCGCGCAGATCGTCCGCTTGAGCATCCGCTATGGGATCGTTACGCCGTACACCTCCTATCTGGTAACCGAGCCGATGGCGCTCGGCGCCAATGCTCAGGAGGGCATCGCCGACCATGCCTTCGAGGAGATGCTGGCCGCCCCGATGGAAGTCACCGGCGAGAAAGCGGTCGGTCGTGCGGCTGCCGAATCAGAAATCCGCGAAGCGGATGTTGCCCCTCAACTTGATCGCTCCAGCGCCGATGTCGTGCGCCTGGTCGGATCGCGGACTTTCAGCCTGGTTGATGGAACCTGGATCGATACTTCCTACGATCCGGATTCAATGACAACGCTGCGGGTTCCCTTTCTATCCGCTGATTATTTCAATCTCGCGAACTCACGCTCTGAACTTGGCGACGCGTTCGCGCTCGGGCAGAATGTGATCATCGTGGTGGAAGGCGTTGCCTATGAAGTCGTAGGGGCGGAGGACGCGGGGGATCCAGTGGTATTGCCTGAATTGCAAATTGAGGTAGATCAGAATGACGAAGGCGTGGGTATACCTCCAGATTCCCCCAAAAACTTAAATCCCGGGAACTCAATAAATTTACCCTGTCCTGGGAGCACTTTGTTCGTTGGTCTAGGGATCTTTATGTATTTGAAGCGATTAGACAAATGAACGATTAATTAACGAGAACCACTAATCCGATTGCCAACATAGTTAAATAAGCGCAGCGATCTGAACATCAGATCGCTGCTTGTATGCTACTAAATGTGTTGACTAAGGCGTAGGGGAGGGAGCGGGTGGATCATCACAGTTCTGCGGCATCGTATAGTCCCCGAAGAAATAGGAAGCTGTTTTCCCAACGTTATCTTCAGCGATAAGCCAGACTTTGATCCTGAACGGTCCCGATCCAGTGTAATCGGGCTGCGCCGAGAAACCTGGAGAAATGGTAATCGTCATTGAACCATCATAGCGCCCATCCCAACCACCACCAGTCGGACCTCCCGAGCTTAAAGAAAACGGAGCAGAATAGATATAACCCGCATAAATTTTCGACTCAGCGTCATCATAAACCTTATATTTCAATTTAACATATTTGATTCCACTGGAGAGAGCAGCATCTGTAATTCGTGCATTCAAAACAGTTAATACCGCATTGCAACTAGCAAAGCCTGTAGGTATAGGACTGATCACGCCAGGATCGGCTATAACTGGAGGTACTGTATCGCCCGCGGGTACTGCTGTTGCAGGTTTCTTCGTACTCGTCGGAATTGGTGTCTTCGTGGGGAGCGGTGTGTTCGTCGGCGTGTTCGTCGGCGTGTTCGTCGGCGTCGGTGTGTTCGTCGGCGTCGGCGTCGATGTCGGCGTCGGTGTGTAGGGATCATCTCCCTCGAAATTCAGCGCGGTCGCCGTCGGGACGGGATCGTCCAGGGCGATCTTGATGCCCGCTGTTTGTTGATCAGCTTCCTTCGGAGTCAGGCCCAGATCTCGCAGCGCGTCTCCTATGATCGAAAGACGAAGGGCTCCCAAGACGCTCTGTTTCCCATCCTGAGAATAGTCAGCGGAGAGCTTCGACCGCACCGCCAGCGAGAACGGCAAAGACTCTGCTGCGGCGGAGTTTAATACAATCGCTGCCGCAATCGCCACCGCTACGATGGCGAGGAACACTCCAAATGCACGGAACATCCATTGTCTCTTCTTCATAGTAATCTACTCTGCTCATTAATTACTGGGGAGCTTCTTCGGCCAATATCTGCCTGATCATAGTGACCTTCAATAACGTTCATTTGTGCATCGGGCTCTCCAATGCTCAATGAGCGTGCTCTTTGTATCAAGTTACCTGCATATTAATTACGTTTCAAGCCGTTCTTAGTTCCTACTCAAGCCCTCAATATCCTTTACACATGCAGTTTCTTCATCAGTGACCAATTTCTAATCGGAGTCCGACATATCAATCAAGCGTTCGGTGCGTCCTTCGACTTCATATATGCCGATTTCCTGCCCTTCTCCTCCCAACTGTAAACGACCATGTCGACCTAATTTGAATTGCGAGCGCGCGCCAGACAGATACTCGTGCGTCTCTTCGCTGATTAACACAGTCCCACTGTGCATCAATTTCCCGGCCTCTTGAATGCGCTGCGCAGCGGCAACTGTATCCCCCAAAACTGTGTATTGCAGGTTTCCGTGCACGCCAATTCCGCCGGCGATGACATAGCCAGTGGCAATTCCAATACTCACATCCAGCGGTGGCAAGCCAATGGAGGCCCTGTTCTCATTCAAGGCGTGATAATAGTCGAGGAGCTCCATTCCCGCATGTGTCGCCTGCAACGAACTGACCTGCATTGGCAGCCCTCGAGGAAAGACACCAAAATATGCCCTTACCTCCCCTCCACCTAATGAATCAAGGACACCCCCATGGCGATAGATCACCGGGATCATCCCGGCGAGAGCATCGTTCAGCGCTCCCACCACTCGTGATGGATCAGCTTTCTCGGCATCGGTTAAAAATCCACTAATCTCAGCGTGCAGCACAGTTGCCTTCACGGTTTGCCCCTCTGCAAGCCGGCTGCCCTCCGTGAGGGTTTTCCTTAAGTGTTCCCTCGCTTCTGGCCGCGGATCCTGACCCAGCAGGTTCCGATACAGAGTCTCCTCACGTATGCCCGTTAGCATCCTGTTGAAGGTTTGTGCAAGTGCACCAAACTCATCTTTTGAACCCTCAGTAACGATGGTCTCCAAATTCCCTATCGCTGCCTCGTATGTCGCTTCCGTCAGATCCACCAACGGGCGTGTAATCCAACCCGATACCAGCAAACCAGTTCCGATGACAAGCACAAGGGCTAATGCTCCAAAGAGAAGTAGATTCGATGCCTGCTGGCGATACTGCTGGTAGAGAACATCCGCTTCTTCGCCACCCAAAAGCGAGATTCCCACGAAGCCTAACTGTAACGTACTGTTACGGACCTGGAATGGCGTGAGCACTTCACCGTATGTTTGCCCGGCAATCTGTATCGTCCGATAGGGCGCTTCACCGTTTTCTGCATCCAGTGCTGCTTGAATCAGCTCGGAATTAAGGGTTAGACCTGGAGGGTTCCACGGGTCCCCTTTTGAAAAATCTGTATTTATTAGGAGGCCTGCCCCAGAATCATAGGTAGAAATGTGCGCTCCAGCGATTTCACTCAGGTCACGGGTGACATTTTCCAGATACTCCCCAATCAGCACTGCCCCATAGACATTCCCGGACGTGTCTATCATTGGCCCGCCGACGAAAAGGACCTGAACCTCCTGCTCGCCGAGTTGAATATTATGCATCCCGGCTTGTTTATCGCCTTCTGGATCATCTCCCAAGGCATCCGGCTCAATGCCCAGAATCTTGCGCACAAAGGGCCAGGATTGATAATATCCCTCTCCGCGCAGCGTAAGGTAGTCACCCGGAGGTGCATCTGGTTCGCTGCGCCGAATCGCTAAAAGGCTGATCCCCTCTCTATCCAGGACTACGGCGACATCCGTCTCGGTGGTCACCACTATCTGCAATATACGCGCCCGCAATTCCTCAGCCCTACTTCGCGCGACCGCCTCCGGGACTCCCTCCGTATTTGAGATTGCACGTTGGACCTCAAGGAGACGCGCCTCTATTCGGACTACCTCATCAACTGCTTGTTGCCCGCTGTCACGAAGCTGCCTCAGGAAACTTACCTCTTCCGCCTGGTTCAATTGCTGATTTACCAGGAATCCGAGGCCAAGACCGAGAGCGAGCGCAAGGACGATAAACGGAAGCGTAATCTTCCATCGGAGGCTTATCCGGACGCGAGGCTGTTCGCTTTCAAGCACAATTTTTCCCCTCTGAATGACCGATTCACAGCTGGCGGCAACCAGGAAGTGTATCCCTGTGAATAACATCTGCGCGATGAATACTCCACGAGCATTCACATCACGTCACCTTAAACTATAAACGCATTTGAAAAACTCTGACCTTGCAGTTACCTAACCAGCATCCAGCTCGCCGAAGACTA
>JBARSI010000007.1:0-8921 GCA_049644665.1 Anaerolineales bacterium
CCCCTTACAGTCTCAGTAATCGTTCCACCCTGGAAGATGATTATTACGGACGCTATAGCCAACACGATTGTTGCTGTACGTAGTTCTAACCTCCAGAGGGGTTTCTTCCTCCAGGTGCGTAGCATAATAAATACTGTAAAGAGCCCGAGCGCAAACAGCACGAATTCCGCTTCCGCAGTGAGCCCCCACATCGCAATAAGAAGCGTTATGACAATAAGACCAAATCTGTTCACCCGGCGGCGGAAGATCAGGAGAAGTAAGAGAAGCAAAACCAGGGCGAGAGATTTCGGTCCAGCTTGTAGATAAAGGATGAAAGGTTGGAGGATGCCGTTCACAAAGGCGAAGGGTATTGGAACGGGTGGACCTCCCTCGACGATCCATGCGGAACTGAGTCCTTGAAGAAGATTGGGGGCAGATTGTGCAGCGGAACCCCACAGGGTGAGTTGAGCACCAGCTCGAGAAAGGATCGAGGGTGGCAGCAAGGTCAACAACCATCGACCTCCTGATGCAAAGGTCAACACGAACGCGGTGATTACACCACCAAGCTTTCGATACGTAACTCGCCATCCCCACAGGTAAGCAAGTGCAATCGCCAACGCCGCGGTTATCCCCTTACTTAAGTCAAACGCACTCCAAGGGAAAAGTCCGCCCACGCGCATCAAGCTCGCGCTGAATAATTGGAAGCCGTAATGGTATTTAAACAAGAACCCTGAATTCATGTAGAAATGCGGGGGGATGTCACCCGCGGCCATGGTTGAAATGATCGAGAGGTTCTTGCGATCGTCGAAGATCCCCAAGCCGCGTCCCATCAAAGTAAAGAGAAGTGTGATCCCCACGAAAAATAGCAGTAGAGGCCATACCTGAAGATCCGTTTTATCCAGGAATGGGCGATCTGACCAGATTGTAGACAGAAAACCCAGGATGAGGACCAATCCTGCGGCACCCCAGAAGGCGATCTGAGGTGGAAGCCATCGCCCGAGCAAGTTTGAGAACCACAACGTGAGTGCTAAACCAAGCCCAAAACCGACGACGACACGCTCTCGGGACTTAAGCTTGAAAGCGTGCATTGACAATAACCACCCGCCCAATGTGAAAAGAAAGAAAAACGGGATGAGGGCGAGTCCATCTAGCGCGTTGCCGGTTCTAAACCAATACATCCTACTCCTTAGCGGGCAAATGTAGATTCAACGAAACCACTTCTACCAACGCATCGGTAAATTATTGACTCCTCTTCAATCCTAGAAACTGATGAATGTTGTGTCAAGGTTTTTACAAATCCGAGCCTGAACATGCGCTAACATCGTAAAGCCGCCGAAAGGTGACATTATTGAAGGAAAGATCTTTTAGGACTTCAACACAAGAGGAGATATATGTTTCCTTCACCTCATTATCCATTCGCGACCACCACTCATTGTCCACATATACATAGCTATACCCGGCTTTAACCACACTCCCTACATTTGGGTTTTCCACCAATGCTCGGTACTCGGGAAGAGAGTCGTAGATCCCGGAGAATGAACGTGATGGTCGACCAAAAACCGTTACGCCACGATAGGCAATATGATCCAACACCTGCGCATCTTCCGGCAGCTTATCCCAGAATCTGGCGGACATGTGCGTATCAACTTCATCAATATAATACGAGTATTGTGCCATCGGAATAGTGGTCAACTGAATACTCAAGATAACCGCTCCACCCAGAGCCAGGATTCCCATCGCCATTGCAAGAATCGACCGGACTACTGGGCGCGCCTGATTATAAATAATCCAAACGTAGGGTAATCCGAGTAGCAGCCAAATCCAGAGGGAGGTCGCGGGAATACGGGTTGAAGACCGATCCACACCATATTGTACGATCAACACAAAGAAGAGACCTAAAGTTGCTGAAACGCTAATGCCCGCCCTCAAAAAACGCCCCTTTTGATACTGCTTCCAGGCATCATAGGCTGCAAATATCATAAAGATGAGCGCTGGACCCATCTCCGCGAGCATCACGATGAGTTGCGGCAACTTAAGCAATGATAAATCAGCGAAATGTGCCGAAGGCAGGGCTGGCGGCCAACGCAGTTCGAAACCATGGTAGTTGTAGTTGACACCCACATCTAAACCGAGGAATGATTTTGACGTAGACCGCAATACTTCTGTAAGGAAACCACCTTGCACAGCAGCAAGCACCCCGCTTATCAATAATATGCCAACCCAGAATAGGATGTGCCCCTTTTCTACTGCTTTTGTCCGTCGGGCGCTATTTATTGCGAGCAACATGACAAGAAGAGCCAAGGCCAACCAAATGAAGACAAAAAGATGCTCAGCGCTCAAGGCGAGAGAGGCAAATACCACCGCAACTACTACACACGAAAACACATCCTGTCGGATTCCTTGGCCTAGCATTAGGAGGAGCAAAATCGTAAGGAATGGCATCGCGCCGGTTGAACCGAGCACAAATACAACTGGGACGAAGATCCCACTGTGAAAAGCGAAGGGGATTGACATCGCCCCCCCGCCTTCTAGTACCCATGGCCGCGTGAGTGCAAGAACAAGACTCGATGCTGTGTCCGCCCCAGTATTGATCAACTCGACACTCTTATCGATTCGATCTAGGATAGTGCCTGGTAGTAGCAACAACAACCAACGTGTCCCACCACCCAACATAATCAAAGCTGTGCTAATAAGCGCAGCGACTTCGCTCCGAATTTTCTGCGCAAACCAGACATATCCCAAACATGCAGTTAAGGATAAAACAAAAGCACGACTCAGATCGAAGGCACTCCAAGGGAAGAAGGACGCCAGACGAACAAGGCTCGCAGACCAAACTTGTAGGCCATAATGGTAGGCAAAGGATTTTGAAGGGTCTAAGTAGAAATGTGGCGGGATGTCCCCAGTCGCCATGACCGAGATTAATGGAAGATGGAGATACTCATCAAAGAGCGCCAAGCCTCTCTGGATCACCTGAAAAAAAAGCAATAGACAGAGCAATGCAGCAAGAAGGCCCACTTGCCTCCAGTCCGAAAAGTCGAGTTTACCCTCTCCAAGTTTCAAGGACGACATTATGACGCCAAGTGCAAGGATGCCAGCTCCGGCCATCCAGAACGCAATAGTCAATGGGAGAATAGATGAAAGAAGATTACTTAGAACGATAAACAGGAGAAACCCACTTGCGATACCGCCAATTAACCTTTCCGGTGCACGTAAGCGGAAAGTCTTACTAATGATCAGCCAACCACCCACAATCCAAAAAGCGCTCAATACAAGGTAGGATATTAGCTGGATGTAATTTACCTCCCGAAGGTAATACAATCTATTCTCTCCCTCAGAGAAACCTGCACGTGGGATGTAAAAACGAAATCACGAGCTGTCCAATTGCTACCAGCTACGAAGGCTTAGGCCATAGTCACCGGCATCTCGACTTCCACTCAAGGAGTGCAATGGTCAGCTTCAGGCATGGGAACTAACAACTGCAATCGGGGCGAATCCAAAGTCTCTAGTGGGGCGTAGAAGCAAAGGATCGGCTCGGACACCTCCCGCACCCAGGCGTCATTTTCCTCCCCAAAGGCATGAGATCTGCCCTGATAGTCTCTCTCAAGAGTCGCCACAATGATCAACCCAAACCTGCCTTCTCTCAGGTCGTTATAAAAATTATCCAGATACGCCTGGTTCCCCGACATCGCCATTTCCATCAGGAAGACAGTCTCGTACTCAGGTACAAGCGGGATATCCTGGACGATATCGAAAGTCAGTAAGTGCCTTTGAGAGATGAAAAGCACCTCATTCTCTTCAATCGCTGCTCCTTGTGCGTATTCCTGCACAAGATCAAGTGCTCTCTGTGCTTGCCCCGCATCGTAACGAACGATTGTTGCTCCAGCACCAAGAACAAACAAGATCGGGACGCTGACAAGGAGTCCTTTTATCGGCAGGGATGGATAGAACTTTTGGCTCTCGCCATCCGCCTCGTGCTCAATACCCCCTGCAAAGATATACAGCCCAGATACTGCAAGAACCACCAGATAGGCGTCAAGGTTATGCAGGTTGCTGCCGCCACCGATTTTCGTACTCACCACCAGACCGCCCCCGAAAAGCATCAGGGCGATCGCGAAAACCCCAAGCTGACGGAGCGGAGCCATGGATACTTTGCCTGACCGCCAGTGATAAAACATCAGGAGAAAAATCGGAAGTGATGCTGTAAAGATCGCCGGCAGAACTCCCAATGGATAAGTCGCGTTCGGCAATAATCTGTACCAAAGAAGCTGAGAACCTAGACTGGACGTGAAGCGATTCACATCCTGTCCTGAGAGCAAGACATACGCAGATTGGCTCAGAAACGCAACAGTCGAGCCAGATAGGAAGAGAAACACAGGCCACGTTAGATATCGGATCGCCGGCTTTTTATTCCTGGGGATTTCAAAGAAATACAGCAACGCGCCAAGTAATCCTGGAACGGGGGCCCAATTGATCCTACTGATTCCTGCCCACGCTGAAGCCACCAGAACAATAACTGTGGTGCGAAGAGGCTTCTCACGATTGAATCCCCACAAGACAAGGATGACCATAATTTGCAGGTGGTAGTAGACGGGTCCCTGGAAAAAGAAAAGGAACGCCCATGCCATCGCGAGTACAGCCGACCATCCCCACTTCAGCTTGAGCCTTTTCGTCAGCAGATACGACGCCACAAAAGTGGTTGCCAGCCATAGAACAACTTGCCAAAGTCGGTGCGTCCAAAGCGTTGAGCCAGGCAACAGAAATGGTATCGACTGCAGAAGATAGCGTGTTGGGTGAAGCACACTTGGGCTTATCTGTACACCATAGATTCGCTCGGAAAAGAATAAGGATGCGTAAAAATATCTACTGGCCTCAGACCATCCCAATGAGAATGGATAACTGGAGAGATCCGGCAAGAACACCGCGATGCGATAAAGCACGCCTTGCATGAGCGCTATGCCGAAGAAGATGTTTGAGTAAGCCAAATTTGGATGCATGCTTTGAATGATTAACGAATTGAAGATGACGACGAACCAGAAGACCAGGGCTCGTATGCAGATTGAGTGAAAATAATATCCATACGGCCCCAAGACCAAGAATGGCAAAATCAGTAGTAGGAAGACAATGAGTGGATAACGGAGGAAACTTAAACGACCAATGCTGGCAGCGCCATTATTAGCCCAACGGGTGATCGGATCGCTCAGGGGAGTCCAGGTAGCAAAGAGGATGGCAATCTCAACGGCCAGTATTACTCCCCCTATGAGAAGCGCCAGCCTCCACTTCCACGATATCGCCAGGATCTGGATCTCGAGAGCATAGCGAAATTGATCGACGACAGCCCCCAGTGTCAGGAAAATGGTTACGATAAGGATAAACCGCAACCCGGTGAGGCGATCGCTCAGAGAGTTTTGCACACGCATAATCCTCTATGGTGAAGGATCCGCTTCAACCCCGGTTTCACCCCCCCTATCCGCACTTGATAGAATGGCAGGAAGGAAAAACGCTCCGGGAACGCTTGCAATCATTTCCAACGTCCTCAGGATCAGGGCAAGTGCCAGCGCACTCTGGATCGAAACCCCGCCCAAGTTCGTGAAAATATACGAGATCGACACTTCACGGATACCCAGGCCGTTGATCGAGAAAGGCATGAGGGTTATTAGATACGTAAAGCTCCAAAGCCCCGCGACCATGGGAAATGATATCGTCTGCCCCATGCCTCTAAAAAGCAACCATAATAAAGAAAACAAACATGCCATATGCAGCCATGTGAACCCAAAAGCTGTTATCAAGGCTCGCGGGCGACGAATCCACATGACAAACACATCGATCAATCCTCGGATGATCTTCCTAATTTTATTCCAGAGCTCTGACCCACTAACTGCGAGTGCGATGGTAAAACCAGCGTTCCTTACGAAATGTAGAAATTGAATATCCCCAACCGCATTCGTTTGAATCCATTCGATCAATACTCCCAGTCCCAGAGGAATCGCCATCGCCATCCCAGAAAGCCCTACGAGACGATCTGCGGCAATTGATGCGGCACTCCCGACACGATCTTCGGAGCGTGGTAATGCTCCCGCTAAACGAACGACATCTCCGCCGATGGTCGTCGGAAGGAAATTCGCGGCGAACAAACCTGCGAATGTCATCCGCAGACTTTCAGTAAACGATATATTCGACGTTGTTGACCGAAGAAGGGAATACCAACGTGCACCCACCGAAATTCGGGAGATCGCCATGAGGATGACAACCAGCGCCAAACTGATTGGGGGGATCTGGCATAAAATATCGACGATCTCGCCCCAGCCCTGCTGGCTGAGAAGGTAAATGAGCAGCGCGATGGATAGAAGGGTGCCAATCACCCTGATGATGTTCTTACGCGAAAAAAAGTCCGGGCTCAGCTTCATGCTTCTGAGCGCGACGGAGCTATTACCTTGCGGATGGAATATGTTGGCTTGGCCTGTGACTCATGATAAATACGGACCAGTAACTCCGCTATCAGCCCCATCAAGATTGATTGGAAGCCCATGATCATAATCATCGTACTGAGCTGAAGCAGCGGAGAACCCAGGATGGAGATTCCAAGCCACAGCCTACGGACGATGAGGAAGAGCAAAATGAGAGCGCTAGGTACGATGAGCAGGATGCCCGCGCCACCAAAGAGGTAGATCGGCTTGTGTCCATAGCTGATGAGGAACTTCACCGTAAATAAGTCAAGCAGGACTTTGATCGTACGACTCAAGCCGTATTTTGTCTCACCAAACCGCCTAGGGTGGTGTTGAACCGGAACCTCAGTGATACGTGCCCCCACAGACCCTGCATACGCTGGGATAAAACGGTGCATCTCACCGTAAAGGCGGAACCCCTCGAAGACATCCCTTCGATACGCCTTCAAGGTGCAACCGTAGTCATGCAGTTTTACGCCCGTAACTGTCGAGATCAGCCAATTCGCCATCCTTGAGGGGATTGTCCGGGTTATCAACGCATCTTTCCGATCCACCCGCCACCCGGAAACGACGTCATACCCCTCATCGATTTTCTCGACGAGCATGGGGATGTCCGCGGGGTCATTCTGAAGATCGGCGTCCAAGAGGACAATGATCTCTCCGGCGGAATAATCGATGCCCGCCGCGATCGCGGCGGTCTGTCCAAAATTCCTGCGGAACTGAATAACGCTGACAACCTCGCTCGCTTCTTGAGCGAGTTCGAAGAGAATCTCCACACTTCCATCTTTTGAGCCGTCATCCACGAAGATGATTTCATGGGAGATGTCAGTTAACGCTTCAGCAATCGCCTGGAAGAGGGGCCGTAGGTTTTCAGCCTCGTTAAAGACCGGAACGACAACGGATAGATAGGGAATTCCATCTTTACTTATATCCTTGTGATCCGATCTCACTGGCAGTGAAGCAATTTCGGGGCTTTTTCCCTCCCCCATAATTCCACCTCAATCCACGCCGTTACCGGCGTTCTGGAGCACGGCTGTAACTCCCGTATCCCAGCGATGCCAATCGTCGAAGTGCTCATCCAGGATCTTCAATCCCTCTCCGATTGGTTCCAGCCCAACAGCCTCGAGGTCCGCATCGACCATGATAGGCACCAATTTCTTATATGTAATCCGGGGCTCCCATCCTAATTGGCTGCGAGCTTTAGAAGGGTCGGCAAGAAGGCAGTCGACTTCCGTCGGTCGAAAATAGCGCGGGTCGATTTCAACGTACTCCTGCCAATCCATATCAGCGTATGCAAACGCTTCTTCCACGAACTCGCGGATGGTCGGGGCAACACCAGTTCCAATGACGAAGTCGTCGGGCTTATCCTGCTGCAAGATTTGCCACATGACTTCGACATACTCCGGCGTATAACCGTAATCGCGGCGCGAGTCGAGATTCCCCAGATAAACTTTTTGCTGCAGTCCGGCCTTTATCCTCGCCACTGCCCGCGTCACTTTGCGGCTGAGGAATGTCGGTCCCCGTCTGGGGCTTTCGTGGTTAAACAATATCCCATTCGCTGCAAACATATCGTAAGCTTCGCGGGAATTAGCAGTCATCCAATAAGCATACACCTTCGCGATCGCATACGGGCTGCGCGGTTCGAAAACCGTCCTCTCACTTTGCGGGGGTGGCGCATTTCCGAACATCTCGCTAGAGGACGCCTGGTAGAAGCGTGTTTTTATTCCACTTCGCCTCACGGCTTCCAGAATACGTGTTGTACCCAATCCGGTGACGTTTCCCGTATACTCGGGCATATCGAAGCTCACTTTAACGTGCGATTGCGCCCCCATGTGATAGATCTCATCCGGTCGGACGTTGTAGACCATGTTCGTCAACTGCTCACCATTCGACAGGTTGCCGTAGTGCAGAAACAAGCGTGCACCGGGTTCATGAGGGTCCTGGTAGATGTGATCGATGCGTTCAGTGTTAAACGAGCTCGATATCCGAATCAGGCCATGCACTTCATATCCCTTGTGCAGCAATAACTCCGCCAAGTATGAGCCGTCCTGTCCCGTAATACCTGTGATTAATGCCTTGGTCATTTTCCAATTCCTTTTGGTGTGCAATATCATGAACCAATATTCAATCGCTGAATTATACCTCTCAAGAGGGCTTCTCTCTACCCCCGTAGCTTTTTCGTACGAATAACATCGGAAAGGAAAAAACCTGCCAGATAGATGATCGTGAAGAAGAGAATACTCCCTAATGTAGCTTCCAAGCTTAGTGTAATTGTGTTGTAATATCGACCGATATACCAGTACGTAACAAGTAGATAGTTAACGCTCAGGACTACGAACCAGCGTTTTAGCCAGGGACTCTCGATTAGGCGCACCTCAACCCACGTCCACGCGATCAGGGCAGCCTGAGCTGCAAGGAATATAGCCCGATAACGCGGGTTATCCCACTGGTAACCCGGCGCGCGGTAGGAGGAAATCAACACCGTCACCCAGATTAGAA
>JBARSI010000008.1:0-5486 GCA_049644665.1 Anaerolineales bacterium
CAGCAGCCAGGGGAAGTAGGTTGCGGATGCAAGACCCACTACAATCAAGCTTGCTCGACGATCCTTTTGGAAGGTAGCAAACCCGATGATCATCAGCCATAGTGCGGTGTCAATTCGCACCCAAAGCATTAATCCCAAAAGGATCCCTGTCCAATACCATCGTTTACGCTGGAATGTAGACCATGACGCTGCCATGAAAAGTAGGACAAGAGGAGTCTCCATACCGAGCATATCTAAATGCAAGAGCCTGGGTGAAAGTATGAGAAGCAATAGGGCAAACAATCGTTGGGCGGACGAAACGCGAGCAGCTTCTAGCCCTCGATAGGTGAAATAAAGTGTCCCCAACCCGGCCAGTAGATTGAAAAGCCACGCGCCGGGCACCGGGTCTTTCCAGAGCAAGTTCCATAGTGCCATGAGAAATGTGAACATTGGCGTTGTCGTGCCATACACGCGTTGCCCCGGGTTGTAGGTGAAGCCACGACCCTCAGCCAGATTTTGGGCGAAACGGAAAGTGATGAAGGCATCTTCTTCAACGTAACCCGTGTACACTACCCAGGCGATGCGAAGAATAAGGCTCGCCAGCAAGAGCATGATCAGGAGTTTATTTCTCTTCCAGATGCCTTGGATAATCTCCCACAATCTCATTATTGTTAGTACTCCTGTAGCCCTTCAAGTAGGGGCATCGAGGCATGAGTAATTATTTGACCCCGAGGATTATTCTATGCGGAGACTTTAGGTGTGCAACTTTGGGGTGAGATTCGATCGAACGAAACGAGTCAAAAGAGTCGATCATATTTCGCCGAATAGAGTGGATTCGCGATTTCCGGGGGCAGGCTGCCACCTGGCCCCGATTGCGCAGTAAACGACGCTTGTGGGTAGTTTGATTATGCGAGTAATCGGAAACAAACACCCATTAGCCTCGATCAAAGGACTGTATCGATGTACAAAGCGTTCAATGCCTAAGTCAGGGTTCTGGGGATCTGAGTAATCGAAGCCCTTTCAGATTCAAGTAGATCGAAATACCCAAGAGGGGAACTGAGAAACCAGCCCCACCTGAGGCTGGTTTCCCCGGTGAGCGGAGTAGCTCCTGCTCGAAGATCGCAAACAGCGCTTTGAGACGAACGCCTTTACGGCCCTGGCCTGCTACTGTGTGTACCGCGCTTCCACCGACGCGGGCTCGACGGGGCAAATAGGGGCACTTTCCTCAGCGATCATTAATGACCCGTGCGCGCGACCGGGAAACACCTACGGGGCTTGGATCAGCCTCTCCACGGGCGAGTACGCCGACGGCTTCAGCGGCCAGGATAGCAGCAGCTGCTGCTTCAGATTTCTTGCGGGCCCGCAGATGCCCATGCGCAGATTGAATTTGCATAGATCAGCCAGAATTGTCCCCGGAACCAAGCCCCAGGGACTTTCGCTTTTCCAGAGCAATTCGGTGAAGGTGGCCAGGGCAGCAGGGTTTATCAAGTCGACCGGACCCACAAACTGATCATCCGTAAATACCTGCAAGAGAACCCTGGCGATCCCGTCAGGGACGGGCAGAAACTTTGTTCTATTGCAACATGTTTCAACTAAGCGTAATGTATAGTAGACACTATGGCCTGATATTGTGCCGAAAGGATAATATCTCATCGAACAACGATCTCCCCTTAGCCGATACTTGGCTTTTTTTTTTACCTCTTTCTTCGGGGGATTTCCTTGTGAAACGTACATGCTCCTGCCTGCTCCGGGTTCGTTGGATTTCGCATCTGGCTTCGCAGATGCGCTTCGGTATCCATATTCATTAACATTCCAGAATACATATTCACTCTTTTGCCCATGATTTGCTCGATCGAATCAAGAATGCACATGAAAAACGCAAATAAGAAAAAATTGATGATCATCCTGACCTTACTGGCAATTGCGTTATGCGCCAATGGTGTCACCCCCGCGCGCGCGGCGACATTCACGGTATCAAACCTGAATGACAGCGGCGCAGGATCCTTGCGCCAGGCGATTCTCGATGCCGATGCCGCCCCGGGTGCCGACACCATCACCTTCAGCGTAAGTGGCACGATTGCTCTTGCGTCTTCTCTTCCAAACATCACCGATGCGACCGGGCTAACGATCGATGGCACAGGGCAAACGGTGACCATCAGCGGCGGCAATCTCTACCGAGTACTCTTCATCGATGCAGACGCCTCGCTGACCTTGGATCATTTGACGATTGCGAATGGCAACAACATATCCGGCGGCGGCATTTACAATAGCGGGACTCTGACCATCACAGACAGCACCTTTTCGGGCAACAATGCACCCGGCGGCGGCGTAGGCTACGGCGGCGGTATTTACAACACCGGCTCGCTGATCATTATGAACAGCACCTTCTCTGACAACGACTCCGGTTGGGCCGGCGGGGGCATTTACAGCAGCGGGATTCTGACCATCACGAACAGCACTTTCTCGAGCAACAGCACGACTTACGGCGGCGGCATCGGCGACGATGGCACGCTGACGATTACAAACAGTACCTTCTTCGGCAACAGTGCCACTTTAGGCGGGGGCATTCTCAACAATAGTGGCACTACGATACTGCTCAACACCATTGTTACCAACAGCACATCGGGCGGGAATTGTTCCGGAACGATCACTAACGGCGGCAACAACATCGACGGCGGCACAACGTGCGGCTGGGGCTCAACTGACGGTTCAATAAGCAGCACCGATCCATTGCTGGGTGCGCTCGCGGATAATGGCGGTCCCACCGAGACCATTGCGCTGCTCACGGGCAGCCCCGCAATGGATGGTGTGACGTTCAACGCGCCCAACAGCGCGCCTTCAACGGACCAGCGCGGCGTCACGCGTCCGCAGGGCGTGCGGTATGACATTGGCGCATTCGAATCCGAACCCCCTTCTTCCCCGGCTTTGGAACTGGCCTATACAACAGAGTTTGTGTTGGAGTGGTGGGATGGGGGCAGCGGAGGAGATTTCGACGGCGCGTACTACCGACCTGTCGTTCCAATGGACTTTTACGCCTTGGGGCACTACGGGCAGGGAAATTACCTCACACCAGACGGGGGTATGTTTGCGGCGCGCGAACTGGAGCCGGGGGCACTGGCCCAACCCGTCGATTACATCATGGTGTGGGGCGACTACGGCTCTGGCGCGGACTGGGATGGTTCTTTTTGGTCCCCCGTCCCCCCGCCAGGGTATGTTTGCTTGGGGCTGGTCGCCCAGTATGGCTATGTAAAGCCGGCTCTGGATGAGATCCGCTGCGTGCGAGAGAACCTGACGCGCCCGGGAATCATCGGGCCGATGATCTGGATCGACCAGGGTACCGGGGCGGATACTGATTTTGGATCCTGGTCTATCCTTCCCGCGGAATCGATGGGTTTGTCCGTCGGCGCCTTCACCGGTCATACGTCGCATACCCCGCCTGCATACCCCGTTTATGTTCTCGATAGGGCGAGCGTTGTCACCGACGTGGGAGAGATCACAGTGGTGAAGGATACAATTCCGGATGACGCTCAGGATTTCGGCTTCACGGGCAGCGGTCCGAGCGGATATGACTTCGGCGGCGGGTTCAGCTTGGATGACGATGCGCAGGGGACGCTGGCTAGCACCATGAAATTCTCCTACTTGACGCCGGGGAGCTACAACCTGACCGAGAATGACGAAGTGGGGTGGAGCCTTACCGACCTGGCGTGCGTCGATCCGGACGGCGGATCGACTGTGGACCTGGGGGCGCGCACGGCGGCGATCGACCTGGATGCGGATGAGACGGTGACCTGCACCGTTACCAATACGCGCAATGAAGGCTACTATGCCATCGTCGATGTCTACGTGACCAATCGGAACTACTCAGAGCGGGTTCCTCCCGACAACATCGCCCCTCCCGACTCGGCCTACACGGGCGTGACCTGGCTGCAGGTCCCGGCGGGTAACCCCATCTGCACTGTCCCCCACGAACCGGGCGATCCAGCTACGTACGTCGAACCTCACGATATCAACACGGGGATCGGGGGGCATTGGGTCTATATCTGGGTGAAATACGACTGGGTGGAAGCCACATCGGATACGCCCGTGCTGGTGGACATCGCGGTCCATCATTGGCCGAATTGGGTTGTGACTTGCCCGGTGGGGTGGGAGCCCGCGCATGGCGATAGTGGTGGTATGTTGACTACGCAGGCGGATAACGCGTGTTGGCGCAACGGTTTATGCGTGCGCTATGCGCCGATGAACGAGACGGATACCTTCATCACGAATTTGAACCTCAGCCTGACGGATGACAGCGAGGCGCTTGTTCCTGCGCTGTGTCCGGCCAACGAGGGCTACTGGCCGATGCGGCAGGATGGTTTGGATATTCACATGGGTTGTGGAGATGACTATTGGATGTTCCTAACTTACAATCAGGCCAAGCGTTGGCCTGCAATGCCGACATCCTTGCCCACTCCCTCCGACTCGGAGAAAGCTGCGTCCCTCCAGCTTTACGCCCCGCGGGTGTGGCTGGCCGACGACGAACCCGACCTCGATCCCGATCTGAAACCTGAGATCTACTTCCCATCATCGGTTGATTGGTCCTTCGAGCATCTATATCGCAACTGGCTCACAGTGTTTTCCCCATCCCTGCCCCTCGCTAGTTGGTGGCTATTTACAGAGGAGGCTATGGACAGCCCTTCTGCCGTGCTGCCCTATTTCTATGGTTGTGATGGATCCTCGACCAGCAGCCCTTGCAGCCTTGCTGATGTGCCAACGTACGCATTCTGGGACGAGGTCGAGATTGACGTCGCCGGGGAAAGTGTCGTGGTCCACGACCTGATCTACTTCTTCTTCTATCCCTACAACCGCGGGAAAGAGGTACTCGGCACCATCTACGGAAACCACGTCGGAGATTGGGAACATGTGTCGGTGCGCTTGACGCCGCAATGGGATGAATCGAATGGGTGGTTGTTAAAGCCAGCCCAGATCTACCTGTCAGCGCACGACTTCGGGCGAAATTTTGGCTGGGACCAAATCACCACGGAAGTCGGCTATGAACTATTCCTGCCAGTAGTACTCCGCCAGGAATCCGCATCCCCCAACGCCGGAGTCGCGCAAAGTGTACAAATAGCTTTGGACAGCCTATCGAGTCCGCTGGCCACGCACCCGGTCGTCTACGCCGCGTGGGGAGCGCATGGTCTCTGGAACGATCCTGGCGAGCACATCTACGCGCACACGCCCGTTGGAACTCTAAGCGATTGGACCGGCGCCGGCACGGCCTGGGACACCTGGCTGAACCTGATCGCCTTTGATTACGATACGGAATCCGGGCTGGCTGGTAGCACATGGCCGGTGTGGATGAGCCAAGATTATCTTAATCAATTCAATGGAGATTCTGACCCCGCCAGTGGCCCAATCTACCGTTGGGGGAACTACGAGTGGGACTGCAACATCATCACAGGGGATTGCAGGCTTGAGAATGGTCCTACGGGCCCCGTGGATAAAGGTGTGTGGGACGTTGAAATCTT
>JBARSI010000009.1:0-7546 GCA_049644665.1 Anaerolineales bacterium
ATTTCACGTGTGAACTGCGATCGCAGGACATTTCGCTCGTGCACTTGCGATCCTTGCAGGAAGACAACCATCGTGTTTGAGATAAGCGACTCGGGGTGTGATACACCAGCAACCATATTATGATCCGCCTCTGGAAGCGTCTCAAACCCCGCTGCCGCTTTCGCCAGTTCGCCGATCTGAGTCCGCCAGCGGCGCGCTACCGGCGCTAGAATCTCCGCCCCAATGATTGTCGGCCAGCGTCCAACCAGCTGCCCAGCCATCCGCTTTGCTGGATTCTCAACAACGGGTGACTCTGCACGAAGAGCTTTCTGTTGAGAACGCATCTCTCCCACCGCAGCAGATAATTCTTCCTCGGGGTCGGGGATCAACCCTAGTCGTGTCATCAGCGCCAGCAGTAAACCAAACGAGTAGCCCACCGCGGCACGCGGTTGGCCCACATGATCAAAGTTCCACAGTGGAACGCCATTCGAATTCGCCTGCTGCTTGAGTTCGCCGCCGGTTGTTATCGCTAATAATTGCGTCTCACATTCCACACCTGCAGCGAAAGCGGACAATGTCTCTTCGGTATTTCCCGAATGCGAGCAAGCGACTACGAGCGTTTCGTGGTCAGCGCAAAAAGCCGGCAGGTCATAATCACGCCAGGCGATTATTGGGACCGTCGCCATCGGTGCCGCGTATGCTGCCAGGAGATCAGCGGCGATCGCCGATCCGCCCATCCCGGCGATTACAACCTTTCGCACGCCGGAGATCTCTCCGATAGGCAGCTTCCATCCGAGCTTCCAGGCCAATTCAAGCTGATCGGGGAGTCCATCGATCTCGGTCAGCATCCCTGCCGGATCTAATTTTTCGAATTGCGAGACATCGTCCAAATTCATCTTTCCTCCAGACTCAACCGATAAACTTCCTGCCGGTCCCATCCCGATTCGGCAGCGATTTGCCGCGCAGCCGATGAGCGGGACAACCCTGCATCTTTACGCTCACGCATCGCTTCCATCACTTCGTGTTCCGTCCATTTGCCCAGCGCTGGTGCCCCTCCGAGAACAAGTGTGTACTCCCCGCGCGGTTCTCCGGAAGCTATGTGCTCCTGCACCTCACCAAGCGTACCGCGAATGATCTCTTCGTGTAGCTTCGTCAGCTCGCGACTCAAAGCAGCAAGCCTGTCCGCGCCAAGAATCGCAATCAGGTCTTCCAGCGTCTTCTGAATCCTGTGGGGAACCTCGAAGACGACAAGCGTGCGGCGCTCGTTGGTAAGTGATTCGATGAGTGCTCGCCGCGCGCCCGCCTTTCGTGGAAGATAGCCAAGAAAAATGAATGAATCCGTCGGCAGACCCGATGCTACCAACGCGGCGATTGGCGCCGAAGGACCCGGTATTGAAGTGACCTCATGCCCGCGCTCCAGCGCCGCCTGCACCAATTCAAAGCCCGGATCCGAAAGTCCCGGCGTACCCGCATCGGAAACCAATGCTAGATCTCCCCCCTCAAGCATGTCTAACAGGCGCTCCTCGCTCGCTTCCTTATTGTGTTCATGGTAGCTGGTCAACTTCGTCGTGATCTCATAGCGTTTCAGCAGTTTGCCGGTATGGCGCGTATCCTCCGCGGCGATGACGTCCACCTCGCGTAGAACGCGCAAGGCCCGCAGCGTGATGTCCTCCAAATTGCCGATCGGCGTAGAAACCAGGTAAAGAGTCCCCATAGCTCTATTTTAGCAGAGCTTGTCCCACGCGGCCTGGTCGGGTATGGAGAAAGTGAGCGATGCCTTATTTCTCTGCAGGGGATCAACCCTTTCCGTAATTAATTGCGGTCACGGTTTTGTGAATTTCCGCAGTCGACTCCATCTTCCTTAATCGGAGCTATCTTGCTTAGAATTTCTTAACTCACTTCACTTTTCTCACTGGCTGCCTGAGCACAGTCTTTAACTTCTCCGGCGAAACCCTGCGTAAATCGCTGAGGTAAATTTCATGGTGTTTGCCGTTTTCAATAAATCCATTGCCGGGGATGAACTCGTTATGCATCTCTGCCAATACAGGACCCTCATCATCGAAGGATCCTACATGCATGATCTGTACTGACAACCCCTCGTGATACTGTTCCAGGCGGACTTTGTCTAACGACAATGGATTCTTGGCTTCGCGCACTTGCACGACCGCATTAGCGAATATGTCCACCGTTACCCATTCAGGGGTCATGATCATCATCGTCCAATCCCATTGGCTTTTGTCACGCGCGGAGCTAAAAGCCGCCTTATCATCGGCCCACCAAAGCCCTTCGAGTGGAGGAACAACGTAATCCTTTTCCAGGGTCTTCTTACTGACAAATTTCATTTTGTAAGCCACACCATAGAGCGCTTCGATAGCATCCTGGTATTCCTGGGCCGTGTTGGGATCGCCGTGACCATCCACCATCAGGAACTGCACTTTCGGCACGTCAACGATCGTGAATTTCGTTTTCGGAGGGTTGTATAGGTGCTTCCATTCCTTTTTATAATCAATTTTCGTCATGCGTCTGCTCCAGTTGGTCGATGAATCGGTCTAGCCAATCAAACTCAGCGGTGATTTTTGTGAGCGCTAGATCGAACATGGCATCTACAAAGAAGGGTAGATTTTTCTGTGATTCCCACCTGGACTGGATACGTCCCCGGCGTTCGGCGAGTCCTTCGCTTTGCTGGCGCAGGGCTGCGAGCGCCTCATCCTTCGAGACTGCCGGGAGGTTCGCTAAACCCAACTGCATGGGCGACGAGGCGCGATGGGGTACCGAAAGCGCTTCAAGCGTACTTGCGTGCAATGCTTTCCGGCCCGCGGCGGAGATGTGATAGACAACCCGCGAGCGCCCGGGTCCTGCCTGGCGCACCGTGTTGCCCTTAATCCATTGCTTCTTCTCGAGCTTCTTCAGAATGTAATAGATCGACGAGAAACCGATCTCGGTCCACTCGCGCATACCGCGCTCTTCTATCAGAGATTCGATCTCGTAACCATGGCGGTCCTTCTCAGCAATCAGGGAGAGAATGGCAAGCTCTGCGTTGGTCATTTGGCCTCTTTATATTCTAGTACTAGAATATATCTTTGTTGCCAAGTTGTCAAGCCCCCTCGTCAATCAGCGGAAATAATCCCTATGCTAAGGTTTACTAAATAGAACTCCCGCCCAAGATCGACCTTGATGATTCGAACCGCCCAACTGATAATGAGAGGCATTGACGACGGTCTCGCGCAGGCTTGCCGCTATCTACAAGAAGAAATCATCAAATCCGCCAACTCAGAGGGTGTCACCCATGCAAGGTCTTCCCCCATTCGCCACAACCGCCATCGGCAGCTTTCCCCACCAGGCATGCGCCAGCTTGTGCGAGCGCCTGGCGGAATTGGACGTCCCCGCCTGGCCTCAACTCACGCGCCGCTCGTTCCGGGAGAATATGTACGTTCAATACAGCGCTCCACTTCCAGCATTGGTTGTCGACGACGCAGCCGAAAAAATTTATTTCGACACCAAGGATGACATCACCCTCGCCCTGACCCCGTTCTATGAATCTTATTTAGCCGAGAATATGGAAGCTTTTGCGCTTCCACAGGAGAACGCTCAGGGTTTCTATGAGATGCTCGAAGTTCTCAAGAATACAACGGGCGAATGGGCTAAAGGGCATGTTACCGGGCCCATCAGTTTCGGCCTTACGGTGACAGACCAGGATCTGCGCGCCAGCCTCTACAATGAGGTATTGGCGGACGCGATCGTCAAGAACTGTGCGATGAATGCACGTTGGCAGATCCGCCGATTAAAAGAAGTCCGCCCCAATACCATCCTCTTCGTCGATGAGCCGTATATGGCTTCCTTCGGATCCGCCTTTATCAGCCTCAGCCGCGAGGCAGTCATTCATATGCTGGACGAGGTCTTCGATGCCATCCATGACGAAGGAGCGCTTGCCGGTGTACATTGCTGTGCCAACACGGATTGGTCGGTCTTGCTCAAGACACAGGTGGACATCCTCAACCTCGACGCCTACGGGTATCTCGATAACCTCGCTCTATACCCACAAGAACTAACAGACTTCCTGGCGCGCGGCGGGCGGATCGCCTGGGGGAGCATTCCCAATCAAGAGGATATCTGGAGCGTTACACCTGCGGAGATGGCAGAACGCCTGCGGACGGGCATCAAATCCTTAATGACGCGAGCGTCAGCCAATGGTTTCGTCATCAGCGAAGCCCTTCTATCCGACGGCCTTCTTACCCCAAGCTGCGGCCTCGGTTCAACCGATGAAGATCTCGCCGAGCGCGTGATTGAAATCCTGAAGGAAACAGCGAATGCAATGCGTTGAAACTGACAAACCATGACCCAACCACGAATCCTTCCCCTGCGTTCTAAAGAGGCAACATTGGAAACCGTCGGCGGGAAGGGCGCCAGCCTATCAAGGCTGATTCGCGCTGGCTTTCCCATTCCGGACGGTTTTCTGATCCCGACCGTTGCCTATCTTGATTATGTGGCCTCAAACGACTTAAAGAAACGGATTTTATCCCGCCTGTCCAACTTGCCTTTTGATGAACCCGCGGCCTCTCAAGAAGCCTCCGCGGAGATACGAGCGTGGTTCCTCGTCGAAAAGACAAACGCAGGATGGACTTCCAGCATCCGGCGCGCATATGCAGACTTGGGTGGCGGCCCGGTCGCCGTGCGCTCCTCCGCCACCGCAGAAGACCTGCCCGAGATGTCGTTCGCCGGTCAACAGGAAACCTTCCTCAACATTGTCGGCGAGCAGATGTTATTCGAAGCAATCGTCAATTGCTGGAGCAGCCTATGGACGGCGCGAGCCATCACCTATCGATCACGCAACGATATCCCCCATGAGGATGTGGCTCTTTCCGTGATTGTGCAGATCATGGTGGAGTCCGAGGCTTCCGGTGTTCTCTTCACCGCAAATCCACTGACCGGGAAACGATCTGAAACCGCAATCGACGCCACCCTCGGGTTGGGCGAGGCGCTTGTCGGTGGGCTCGTGGAGCCCGATCATTATGTCGTCGACACCGACTCTGGAGAAATCATCAACAAAACCTTAGGGGGAAAAGCCCTGACAATCCGCGGTGTAGCTGGGGGCGGAGTCGTCACCGAGGATGCCGATGCCGCCGAACAACAAGCCATCCCCGACGACGCTATATTGCAGTTGACCGAATTGGGTCAGCGCGTCATCGCGCTGGTTCACTCCCCGCAGGACATCGAATGGGCCTGGAGCGAGGGAGATCTCCATCTGCTCCAATCCCGGCCTATCACCTCGCTCTACCCTATTCCCAATGTCCCCACCGACCCGCTTCGCGTGTTTATCTCCTTCGCAGTCATTCAGGGTTTGCTCGCCCCGGTTACTCCGTTAGGACAGGATGTTATGAAGTTGGTCTTCGCCGGAGGAGCCAAAATTTTCAAATTTGACCTTACACAGGAAACCCAGGGAGTACTCTTCTCCGCGGGTGAGAGGTTATGGGTCAACACAACACCACTACTGCGTAATTCAATCGGCCGAAAAATCCTTGGGGGTGCACTGCCGGCTGTTGCTCCGGGAGCAGCTCAGACCATTGATATCCTTCTCGACGATCCCCGCCTTGCTGTAGGGCGTGGGGGCATTCGCTTCAGCACTTTCCGGCGATTAGCCGGATTCCTTCTACCTACAATGATGCGCGTCATCAAGCTCTGGCGGACTCCCGAACGAGAGCGGGAACGGATAACCCAGCTCATGGACGAGACGGTCCGTCAAGCCAAAACCCGCAGCGCAGTGACCGGAGACATCCGGGATGCTCTCACGCAACGGCTGAAATTGCTACATAATGCCCGCAACATTTTCTCAGATTTGGTCATCCCCGAGGGCGTCACCCCCATTGTCGCCTCGATGGTGCCCTTCTTTGGTATTATGCGGCGCTTCAGTGCCCAGGCTGCTGAAGTATCGGGAAACCCCGCTTTCGCACAGGCATACCTCGAAATCGCCCGCGGGTTACCCAACAACGTCACAACAGAAATGGATCTGGCGCTGTGGGGAGTCGCGCAGACCATCCTCGCAGATTCAGCTTCTTCTAAGTTGTTCCAAGAAACATCTGCCTCAGATCTAGCCTCTCAATACCTGCAGGAGATTCTTCCCTTTCGGGTTCAGGAAAGCATCGCCAGTTTCATTGAACGCTATGGAGCGCGCGGGGTCGGCGAGATCGACATCGGTCTCCCTCGCTGGGGAGAGGACCCAACGCACGTCATGCAGATTCTCCAAAGCTACCTGCAAATCAAGGATCCCGACAAGGCCCCCGACGCTGTCTTCGCCCGTTCTGCGAAGTCGGCCGAGCAGGCTGCAGCTCATCTTGAATCTGCCGTCCGTCAAATGGACGGTGGTTTTATCAAAGCGCGGATACTTCGTTGGGCGATTAGCCGCTATAGGGCGCTGGCGGGGATGCGCGAGTCCCCGAAATTCTTCGCCGTACGCATGATGGGCATTATCCGTCAGGGATTGCTGCAAATCGGCCAAGAACTCGTTGACGCAGGTCATTTAAAGCAGGGCGACGATCTGTTCTTCTTGAGCATCCGCGAGCTTGATGAACTAAACGAGGCAATGGTCAAGTCAAACAATGGACCGGCAACTGAACAGAACAAATCTGACTTATACACACTCATGCAGGCGAATCAAGTTCGCATCACCGAGCGCCGGGCGAAATACCAGCGTGAGCATTTACGAAAACAGATTCCACGCTTACTGCTCAGCGACGGAATGACGTATTACGAGGGAGTGCGTGCCCCTGAGGGGCAGGAAGGCGCCATCATAGGCGACCCGGTTTCTCCCGGCGAAGTGGAAGGGATTGCACGGGTGATCTTTAACCCTCACAGCTCCCAATTGGGCCCTGGCGAAATACTGGTCTGCCCCGGAACCGACCCAGCCTGGACGCCGCTCTTTCTGACCGCTAGCGGACTCGTGATGGAGGTCGGCGGGATGATGACCCACGGCTCGGTGGTAGCCAGGGAATTTGGCATCCCGGCTGTGGTGGGCGTGCATCAGGCTACCGAGCGGATCAAAACCGGTCAACGGCTGCGGGTAAATGGATCTACAGGCGAAATCACACTCATCGATGATGCGGAGCAATACGATGAATTCACGCGCGCGGCCGTGGATGCTTGACTCTCATTTTCCTCGTTGTAGAATACAGTTCATCGAGGCAATGCGGTTAAATCAGATGCCGATAGTCTTTAGCGCTTCTAAATGGATGGTCATGCGTCAGCTGCCGTGGCCGATGGACCGAGGCCCATCGGTGTGGGTCAGTCGCGCCTGAAAGCCGCCTGCCCCGGCAGCGTATCCTCCGCCAGCCTCGAGCTGGCGGTTTCCTTTACAGGGGAATCGCACGCTGGTATCGTTTAGCCCTAATAAATCCTTGCGCACGATTGAGAGGAATATCATGACCGAGACCATTCATGTAAGCGTCGCCTGGCCCTATGCCAATGGTGACATGCACGTGGGTCACCTTGCGGGCGCTTACCTGCCAGCCGATATCTTCGCCCGCTACCATCGCCTGAAAGGCAATCGGGTGCTTATGGTTTCCGGATCGGATTC
>JBARSI010000010.1:0-21078 GCA_049644665.1 Anaerolineales bacterium
AGCAGGTGAGACAGCAGAACGGCGAGCTGCGCCTCATGAATCGAAACGTTCGCGTGCTCTGGCAGCAAAGCAAGCAAGATATCCAGATCGGGATTTGCCCCGAGCTTCTGAACCTGGGGAATCAACCCCTGGATGATATTCGCCTGCAGACTGGCCAGGCTCTCTGGGTCAGAGGCAAAAACAGTATGTAGTGCTAGAACCTGCTGGCCTGTCAGGTTATTCTCATCCAGAGGTAAGCCGAGATCGCCTTCAAGCGGCAGCCCACCCAGGTAGTCCACGACAGTGGAGAATGCATACTCGTCCATCACGACGACGATATCGACTTCGACTCGCAATGCCCTTTCCATCGCTTCCAGGAAGGGTGGAGCGACAACCTTATCAGGCGTCCACGCGAAAAATGATTCCAGGGTGACGTTTGCACCTTCGACGAGATCCAGATTCGTTGGAACGCCAGAAAGGATGACATTATTTTCCGGAGGCTGAACGGTTAGAAGCCAGATCGCCCTGAGTGCGGGATCGGGTCGATCGAAACGATCGACGCCTACTATAAGAACCGTCGTCTTTTGTGAACGATCCGGGTTTAGCAAGGGCGATAAACCGCCTTCAGGAAAAAGCTTAACAATGGAACTAATCGGGGAGGCCGTGGTTTGCTCGCCCAAGAGGACCGTTCCAAGACCGATGCAAAAGCATAACGAAACGAGGATGAGGATAATCGCAGATCTCGACTTCATCTCCCAATCCACCGCTCCTTCAACGAAAACACGGACAAACGGGGCAAGGCTCTAATACTGCTCAAATTACCGCTGCCTCGCTCCTTCATACCCCCAACCTATCCAAAAGACGATAAGGTCTCCAGAATGATAAGTAAACTGCCTCCCTGCCTGAACGTACAGGCCGCTGCACTCATTATACATAGCACTTCCAGCTAAGTGAATAAGAAATTAGGGCAATCCAATTCTACCTCCCTATGTGCGGTCGAATTGCATGCTTGGAATTGACTTCCAATTCTAATGATGCTAAAACCACGCTCCTATTCGCCATTTGGAGGTAGAGGTGTCAATCCGGTTCCCGCGTATATTGGTAATTCTGGTCTCAATTCTCCTTGTTCTCCTAATCCTTATCGGCATCACAGGGGTGATTCTCGTTAGACGTCCATTTCCAACGACGGAAGGCACAATCCGCCTCCCCGGCCTCCATGAACAAGTGGAAGTTTTCCGTGATTCCTACGGCGTCCCCCATATCTACGCCAC
Source organism: Anaerolineales bacterium (assembly GCA_049644665.1). Taxonomy (GTDB): domain Bacteria; phylum Chloroflexota; class Anaerolineae; order Anaerolineales; family E44-bin32; genus E44-bin32. Next base: position 1,251 of record JBARSI010000010.1, read on the forward strand.
GAACGAGCATGACCTTTTCATGGCGCAGGGCTTCGTTCACGCCCAGGATCGCTTCTGGCAAATGGAGTTCTGGCGCCGCTCTGGTTCTGGCACGCTGTCCGAGGTTCTCGGCCCTTCGGCGTTGGAAAGTGACCGTTTTATCCGCACTGTGGGCTGGCATCGAACGGCAGCCCAGGAGCTTGAACTTCACAACGAAACGGAACTCGGTGTATTGGATGCCTACGCTGAAGGAGTCAACGCATATATCGACCAGCGTCCCGGCCGCCTGGGCCTGGAATTCACTGTGCTCGGTTTAACAGGAGTCAATTTTGATATCGAGCCATGGACACCACTGAACACCCTTACCTACGCAAAATTGATGGCCTGGAACTTGGGGGGCAACCGCAGCGCTGAACTTACCCGCGCCCTCATCGCCACACGCGTGGGCACAAAATCGCTGGATGAACTAATGCCTCCATATCAAGACGACTACCCAACGATCGTTACCAATACAGTCCATGAATCCTCCCTGGCAGCCATTCCAGAAGAGGCTTTCGATTTACATTCCTTCGGCTTCGGTGAAGGAATCGGCAGTAACAACTGGGTAATCAGCGGTGAACGAACAGAGAGTGGCAAACCGATCCTCGCCGATGACACCCACCTCGGCATCCAGATGCCTTCAATTTGGTATGAAGTCGGTTTGCACTGCCAACCCATCGGTCCCGAATGCCCTTATAACGTGGTTGGCTTCTCCTTCGCCAGCATTCCCGGCGTCATCATCGGACATAACGACCGCATCGCCTGGGGCGTGACAAATCTCGGACCCGACGTCCAGGACATGTTCATCGAGAAGATCAACCCGGAGAACCCGAATCAATATGAGTTCAAAGGACTTTGGCAAGACATGGAGATCATCCGTGAGGAGATCACCGTGGCCGGCCAGGATGATCCCGAGGTCATCAATGTTCGCGTCACTCGCCACGGGCCAATCATCAACGATGTGATCGGCGGAGTGGAAGAGGAGTGGTCCTTTGGCTGGCAGCCGCTCGCCTTCTCCTGGACCGCGCTCCAACCGGGGACGACTTTAAGAAGCATGTTGATGCTCAATACCGCCTCGAATTGGGATGAATTCCGCGCCGCATTATCCTATTGGGATGTGCCCAGCCAGAATTTCGTCTACGCCGACGTTGAGGGGAATATTGGCTATCAGGCTCCCGGTCGGATCCCGATTCGGGCTTCTGGTGACGGCACGATGCCCGTTCCCGGCTGGACCGGGGCATACGATTGGACCGGCTACGTCCCCTTTGATTCACTTCCGCGAGCTTTCAACCCAGCAGAAGGGTATATCGCCACCGCCAATAACGCCGTCGTCGGCGCGGATTACCCGTATTTCATCTCCGCCGATTGGGCCCCGGGGTATCGAGCCAGGCGCATTGCCGAGATGATCGCGGCAGATGAATCGATCACGGTCCAGGATGTTATGACGATGCAAGGGGATAACGTCGTCATCTATGCCCAGGATATCTTGCCCTTCCTGCTTCAACTCCCGACTGCAGACGCCAAACAAGCCCAGGCTCTCGATTACCTGCGAGATTGGGACTTTAACGCCGATCGGGAAAGTGTTCCCGCGGCAATCTTCGAGTCACTTCGCCTAAACCTGATAGATCGAGTATACACCGATGAACTTGGAGAGCAGCTCCTGCGGCGCTCGCGGAGTTATCTCGCTGTCGCTATAAGTCAGATGCTTCCCGAAGCGGAGTCCCATTGGTTTGACGACGTGACCACGCCTGAGGTGGAAACCCGAGATGAGATCTTGCTTTCAGCGCTGGAGAACACCATCGATGAATTATCGGAGGCGCTTGGTAAGGATATGTCCAGCTGGAAGTGGGGCGATCTACACACGGCGACTTTCCGCAATCAGAGCCTGGGAAGCAGCGGGATTGGCATCATCGAGGCGATCTTTAACCGCGGACCGGTAGCCGTAGACGGAACCGGCGGCGCGGTGAATGCGACCTCCTACCAAAATGTGAAAGGCTCGATTGGGGTTATAGAATCTTTTGCCGTCGCTGCACTCCCCTCCCAGCGCCAGATCGTAGACCTCGAGTATTTCGAGCGCTCACTCACGATGCATACAACCGGTCAATCAGGCCATCCATTCCACCGTCATTACGACGACATGATCGACCCCTGGCGGAACATCCAGTATCATCCTATGCTCTGGACGCGCGGCCAGGTTGAAGCCGCCGCCGAAACACAGCTCACGCTCACACCATAAGTGCTGAGTTTAGGGGAATAACGCCTTCTGATTTTAATAACACGATACGAGCTTTTTTCTGAAGAGGGGAATTAGAGGGAAACACTGGGGCTCCCCGAAGCGCAGACACGATCAGAGGCTCGCGAAAAAGGGGCGCACGTAAGTGCGCCCCATCTGTTTACCGACATGAGGGAGGGTCTATTAGATCATGACTTTCTGAAAGACCATAAGACACATGGCCCCTAGGACGATGACAGTTCCCAGGAGAAGGAGTGAGATGAGAAAGCGCTGTGCCGGCGTCATCCCAAGAAAATAACCTCGTCTGGGACCAACATCTTCCCCATCAAACGCGAATTCCGCCGGCTCTCCAAACATGGCTCCATCATCATCTTCTTCTTCTTCTATTCCACGCAGATCATCAAACATCATTCACCTCCTGTAGCTCAGCCTTTCTCCACTGAGCCCTCCAGTTATTTTCCTTTGCTGTTCAATGCTCAGGTCAGTGTAGCCCAATCCCTATTCATGTCAACGGGGCGGATTTGCAGGTCCTCCCCTCCCAAGATGATTATCTCCCCAGCTGAGAGAGCAATCCGCAATCTGCAATTCGGCGTCAACCCTCGAAGCACCCCCGTTACCTCCATTTCCGAACCAGAAATTTTTACAGGCTGATCTCGATAAGCAAGAACATCTTCAAATGCCGAATGTATCTGCTCTGAAGCCAACATGTTTAGCCAGCTTCCGATCCGACTAACGATCTCCACTAACAACTCGACGCGGTTAACTTTTCCTTCAAGCCCCCCTTCCACACAAGCGGCCGGATAATCGACATCTCGCCGGTCGGGGACGGATTTTGGGCTCACGTTTACACCGATCCCCAGGATAGCATGTTCAAGATCTTCCCCAATCCAGCTGCTTTCCGTAAGCACCCCGGCGACCTTGCCTCCAGAAATGATCACGTCGTTGGGCCATTTAATCCGGGCATCCAAACCGAGCCCACCCAAAGATTCTACTACCGCCAGCGCACCGAGCATGTTCAGCCTTGCTAACGCCGCCGGAGTAATATCTTCTGGCCGCAAGATCAGGCTGAGCGCCAGTGCACTTCGGGGAGGCGTAGACCAGCTTCGTTGAAAGCGACCACGGCCAGCAGTTTGCTCATCCGCAATCACAAGCGTGCCGTGCGCTGCCCCTTCCAGAGCCAATGCCTGCGCTCGATCGTTCGTCGAAGCTACCTTTTTGTAAAAATACAGCGGTTCCCCGAGACCTTCAACCGGCAAATTCGACTTCAAACGCTTTTCGCTAAACATGTTTGGATTGTACTCGTCCATGCACAATTTGTGCCACCTGGCGATGTTTTCGTTACGAATGCAGCGTGTGAACTTACCGCCTGTCATTTCACATTGCAGCTGAGAAGCAGGTCCTTGTCTTGCCAGGGGGCAGGTCGGTCGCTAGGGGTTCTCGGGGCAGAAAAATAACGTTCGCAACCATCGATACACATGTACTTTTACGTCAGGATGCACTTACTTTCAAGAGTAATTTCACTTTTTCCTGGCGGTTGACTCTGCTACAATCGAGAGAACTCCCACATGAAGCACCTTTGGGCTCCCTGGCGTATGGAATATATCCAAAAAGGCTCCCATGAAGAGGGCTGTCTATTTTGCAGCTTAATTGCTCAGGAGGACAGTCCAGATAACCTTATCCTTCATCGCGGCCAAAAAGCGTTCGTCGTTCTCAACCGCTATCCTTATACCAATGGTCATATGATGGTCGTTCCATATACACACAAGCCATCTCTAGAGGGTCTTGATGACGAGACACTACTTGAGATGATGTCTCTCGCCAGCGAGGCTCTAGGCGTGCTTCGTGAAGCCTACAACGCGGATGGTTTTAACCTTGGCGCAAATATTGGCGAGGCTGCCGGCGCCGGCGTTAGAGAGCATGTGCACCTTCATGTTGTCCCCCGTTGGGTAGGAGATACGAATTTCATGGCGACAACGGCAGAAACACGCGTCCTACCCGAGGATCTCGCTATGACCTATCAGGTCCTTCTTGGGCTCTGGCTATCGAGATTCGCCAACGGATAAGCAATCCACGACAAGGAACACAAACCCACCGAATCCACATTACATGAAAGAGGATCAATATGACTAATAACGCAAGAGAGCCGGTAATCCTCAGCGCCGCAAGAACCCCGAGTGGACGTTTTCAGGGCGGGCTCAGCCCCCTCAGCGCCACCCAGCTTGGCGCTGCTGTAATCAAAGCTGCAGCCGAACGAGCCGGACTGAAGAACCTGGAGGACATCGATGAAACCCTGATGGGGAATGTTGTCTCTGCTGGGCTCGGACAAGCACCTGCACGTCAGGCATCAATCTTAGCCGGCATCCCACCCTCGGTCGGTGCTACGACTGTGAATAAGGTCTGCGGTTCAGGACTGAAAACAGGAATGATCGCCTCTCAGGCGATTAGGGCCGGAGACGGCGATCTTTTCGCTTGCGGTGGAATGGAGAGCATGAGCAAAGCACCGTTTCTTGTCTGGGCGCGTGGAGGAGAGCTGCGCTACGGGCATGGCCAGATGACGGACGCCTTACTCCTGGATGGGCTCTGGGATTCGTTTGAGGATTGGGCCATGGGCATGGCTGCGGAATGGGTCGCCGAAGAATATAAGGTCACACGTGAGGCGATGGATCAATGGGCGCTCGACAGCCACTTAAAGGCGGTCAAAGCGATCGATGAAGGCAAATTCAAAGCCGAAATCGTCCCCCTGGAGATACCGGGTCGCAAGGGGAAAATTACCATCGTTGATGAAGACGAAACCCCCCGCCGAGATACTTCGCTCGAAATGTTAGCAAAAATTAGACCTGCCTTTACAGCCGAGGGAAAGGTGACCGCGGGGAATTCCCCCGGCCTTAATGACGGTGCCGCAGCTGTGATCATCGCCAGCCGTGAAAAAGCGGATAATTTAGGGATCAAACCCATGGCTCGCGTCGTTGGCTACGCGCAGGCAGCAGTTCCCCCGAAGGAATTGTTCACGGCGCCGGCCTTCGCCATCCCCAAGCTATTAGAGAAAGTCGGTTGGACTTTACAGGATGTCGATCTGATCGAACTCAATGAAGCCTTTGCCGCCCAGGTTCTCGCAAATGGTTACGCACTTGCCGATCAAGGGTGGGATTGGGACAAGGTAAATGTGCACGGCGGCGGGATCGCCCTCGGCCACCCTATCGGAGCGTCAGGAGCGAGGGTACTCACAACATTGCTCTACGCGCTTCGAGACCGCGGTTGTAAGCGGGGTATTGCCTCCCTGTGTCTTGGAGGCGGCGAAGCTGTCGCCATGGCCGTTGAGTTGGAATAAAGGATCCCGAGCATATAAACTTCGAGAATGATTAAAAAGGGTCTAGCCATATACACCGTTTAATGTATTATTCCTACTTGAAATTAGCAGACTCAGAGGAGCTGGTCGATGGATGTAAAGAAAATACTGGTTGTTGGTGCGGGAACGATGGGCAGCGGCATTGCCCAGACCGCTTCGATCTCTGGTTACGACGTCACGATGACAGATGTCTCTCCCGAGATCCTGGAGCGCGCAACAGTTGTGATCGCAAAATCGGTTGAGAAATTCGCCGCCAAGGGTGTAATCGACAAAGAACAGAAGGAAGCCGCCATCCAGATAGCCACCACCCTCGACCTTGAAGCGGCTCAAGAAGCAGATCTTGTTGTGGAAGCAGCTACAGAGAATCCGGAATTGAAACTGAAGTTGTTTGCCGACCTGGATGGAATTGCTCCTGAGAAGACCATCCTCGCCTCAAACACTTCATCCATCTCCCTGACCAAGATCGGTGCTGCCACAAAACGGCCCGACAAAGTCATCGGGATGCACTTCTTTAACCCTGTACCATTGATGAAACTGCTCGAAGTTATCCGGGGGCTAGCGACATCCGACGAGACGACTCAAGCAGTCATTGCGGTTGGACGAAAGATGGGCAAGGAACCAGTAGAAGCCCTGGATTCCCCGGGTTTTATCTCCAACCGCATCCTGTGTCCGATGATCAATGAGGCAATCTTTGCTCTCCAGGAAGGCATCGGCACCGCCGAAGCGATCGACACTGTGATGAAGCTCGGCATGAACCACCCAATGGGTCCGCTGGCTCTTGCGGATCTGATCGGGCTGGATGTCGTTTTATTCGTGTTGGAAGTCCTGCACCGCGACCTGGGAGAGGACAAGTACCGGCCCTGTCCATTGCTGCGGAAGATGGTTAACGCCGGTTATCTCGGGCGTAAGAGCGGCAGGGGCTTCTACGACTATAGCAAATAGGGGGAACTCTCGGTTTACCTCGTCCTAAATACATAAATAAATTGGGCCGACACGTGTGTCGGCCCTTACGCGTAGAAGAGAAAATCTGGACTTTCATAATCCTTTGTTTGTGTCATCTCGAGTCAGTTGTGAAATGACAACCGAGAAATCCCCGTGATGTTTCTCGTGAGAGCCCAATCTACGGGAAAGAATTGATTCCTTTCCCGAGATCCTTGAACAAATAATTGAGTCGTCTAAGGGATTTCTCGTCACTTCGGCGCTTAACACCATCCGTTGTTCGAAAGGACGTGGATGGGGATGATTTTCCCCCTCAATTGTCATTGCGAGCCGCAGGCGAAGCAATCTCCTCCATTCTTGCGCGGAGATTGAGATCCTTCGTCTTCGCTCAGGACAGACGTCGCCCTGCCGGGCTCCCCGCAATGACAAGGCCGGGAAGGGTTCTCTACTATCTGAGGCCATTTCAAGTGAGCCGTGGAACGGCGATCTTGTGTATAATCCGCGGAGCTAGAGGAAGTGAAACCCGATGTCTATATCGACTTTCGCCTTGAGCGTTGCCGCTTTATGTTTTACCCTCTCCGCCTGTTCTACACCTGGGTCAGACTTTCCCGAATCTGTTCGTCTTGCGACTGCAGTCGCAGGCACACTTGAGGTAGTCTCGAAAGGGGACGCTACTCCCAACCCACTCCTAACACCCGGAAAACCGGGAATGGGGCAGCCAGACGATGGCACGATCCAGCCTTTGCCCCTCGCTCCAAGCAGGGTCCTTCGCATCGCCTACACCAATGCGGGAAATGTCTGGCTAATCCAGGGTGCAGATCCACCATTGCAGCTTTCCTTTACCGGGCACGCTGATCAGGTCTTTTTATCGAGCGACGGCGTATTAGTCGCATACGTACATAACGACTTTGACGGTGATGTCTTTGAGTTGCGCGTCGTAAATACAGACAGCAGTGGTGACCGGTTAATTCTGGATCAAGCCGATTTCGATTCTCTTTATCCTCTTAAGGAAGCCCGTCACTTCCTGCCCGGGCAAATGGCTTTCATCTCAGGGTCACATCAACTGTTATTCAACACCCGGGCGGCTTTCGAAAGCCCGGGCTTATTAAACAACGACGATGTACTCACCATCGACATGGATTCGGGATCGCTGGAGAGATTGCTTGCTCCTGGAAGTGGCGGCGATTTCTACCCATCGCCAGATGGATCAAAGTTAGCAATCATTCAGGCGACAAGCATTGGCTTCTCCGATTCAGACGGCTCGAATTTACACCCGGAAGTCCTGACCTTTCCAGCAGTGATGACCTATAGTGATTATTCCTATTACCCTAAACCGGTTTGGTCTACCGATTCCTCACGCTTCTCCATTGTGATCCCCTCACAAGATCCATTGGCTCTCGATCCCACTGGCACGGTCTGGGTAATTTCCATGGATAGCACCTCACCGATCGAGACGGCCTTGATCGATGGCCAATCTTACTTCCCCCAGGCTTTCGGCGCACCCGTAATCGCACCCGATCTGAGTAAGGTCGCTTTCATGCGTTCGGCAGGTGAGCAAAATGAGGAACATCTCGTCTTCGCTGAAGAAGATGGCGGCAGCGAGATCGTCTATACAACTGGAGATTTGCGCTGGGCTGGATGGTCACCCGACAGCTCATCATTTGTATACTCTGTGGGTCCGATGGATTTGATGCTCGGGACAATCGGGGAATCGCCGCAGCCGCTAGGTAACGGGATGCAATTTCGCTGGGTCAATAGCAAGAAATATCTTTTTCTCACCGGAAGCCGCGGCGACTGGACACTCATGCAAGGTAGTGTTGGATCTGCTGCGGAGGAGATTGTGCGATCAGTTGGAGATTTCATCGCCTATGATTTCGCGCGCTGAAGCAAACCCTAAGTACTGTCGCTCTTTTTTCTCAATTTGGAATATGTGTGCTTTGGTTTTAATGAGATAATGTTTTCAACCCACGATAGGATGAGCGGTTCAATTGCATTGAAGCCGAATCTGTACTATCTTCTATCTCATGGTCTTGCCCTAAACATATGGCATGGATTCTGGAGGAATGCATAATGTCGTCAATAATTTTCCCGATCTGGTTCATACTCGCTGCTATCTTCGCCTATCTAGCCTATATGCAATGGCGACTCTCGGGGGAGCCCCTGCGAACATTTGCATTTAGGGATCGTGATCGAGAGCCGGGCGAAGCCGAATCGGATGAGATCACCAAGAAGACCATTGATGATTTCAACAACTACCTGGAGATGCTCAACTTCCGCAACCAGAAGAACCATCAGATGGCTGCGATTGGATTCTTCGTGGCGGTCTTCCTTTCGCTTGTCTCGATGTTCCTGATCTTCGGACCCAAATAGCGATAATCCTTCCGTTCGCCAAAGGTTTCAAACCGCTTTTATCGTTTATACCAGGATGCCGGCAGTGGAGATTTTCCCTGCCGGTTATCTTTTATTTGCGAAACAGAATATCTCCAGGGTGTAACCATGCACTTATTTATCATCCATAGTCAGTCCGGCGAGAATTTCAAGGCAGCACCCGTACTATCAGGTTCTTGTGTAAAAAGAGAATATCCGTTAATTTAATGCAAGCCCCCTTCTTTATTGCATTCGTGAAATCGCAGACGCCAACACCAAATTCATCTCATGAAAAGGGGGCTTGCGAAACGTCCATTGGGATCAGTTCGCATGTCTATGGTCATGTTAGAGGTTTCTTATGATTGAAAAGTTGAGGAAGTTCTACTCTCCACCCCACTTTGAGGGGGATGAAAACTTATCCCGTGCGGCTTTCGCCTTGCATTACACCCTCTTCGGTACGGGTACCGTTATCGCGGCTTATTTCTTATTAATCTTGATGGTTAACTCCTCCCTCTACCCGCGATTATTCCTAATCGCTGCTATTTTCCCCATCATCTTTTTATCAAGATGGCTGATGCACCAAGGGCGAGTACGACTCGCCAGCCAGCTATTCGTCATCGCTCTCTTCAGCGTAATGGCATCGCAGGCAATTAAGAATGGCGGTGTGCATGCCCCAGCCTTCAATGGACTGTTCCTCGTCGTTCTTGCCGCCTACATCCTCTTGGGCTTTCGCTCCGGCGTCGTTTTTGCGCTGATTACAATACTAACCGGCTCAGGATTAATAATCGCCGAAAGATACGAGTGGATTTCCCCGGTAGTGCAGGCTCATACATCCGTTTCTTTCTTAATCGCCCATTTAATATATTTAGTCGGTGCGCTCGCCCTTCTTTATCTCACTTCACGCACAGTTGAGCGGAGTCAGATTCAAGCACGGCATGCTGACAACGTGAAGGAGGAAGCATTAGTGGCGCAGCGTCAAAGCGAAATTCGCTATCAGGCGATTGTAGAGGACCAATCTGAATTCATCAATCGCTTCACACCCGACGGCACCGTGTTATTCGTCAATGAAGCCTATGCCCGGCTTTTCAATAAGCGCCCTGAGGAACTCATCGGCCAATCGCAAAAGAGCTTCTTGCCGAAGAGAGAGTTGAAGAACATCGCGGAAGCACAATCTATACTATCCCCCGATAATCCCGTTACGATGAGCACATATCGCTTCATCACCTCTAATGGGGAAGAGAGATGGATCCAATGGCGCGACCAGCAAATCTTCGATGGAAGCGGAAAAACTCTTGAACACCAGGGAGTTGGACGCGATATTACCGAGCAAAAACGGTCACAAATTGCTCTGCAAGAGAGCGAAGAGCGATTCAGAGCCGTTTTTGAGCACAGCCCTTCCCCGATTATCATGCTTTTCCTTGAGACGATGAAATTTGCCCAGGCAAACCCCGCTTTTAGCGAAATGGTGGGGTATTCCCTCGAAGAACTCCGCGAGCTCAGTCTCAGCCAAATACTCCACCCTGATGACCTAAGGGATTCCATTGAAGGAGTTAAACGACTCGCGGAGGATGCAAATCAACTCTTCTCGACCGAAAAGCGCTATATCACAAAATCAGGCGATACAGTTTGGGTTTCATCGAATACGACAATAATCCGCGATCAAGAGGGAATATCCATCTATGGTTTGGCAGTCGAACAGAACATTACTGAGCGCAAGCAATCCGAAGTTACCGTCCAAAAACAGCTTTCCGAGTTGAGCACACTCCACGCAGTGTCCTCTGTAGGGCTGGAAAGCCTTGACGAAGACGAACTCATCGAACGGGTGACGAAAATCATCGGGGAAATGCTCTACCCCGATCACTTTGGCGTCCTCCTCCTCGACGAAGCACGCGGCGAACTTTTGGGCCACCCTTCCTACCATGGATTACCTCAAGAGCTTCTGGGCATCAGAATCAAACACGGTGCAGGAATCAGCGGGCAAGTCGTCCAAACCCAGAAGCCGTTGAGATATGATGATGTCCTTAATGTGGAAAACTTCATCCGCTCCACCCCAGGGATTCGATCAGCAATCTGTGTTCCGATCAGCGTCAGCGGTCAGCTATACGGTGTTCTGAATGCCGAGTCCAAACAGGTCGCATTCTTCAGCGATGACGATGAACGTGTGCTGATTACGATCGCTGATCTTCTCGCGACTGCCATCGAGAAGGCTCGCTTATACAAAGCCTCACAGAGCCTTGCACAAGAGCTTGAAAGTCTCTACCAGGCCGCACTTGCGACCAGTCGCCTGGTAGAGCCGAAGCAATTTCTAGCTCACGTCTACGAGGAGATTCAGAAATCAATTCCCCTCGATCGTTTATTCGTTCTCCTACACCATGAGGATAATGAAGATTTGGAAATCGCTTTAGCCATCGAAGATGATATCGTCCAGGAGGAAATCTACGGTCAACATTACTCGATTACCAGCGAGATTCCCTCAGTGAGGGCCATCCAACGCGGCGAAACGGTGCTGCTGCCAGAAATTACAAGCGACGAGTTTCCAACCTTGATTAAATCCTCAACGGGCAAAATCCCAAAATCTCTGTTGTCTGTGCCGCTAATCTATGGCGAGCGAGTGATCGGCACGATTTGCGTTCAATCATTCCAATCCCATACCTACACCAAAGACCATCAGCGTTTCCTTGAATCACTCGCCCCGCAAGTATCGACGGCATTTATTAACGATCAACTCTTCCTCGCCGAAAAACATCAGCGCGCTTTAGCGGAGGCATTGCATGATTCGGCGACGGTCATTGGCAGCACGCTTGACTTCAAGGAGGTGCTCGAACGCATCCTGGCAAACGTCGGCAGAGTGGTGCCTCATGATGCAGCCAACATCATGATCATCGATGATGGTAACTTAACGACCACGATCATCGCCTCCCGAGGATACGAAAGCGTCGGGATCACCCATGAAGAATTAGCGGTATTGGAATTTCAGCTTGCCGATCCACCCCCCACATTAGCCCGCATGATTCAAACAAGGCAACCGTTTATCATCACGGATGTGCACACTGATGAGAATTGGATGCGCTTTCCCGAAACAGCATGGATTAAATCATACATCGGCGCGCCCATCATCATCGAGGACGCTGTCATTGGATTCATCAACCTCGATAGTGCGCAAGAGAATTTCTTCGCTTCGACACATGCCGAGAGCCTCGAAGCTTTCGCGAATCAAGTTGCCATCGCCATTGAGAACGCGAGGTTGTATCAAGAGCTGGAGAAGCACAGTCTTTTCCTAGAGCAGGAAGTTAATTTTGCCACCGAGGAAATACAGCAATCCAAAGAGCGCCTCGAGACCATCCTCGACAATAGCCCGAATGCCATTCTCCTGCTATCTCCCGAAGGCGTGATCGAGATCAGCAACAAGACATTCGAAAACATCTTCCAATACACCAGCGAAGAAGTATTAGGGCAATCGCTTAGCATACTCGCAGCGCCCGAATCGAAGGCGGAGTGCAATAAAATTCTACAAGAAGTCGTCATTGAACATGAACCAAAGCGATTAGAGTGCACAGCCGCGACCAAGGGCAATAGACCCTTCGATGTCGAGTTGGCCTTGGTCCCCATTCAACTCGATGATACTGTTTACGGTATCGTGAGTACGCTGCGGGATATCAGCGCTTTGAAAGAGGTCGAGCGTTTGAAGGATGAATTCGTCTCAAATGTATCCCACGAACTGCGGACGCCTCTCACCAGCTTGAAACTGAACCAGGGCCTCATCAGGATGAACCCGGAAAAACAGGATGTTTATCTCCAACGCTTAGATAATGAGATCAACCGTTTGAATAACATTGTCGAATCCTTATTGCGCCTTTCCAGGTTGGACCAAGAAAAATTATCTTATCAAAAAACAACCGTGGATCTTAACGAACTGATCACGGAGTATGCTCAGGATCGTGGGCTGGTCGCTCGGTCCAAGAGCATCGCCCTCATCTATGAGGTCGATCCACGTATGCCTAAGGTGAAAGGCGACAGAGAACTACTTGGGCAGGCGCTCAGCGTTCTGCTCACGAATGCGTTAAATTACACGCCAATGGGAGGCCAAGTCCGCCTTTATACGCAGCGAAAAAGGGAGAATCGCACCGCCTGGTCCTGTTTCTGTGTGGAGGATAATGGTCCAGGAATATCTGATGATGATAAATCCCTTATCTTTCAACGTTTCTACCGCGGCGCTGCTGCCAAGGACGGCGGCATTCCCGGGACGGGGCTCGGGCTCGCAATTGCTAAAGAAATCGTAGAGCAGCACCAGGGTCACATCGTTGTCGAGAGCGGAGGCGAGGGAGTTGGAACTACTTTCACCGTTTGGCTGCCGGCGTTACACTCCTGAGGAAAAAAATCAAAATGTCGAACTTTATCCAAAGCGACGACAAAAAGACTATTCTGATGGTAGACGACAATCCCATCATTCGCGACAGTGTTGATGAGATTCTCACCCTCTCAGGCTATACATCTCTCACGGCCGCCGATGGAGTCGAGGCGCTTGAGCTCATGGCCTCGCACAAGCCTGATCTCATCATCTCAGATATCATGATGCCGCGCATGGATGGATATGCGTTTTTTGAGGCCTTAAAAGATATTCGCGAATGGTCAACCATCCCTTTTATTTTCCTTACCGCCCGGGGCGAGAAAATGGATATTCGCAGCGGCTACCGGATGGGCGCCGACCGCTATTTAGTAAAACCTCTCGAGCTTGAAGATCTGCTCATCGCAGTCGAGACACGACTTGAGCGCGCGGCAGAACTCGAAAGTATTATTGAAGCAGATATCAATTAGACCAAACAGCAATTGCTGAACGTGTTCGGACACGAACTTCGGACGCCGCTCTCCCTTCTGCACGGATATTCAAAGATCATAGAACAATCCCAGGGTACTTTAGACAACGAAGCCGCCGATGAAATATTTCTGGTCATGCAAGAGAGCGTGGACAGATTGGTCAAACTATCCGAAGATCTTATGCTCATGGTTTACCTCGACAGCGGCGTTGCCTCTCTGTCTCTTGAAAGCTTTAATGAGCCAATATTTATCAAATCCATCTTGGATAATCTAATTATTGGATTGTCCGACGCTCTCGAACGGCGGAATATTGTCGTTGAAATAAACCTGACCGACGATCTGACGATCGTTGGCCATTCCCCTTATCTTTCCGATCTATTAAAACGCATCCTTGAAAACGCCATTAAATTCGGCCGGCCGGGTGGATCTGTTTGGATTGAAGCGAACGCCATCCCCGAGGAGATACAGATTACAATCCGGGATAACGGGATCGGAATTGCTCCTGAGAAAATGAATCTTCTCTTTAAACTATTCCAACAAATAGACCGGGATTCGATGGAGCAGCAGGGGCTTGGTCTCGGGTTAGCGATCGCTGCCCGGCTAGCCGAGTTCCACGGCGGGAGGATCAGCGCAGAATCAGAACTTGGCCGAGGTAGCAAATTTATCGTTCACCTTCCCATTGATGTAGAATAGGCTCACCTATCCAGGGTCCTCGCTCGCCCGGGGGGAAAGGATCACTCATGCAGCAAAGCGCCAAAATCCTCGTTGTGGATGACGAAGCTGTCATCAGAGATAGCATCGCCGATATTCTGCGCCTACATGGTTACCAGGTCCTAACTGCTAGTAACGGCATCGAAGGACTCGAGGCGATCCGCCAGGACATTCCGGAAATGATCATCTCCGATATCATGATGCCTGAGATGAACGGCTACCAGTTTTACCAGAGAGTAAGAAGCCATTCCGAATGGCTGTGGATACCCTTCATCTTCCTCAGCGCAAAAAGGGAAGGTGAGGATATCCGCTTCGGCAAGGAGCTTGGCGTCGAGGATTATTTAGAAAAACCTATTGATGCCGAGGACCTCCTGGCCGCCGTCATAGGTTGCCTAAAGCGCTTCCACCAACTTGAGGGGAGCAGGCAAGAAGAAGCAAAGAAGCATTCCATTGATAAAGCTCGAGGGACCCCCGACTTTGTTCCTCTCACCCCGCGCGAGCTCGACGTCTTGCGATCAATGGTCGAGGGGAAAAACAACGCCGAGATTGCTGAAGAACTGGTCGTTGAACCAAGCACAATCAAGACTCATGTGAGTAATATCCTCTCAAAACTTGGTGTCAGCAATAGAGTCAAAGCAGTCCGCTTTGCTTTGGAGCATCATCTCCTGCAAGATTGAATTTGGACTCCCCTGACGAATTAACCTAGCATCCCTGAATTCTCACCCCCCCTCCGTCCTCCCCCACTTGGCGGAAAACTATCCGCCGATCTGATGATGGGAGAATCCCCCTGTTCTGCGATGGAACCGCGGGGTTTATTTCGTATGCTTATGCCAGGTTCAAAGCGAAAGCGTTGTCGGTGATTATCTTAGGAAGGTTTGATCAATGTTTCACTCCAGAATTCGGAAATATCGGATCGCCAAATTCTCACTTAATCGTATAAAAGATGCTCTGATTATGATCACGGTCGGTGTCGTGGGCAGCAATCTACTCCTCATGGCGACAGGAGGCCTTCCTCTCTTTAAGATCGCTGAAGCTGCAAGCGGCTCCTACGCTCATGCAGCCGTCCAAGTCTCCAATCTGGACTTCGACCTGAACCCCTCAACCCCGACTATGGTCAGCCAAGTGCAGATTCGCGTAAATGTCCCTGACGGATCAACACCCACTTCTGTGACCATCGGATTTGACAATACCGGTCAAACATCCTTCAAATGTTACGCTCAAGATGGTAGTGGCCTCTGGACCTGTGCCGTCAGTAACGTGAAGGTTAGTGACCTCAATCAATATTCCGTGCTTACGTATTAATTTTTCCGAGAAAGATGTTCTGACGGGTTTGGCCTGTACGACCATAAATTCTCCCCATCCCATTTTCAACACCCAATCGGACTGACCTCGCGAGGGGTCAATCAGGCAGCCTGTACTTTGCTTGCGATTCGGTGTACATCATCCAGCAATTCCGGGGGATTTGGACTTTGCCTCTCCCATCTTTGAATCCATGTCTTCGGCTCCAGATTGAAACCTCGTCCAACAACTTTGCGTTCAGTTGGAGTAACTGCTCAAGCATGTCATTTCGATGAGCTGAGAGGGCGGAACGCCTGAAGCGACGAGAAATCCCTGATGCGACTCAATTGATAGTTCATGGAGGAATGTAACCTATTCGCTTTCAGCGATGGAGCACTCACGAGCAGCATCCTGGGGATTTCTCGGTCTCCGTTTCACGGCTCTCTCGAAATGCAAAAGAGGAAAAGCAAATTCTTATGGGCACTTCATCCGCGTCCAGTTGCCGGATCCATTTCGCGCTACCCACCATTAGGTCCCCCATCCGAGGACTGGTTGGATTGAATGATTCTTTGCTATTCCTCGGCGAGTATCTCCGCTAGAAGCTCCTGGACGAGCTGGGGGTTCGCCTTGCCCTTTGATTCGCGCATGACCTGCCCTACAAACCAGCCGATCACCGTTTCCTTCCCGGCGCGATACGTTTTCACCTGATCAGGGTTCCCCGCGATTACCTTTGTAATCACCTGGCGGAGAGCACCTTCATCGGATACTTGCGCCAGATTCTCGCGTTCAACGATTTCTAAGGGGGTACACCCTGTCTCCTCAACTTGATCGAGGAGCGACTTTGCTGTGTTCGTTGTAATTTTCTTCTCGTCGACCATGCGGATGATTTCTACCAGATGGTGAGGTTGTAATTGGAGGCCGCCCGCTTTGACTCCTTTGCTGCGAATGATGCGCAGCACATCATTCATCAACCAGTTCGACACCGTTTTCGGCTCATTGCCATACACATCCACAGCCTTTTCAAAATAATCCGCCAGGCTGCGCTCCTCAGTGATGATTTCTGCATCGTAGATCGGGATATCGTATTGTTCCGCGATGCGTGCCCGTCGTGCCAGCGGCAGTTCAGGGAGAGCGGACAGGATCTCATCACGCCAGGTCTCATCGAGCTCGATCGGGAGTAAATCCGGTTCACGGAAATATCGATAATCCGCCTCGGTTTCCTTAACGCGCATCTTGCGGAGCGTCCCGCTGTCCTCATCCCAATCCAATGTCCAGGCTTCGATAGTGCGGCCTGCTTTCACTTCCCGTATTTGGCGTTTAATCTCAGTCGTGATGGCATCACGAACATTCTCAATCGAGTTAACGTTTTTGGTTTCCGTCTTTGGATTGAGGACATTCGAACCCTGGAGACGAATGGACACATTTGCATCGCAGCGAAGGTGACCGCGCTCCATGTCCGCTTCAGAGATCCCGAGCCAGCGCAAGAGCTGCCGTAAACGAATGAGATACTGCGCCGCCTCATCAGCCGACCGCAAATCCGGACCCGTGACCATCTCTACCAGTGGAACTCCGCAGCGGTTGAAATCGATCAGCCTGCGGCCCGCTTGCAAGACTGTCTTCCCAGCATCCTCCTCAATATGAAGCTTCGTGATCGTGACTTGACGCTGGTCACCCTCTGGAAGCGGCAAATCCATGAATCCCCCCAACGCCAGCGGCTCGTTGTATTGGCTGATCTGATACCCTTTGGGAAGATCGGGGTAGAAGTAATTCTTGCGGGCGAAGTATGAACGCGGTTGAATCGAATCAGCGCGCATCGCAGAAGCCAGCAGTACCGCCTTCTCGACGACAGCTCGATTGAGAACGGGTAGAACACCCGGCAGCCCGGTGCAAACCGGGCAAATATTCGTGTTGGGAGGGTCACCCCAAGAATCCGCTTTACACCCGCAGAAGATCTTCGAATCGGTATTCAGTTGGATGTGCGTCTCGAGACCGATGACGGCTTCGTAATCTGACATCGATGATGCCCCATTTCCCAAATGATATTTCCTACTCAATATCAACTGTGATGCTGACGATGTGGTCCTCTATCGTGAGCGCATCAGCGACTTCGATGCCCCTGGTTACGTATCCAAAAACCGTAAAGAATTCCTCCATTCCCGGCAGGTCATCGAGGGTGATGAAGATCTGGCTGCCACTGGAAGCCAGCATATCCGTGCGGAACCAAAATCCAATCGCTCCCCTTGTGGCGGCGCTCCCGTTCTCAGAGGGAAGCGTATAACCGACATCACTATCTGGTCGACTGCCAGGAGAACCCGTCACGAAGAAGGCCTCAGGCTGCGCATTGCTGATCGGAAAACCATCCCAATACCCAAGGTTTGCGAGGACGAGGAAATTGTTTACGCTCACCGGAGCTGAAAGCGGCTCGAGCTTAGCCAGGATCGTACCTTTAGAAGTAACGATAGTTGCCACATATTCCTTATCCAGCTCAATGACCATCTCAGGCATCCCGTTGAAAAGCCTTTCTCTTTCTTCAGGCGGGATCTCCGCCAGCGGGCGTCCTTCCTCAGGTATGGGAATCACCGCATCATCCATCGGGGTCGGTGTGGGCAGCTGACTGCGCTCAGCAACCTCGATCTCCACCCGCTTCAGGCGATCGCCCGGATAATCCGGTGCTTCCGCCGGGTCACGCATCGTTAGCGAATGGATGACATCCATTCCTTCGATGACTTGCCCAAAAATGGTATGCATGCCATTGAGCCATGGAGCTGCGCCAAAGGTAATGAAAAATTGACTGCCGTTGGTGCCAGGACCACTGTTCGCCATCGCCAGCAGCCCTTCCCGGTTGAATGTAACACCGTGGACGATTTCATCCTCGAATTGATAACCTGGACCCCCAGTTCCAGTTCCTGTTGGATCTCCACCTTGTGCCATAAAATCCGGCAGCACTCGATGGAACGTCGTTTCATCATAGTAGCCCTGCTCGGCGAGAAAGACGAAGTTATTGACCGTTATTGGAGCATCCTGTGCAAATAGCTCAACCCTCACATCGCCCTTCTCCGTGATGAGGGTGGCGATATATACCTTGTCGAGGTCAATGGTTAGCCCGGGAGGAGAATCCCACCGAAGTTCTTTTTCCGCGCCTTCTCCCTCTCCGATCCCCTCTGTTTCTTGAATATCTGGAGCCGCCTTGGGCTGGCGCCCACAAGCCGCGAGAGTCGTGACGAGCAGAAGTAGGATCAAGATCCAAAGACATGATCCGTACAAGCGTTTTATCCCTTCCATGGTTATCCACTCCATTCGGTAATTGCCAATATATTGAAACCTACAAGCCTTCGATGACTTTTGGCCGCAGGGTACGCCACGTTTCTGCCTCGGTTGCTATCTCGTACGAACGGCCCGCGCGGAGCAGCGTCGCCTCAGAGAAATCCGGACCGATAAATTGGATTCCAATCGGCAAGCCATTCTCTGCTATGCCAGCCGGGATCGATAACCCTGGAACGCCGGCGTGATTGGCTGGGACAGTCAACAGGTCTGCATACTGCATGAGCACCGAATCACCGTAAACCGCACCGAGCTTGAATGCGGTTGTAGGTGTCGTTGCCGTGAGCAGGCAATCTAATTTGTAGGAGCCGCTTGGGTCGAAGGCGCGCTCAAAATCGTCGCGGATTAGCGTACGCACCCGCAGAGCGCGCTCGTAATGCCCTTTTTTATATTGCTCCGCGGAGACATACATTCCCATTAAAATCCGTAATTTTGGCTGAATACCAAATCCCCGCCCGCGAGTCTTCTTGTAAAGCTCACGTAGATTCTCCTCCTCGTCTGGGAAACGGTAACCGTACTTTACGCCATCATATCGATGCAAATTAGAAGACGCCTCGACACGTGAGATCACGAAATAGACCGGAATGCCGTAGTGTGTGTTTGGCATAGGGACATCTTCGATGATCTCGGCGCCCATATCGGCGAAGGTCTGGGCCGCCGCCAGGACAGCATCCTCGATCTCCTGCGAGATCGGCTGCTCGATAAGTTCTCCCGTCTGCGGATCTGGATACTTCAATTTGAAATAATCTGGCGATAAACCGATGCGCATCCCTTTCACGCCATCCGCTAAGCCCTGGCTG
>JBARSI010000011.1:0-29477 GCA_049644665.1 Anaerolineales bacterium
TGTCATGTCCTGAAGGTAAGGTCTCGGGTTCCTTCCGTGACCATCGAAATCCCAGGCAACCACGGTATAACCCGCTTTTGCCAGCGGGAAAGAGAACCCGCGCATGAGCAGCTCGGAACCGGCGAATCCGTGACCGACGAGAATGACCGGGGGTGCTTCATCCTGTGTGGTCGATGGGGCAATAATCACCGTCGGTGGATCGGAATCGGGTATCTCGATGATTTCTAAGCCCTGTGCCGCGCCGAGTATCTGTGTGAGCGATAGCAGTACCAAAATCAAACCGGTCGCCAATAGAGCCCAGGATGAGGTTTTCATATACCCTCCCATTTCATTCGTCGGAATGCGTGGTCGGTAAACATTGTTGTTACGTTGGAACATTTCCCAGATTTGCGAGGACGTATCTTCGCGCAAATGCGGATGGATATCAAACATGTCAGGAGGGGCTCCTTTCATGCTATTCGGCATCCGTGAATGTAGCTGGGTTCAAACCGGTTTCCCTGAGATCGTCGCATTGTCGAAATCCTGCGAATGGGCTATGCTGGCAGGAAGTCCTTCGGCTAATTGAGAGGAGCGTTGCCATGAAAACACGCTGGATGATGATTCTACTTCTCGTTTTGCTGCTGACCCTCGCCGGCTGCGATACGCCCGCTGATGAAGACGCCATAAGCACCTCCGTCGCCGCAACGCTTGGTTCCATGGACACGATTGACACGGATGAGCCTGTGGAGCCGATCCCACCAACGGCCACACTGGCCGTGGTCGAAGATCCCACGCTGCCCACTCCTACCGAAACCCCCACACCCGGGCCCGTTACGGATGAAGAGGCAATAAAAGATGCGATGAATGAATATCTGGATTCGCCTGTTGATGAGTCATCCATCACTGTTTCCGAGATTATGGGTGACCTCGCTCGCGGCGGACTCCAGGGCGCCTATTTCATCGCCGCGAAAGATGGCGGAGTATGGATTATCGTTTACGCCGGGCAGGCTACCCCATATTGCCATCTGGTCAATCCGTATGGGTTCCCAACGGAGTGGGTGCCCGAGTGTCTGGATGAAGACGATTCACTCGTTCAGCGGACGGAAGAGGATGCCGATGCCGATATCACCTCGCTCGGCTCGCCCACATGGACGGATTCCATGGACACTGCCAGCAGGTGGTATTTGTTAAGTACGAGTAATGTCACCTTCACAATGGAAGGCGGCTCGCTGGTGATGGAGGTTCACGAAGGGGGCGGGTACGATGAATGGGGGATTGCCGCAGGCGCCGATATAACCGATTTTTACCTCGAGATTACAGCCAGGATGGGTAATGAGTGCAGCGGGATCGATCGCTATGGGCTCATCTTCCGCGCTCCAGACCCAAGCAAGGGATACATCTTCGAATTCTCTTGTGATGGACGCTTTCGCCTCTACAAATGGGATGGGGAGGAATATACGGGGATTCAGGGGTGGAAGTCATCCTCATTGATCCTCTCTGGGCCGAACAAAGAGAACCGGCTCGGCGTCATGACCGACGGTAGCGACGTGAGACTGTATGCGAACGGTAAGCTGCTGGGCGAGTACGCGATTGACGATTATCCGCAGGGCAGGTTTGGTTTAGTCGTCGGGTCGACCAACACTGACAATTTCAAGGTCATGGTTGACACCGCTTCATTTTGGGATTTGTAGGACAGGTTATCGAACTTGCTGCGATTTTTGTGCAGGCATCCTCTTGACCTCGGCTGTTTTAGTTGAACTCATCGCCGCGACGAGCGCGCCGCCCTGACTGACATCGGGGCACTGCGTTGCCGGTTACCAATAGATGAGCATCTGACCCTTCACGCCGGTTTTTCTCTTACCTGCAGCGAATTCAACCTTCGCATTTTCACTTTTCTCAATTCGTCAGTTGTCCTTCTGGCAGGTAAGTGCTACAAAAGGACATAGAAAGGGGGCTGGCGAAAGCCATGGCTCCGAAGATCCTGCTGTCAAATCCAGCGACGGGCAAAACACATGCGTGCATTTCACGCGTCCGTGAAGCAGTTAAGCAGCTTCATGCGATTCCCGTGTGGGTAATCCTCCCCGACCGCCTTCAGGCTCTGGCATTCAACCGGCGTCTGGTGGGTGCGGGTGGGGCATTTGGTGTGCAGGTCGGCACGTTTGGGACGCTGTATCACGAGATCTTGCGCCTGGCCGGCAAGCCCGTCCCGTTGGCATCGGATGCGGTGCGACAGCGGTTGATCCGGAGTGTGATTGAAGAGGCGTTGAGCGAGGGGCAGCTCTCCCATTTCCAGGAGATCGCCGGCAAGCCCGGGTTCCTGAGCGTATTGAAGGACCGCTTCGGTGAACTCAAACGTGCGCAAGTCCAACCGGAGACGTTTCTCAAGTTCACTGCAACGCAGGGCAAGGCGCTGCAAGAGCTCGCCCTGCTGTATGAAGGCTACCAGGAGCAGCTTCGAAAACTTGGGTGGGCTGATCCAGAGGGGTTGAACTGGCTGGCTGTCGCCGCGCTCGAGGCGGATCCAGGCCTATGCGCGGACTGGTCGCTGCTGGTTGTGGATGGTTTCGACTCCTTCCACGGCTCGCAACTCTCCGCGCTTAAGCTGCTCGGCGAGCGTATCCCGCAGGTGTTGATCACCTTCCCCGGTGATCCCGGGAACGACCGCACCGCTTTCCGCCGCTTCAAGCGTTCCTATGAAAAGCTGCATGCGGCGCTTCCCGAAGCCGTGATCGAACGGTTGGAGGGGGATACATTTCTTGCGCCTCCCCTGGCTCAATTCGAAGCCGGCATTTTCGAGTCAGACCCAGCGCCTATTGAAGGTAAGCCGCACATCATCCAGCTCGAGGCGCGCACGACAGCCGATGAAGCGCGCGAGGCGCTGCGCTGGATCAAAGCCCGCATCAACCGCGATGGACTTCGTGCTCAGGAATGCGCAATTGTCACGCCCAACCCGGAGCTCTATCGGCCCCTCCTGCGCGAAGTAGCGCTTGAGTTCGGCCTGCCGCTGCGCTTCACTCACGGTGATCCGCTGCCGGTCGCGCCCGGCATCACTGCCTTGCTGGAATTACTTACCCTGCCGCTTTTGAACTGGCCGCGGCGCGGCATGCTCGATGCGCTTTCCTCTCCGTACTTCAATCTGAGCCCATATGGCTTCAAGGACGAAGATACCATCGCCCTGGACGAACTCAGTCTTTATGGACAGATCGTTGATGGCTTGGATGAATGGCGTGGGGTGCTGACGCGTCTCGCCGCGGGCGATAACGGAGCCCGCCGTTCGTACGATGAAGCGACGCGCTGGCCGAACCTGCCGCGCGGCGAAGAAGCCCAGGCACTCTTGGGCGCGCTGAAGGCTTTCAGCGATCGTATTCAACCACCAGCTCCGAGAAACACCAGGGAATGGGTTATTTGGCTCGAAGACCTGTTGGGGGATTTATCCTTCTTCGAGTGCTGTGAGACCTCACTCGACCACGCCGCGGCGCTCGAGTTCAGGGAGGTGCTGCGGGCGCTTGTGCTCGGCGAGGCGGTGGCCGGGGAGCGCGAGGCTGAGTATGGGGCCTTCACCCTCGAACTCCGCTCCGGTCTGGAAAGCGCCTATTTCGAACCGAGGCTCGAGTGGCGGCAACCTTCAGTTCTGGTGCTTCAAGTCCTCGAAGCGCGCGGGCTGCGTTTTAAAGCTGCTGCTGTCCTGGGGCTTTCGGAAGGGCTCTTCCCGGAGGTGGAGCGCGAGGATCCGTTTTTCAGCGATTCTGTCCGTGAGGAGCTTGGTCTTGAACCTCGCCTGGGGCGCGAGCAGACCGGTCTCTTCTACCAGGTGGTGACGCGCGCCGATCAGTTCCTGCTGCTCACGCGCCCATACCTGGCCGAAGATGGCGAGTATTGGGAAGCTTCACCATTCTGGCGTGCGGCGGGAGCCATACTGGCGGATGACCCGCAAAGAATTCGGTCCGAGGAGCCGCGAGCGCTGGTGGAAGCAGGCTCTCCTGAGGAGCTGCTTTTCTGGGGCGTGCGCAGGGGCGCGCTGCCGCCGCAGTATAAGGTGCTGCAACCACGCTGGGAGAGGCTGCGGTCGGCGCGTGATGTACTGGCTGTGCGGCAGGCACGCGCAGCTGAAGGGGATCATGAGGGGGATCTTTCCTCCATCATTGAACGCATTCGGAAAATATACGGACCGGACCACGTTTGGAGCTCCAGCCGCCTGGAGAGCTATGGTACCTGCCCCTTCTTCTTCCTCTCCGCGTCCGCCTTAAAGCTGGATCCGCGCGATCCACCTGAGCCGGGTTACGACGCGGCGCAACTGGGTTTGGTGCTGCATGCCGTATTGGAAAAGGTTTATCCGGCAGTCGAAGATCCAACGGATACAGCGGCTGTGCTGCGTGCTCTGCCTGAGGTAGCGGAAGCCGCTTTCGCCGAAGCGCCGGAGACGTTCGGCTTTCGGCCAACGGCTCTATGGGCGTTGGAGCAGGAGGAGCTGCTTGAGATTCTCAGGATCACGATCGAGGCACTGGGGGATGCTTCGAAGGGATGGCAACCGTACGCATATGAGCAGGTATTTGGTCTACAAGGGAAGCCTGATTTGCGGATCGAGCTTGAAGGTGGGGATGTGCGCATCCGGGGGGTGATCGACCGTATCGATCGCAATGCCGAGGGCGAGGTGCGCATCATCGACTACAAGACCGGCGGCAGCCACCTTTCTAAAAACGATCTTATCAGCGGCCGCAGGCTGCAGCTGGCGATATACGCCATGGGTGCGCGCGATGCATTGGGGCTGGGTGAGCCTGTGGAGGGGATATATTGGACGATCAGCGGGGCGAAGGCCGGGGCGCTGAAGCTGGGCTCATTTAGAGCATTCACGGATGAAGGGGTTTTTGAGGGACCCGAAGGGGCGATGGAGTTGGCGAAGAGGCATGTGGACAGGTTTGTAGAGGGCGTGCGCGCCGGCGACTATACGCCCGCGGCTCCCGAGGGGGGGTGCCCTTCGTATTGCCCGGTTGTGGGCTGGTGTTGGCGGTATCGGGAGGGGTGGGGATAGATGAACATGTTCCGAATACGCAAGAGTGACAGGTAAATGTAATGCTGAGCGAAGCGAAGCATCTCGTTTATTTACCTGGAGGGCAGCCTTTCCATGAGGGAGTTTCTTCGTCGCCGTGCTCCTCAGAAGGACATTAAGTAGGAATCTGTCATACTGAATACAGAACCAACAGCATAAGCACTCTTGAGAATGGGAATCGTTTTCGATGGCTGAAATCAGCTCAAATTTCATGGATGCTAACCTGACGGGCGAGCAGCGCAAGGCTGTGGAACGCCTGGACAAGGATGTCATCGTCACCGCCGGGGCGGGGACGGGGAAGACGCGCACACTCGTGGCGCGGTATGTGCGCCTGCTGGAAGAGGGGAAGTCGCCCCGCAGGGTCGCGGCGATTACCTTCACCGAGAAAGCAGCGCGTGAAATGCGCAATCGTGTGCGCAAGGCCGTGGGCGAACGTGCCGAATCTGCCAGGGATGCCGGTGAGAAAAGACACTGGGCGGAACTCGAAGCCGGGATGGACGCGGCCCGCATCGGCACGATCCACAGCCTATGCTCTGAAATCCTGCGTGCGCATCCAGCCGAAGCCGGGATTGATCCGCGCTTCGACGTCATCGAAGAAGGGGCTGCCGCAGCCCTGAAAGCCCGGGCGGTCGAAGAAGTGCTGCTCTGGGCGCTCGATGAGCCGGATACGATCCGCCTGTACACGGTCTTCAGCGCGCATGCGCTGCGAAGACTGCTCACTCATTTGCTGAACCGCAGGCTCGATGCAGGAACGCTTTTCAATAACGATGACCTGGAGATGAGAGCAAAAGCCGCGCTTCGGGAGGCGATCAACGTTTTTGTTGAACACAAGGACGTCGCCTCTGGCATTGAAACCTTGAAAGAACTGCATGAATCCGGAGAGTTAGCTGCGGATGCGGGCGCAACACTTGCCACCCGGATCGAACATCTGCTCGAGTTGTGGGAGCAAGTCGAAGCGGGTCTTCAAAAGGACGATCTTTACGCCGCAGCGGCGGCATTGTATCTGCTGCGCCGTGAAGGGCTCAAGCGCGGGGCGGGCACAAAAGATTCAGTGGCGAAGGCCGTTCAAGCAGATCTTCAACTGCATTACGACGCGCGCATTACGCCCTGGCTCGGCGGCGAGAAGAGCACCGATCCCCCACCGTCCGCAGAGCTCGAGGAGAGCTGGTCGGCAGCCCTACCGCAGGTTCGGACGCTTTTCCAGCGTGTTCAGGGTCAGTACGCGCAGGCGCTCGATCGCCTCCACGCACTGGATTTCGACGATCTCGAAGCGGGCGCCATGGAGCTTCTGCGCCTCCCGGCTGCTGCTGAACGCTGGGCGGGCGAGATCGATGCGGTCCTGGTGGACGAATTCCAGGATACGAACGAACGCCAGAGGGAGATCATCGATGCGCTGTGTGGTGAAGTTCCGGGGAAGCTCTTCATCGTCGGCGACGCCCGGCAGAGCATCTACCGCTTCCGCGGAGCGGATGTCAGCGTCTTCCGTCGCGTCCAGCGAGACCTGCAGGCGCGCCGCGGGGAGCACTTCGAGTTAAAGCGCACCTTTCGCACCCACGATGGGTTGCTGCAGGAAATGGATGGATTGCTCGCGCCCATCCTCGGCGAAAGCGAAGATCCCGAACGCCTTTACAAGGTCCCCTATACGGCGCTCAATGCCGATAGAGATGAGCCGGTTCTTGCTGTCACCCCGCCGTTCACCGAAGTAATCGTTGGTACTGGGGAAGGCGCCGGGAAAGCACGACTGCAAGGTGCGCGCGCCCTTGCCAGGCGCTTGCTTGAATTGAAGGAACTAGGAGAGATCAGCGCCTACGACGACGTGGCCTTGCTCTTCCGTGCCTCAACCGGTTTCGGAGAGTACGAGGAAGCGCTCGAAGATGCGGGTATCCCCTTCGTCACAGTGGCGGGGAGTGGATTCTACGATCGGCCGGAAATTCGGGATGTGCTCAATATTCTGCGGGCGCTGAGCGAACCGTCGAATGACGCCGCTCTGGCCGGGCTATTACGCTCGCCGGCCTTCGGCATCTCCGATCCCGGATTGTTCCTTTTACGATTGCACGCTGATGTCCCCCAGCCTCTTCTCACCGCTCTGGAGGGTGATCTGGGTCACCTCGGAGACGCGGATCAAGAAGCAGCCGTCCGGGTTCAGGGTTTTCTCGCTAAGTTCCGTCCGCTCGTGGATCGAATGCCCGTCGCCGAGTTGCTTAAGAAGATTGTGGATGCAACCGACTACCGCGCCATCCTCGCTGCGTCTCATATCCGCCTCTGGCGGAACCTGGATAAGCTCCTGCAGGATGCTCACATCAGCGGTCTGGTTAGAGTTCGGGGGTTCTTTGAATACCTGCGTACGCTGCGGGAAGTGGGCGCGAGGGAGGGGGAGGCGCCGGCCGAAGCACTTGGCGCCGTGCGGTTGATGACCATCCATAAAGCGAAAGGGCTGGAATTTGAAGTTGTCGTCCTGGCGGATACCTCCCGCAAACCGCTGGGAAGGGCCGAGCTGGCTTATTTGCTCCCCGAGACTGGGCCTGCTTTCAGATTCGACCGCCTTGAAGGATCACCGCTGATCTACAACCTGGCAAGATTCATCGACCAGCAGCAATCTCAAGAGGAGGAGAACCGGATTCTCTACGTCGCCGCAACGCGCGCCCGGGAGCGGCTCATCTTAAATGGGCATCTCTCACTCCGTTGGGGGAAACTGACCGCCGAAGGTTGGATGAAAGCCTTCCTGGAGGTGCTCGATCTAGATCCGGAAAGCCTGGGGCAAGGGGCTGGGGGATGGACGCGGGCGAGCATGCCCAATGGCCGCGAGGTCGGAGTCTGGGTCGCGGAAAACCTCGAGTCGGGGGATGCGGAGCTGGATGATCAAGCCGCATGGCCCGAGTCTGAGGCGCGAGACCTCTACGATCCGCTCGTGGAGGTGAGTGACGGCGGCATGGATGATGAAAAGACCGGTGAGCCCGAACGTGATTGGCGGGCGACGGGTGAGCGGCTGCACCCGCCGGCCGTGGTTGTGGGGGCGCTGGTTCATGATGCCATACACTCGTGGGTTTTCCCGGGTGACGCTCCACTGAAATCGCTGCTTGAAGTAACGGCGCTATCGCATGGTCTGATCGATCCCGGGCAGCGCGGGCGGGCGATCCGGGAAGCGGAGAAACTGCTCGGGCGTTTCCAGGAACATGATGTCTATCTCGAAATTAATGCAGCCTCCGAGCGGTTGCATGAGGTTCCCTATACCCGCCCACACCCATCCTGGGGCTCTGATTCTGGGCGCATCGACTTGCTGTATCGTGTGAATGAAGCCTGGCAGCTGCTGGATTTCAAGTCGGACGAGATTCGAGATGATGACGCCCTTGCAAAGGCGTTTGAAGAGCATCGCCCGCAGGTCAGGCGCTATGCCGAAGCGGTTCAGCAGCTATTGGGTGAGACGCCGCAGGCTGCGCTGTGTTTCCTGGATGCGCTGGGGGAAGTGAAGATTGTGGGTGTTGAGAGGTAACACGGGGGTGGCAGCAGGTTCAGTTTATTTGAATCGCTGAGACATTGAGAAAATTGAGAACGCTGAAAAAAAACAGGATCAAGTCAATAATCTTCTGCCTTTCAAGGGCTCACTGGCCACTCGATCTGTCGACCCAAATGAAAACCGGGTTATTAGCCGTGTTTGAGCTTCTCTACTATATTTAAGTTGATTTCGAGATAATCCAACGGGTTGAAATCACGAGGTACATATTTGTGTCGCCGCGGTATTTCCGTGCAGTATAAGCGGGATATGACCGCGGAACGAACTTACCTGATGCGTAGCGTTTCGGATTCGTGAGAGGAGATAAGCCGTGAAAACACGTTCGCTGATCTTTCTGCTTCTCGTTATGTTGTTATCCCTCGCCGGCTGCGATGGGTCCATCGATGAAAGCGCCATGGGCACCGTTGTCGCCGCCACGCTCGAAGCTATGGGCGTGGACGAGGCGGGTGTGCCTGTGGATCAGACCTCTCCTGATGCCACGGCAGAGGTCAGCGAAATTCCTACACTCCTGCCTCCAACCGAAGCGCCCGGACCAGGGGTGCTGCAGGTGGCGTACATCAGCGGCGGAAATGTCTGGTTCGTTGAGGAAGGGGCCGCGCCGACTCAACTGACCACCAGCGGGAATGTCGAGCGTGTTGTCATATCTACGGACGGTCAGCTCGCGGCCTTCACCTGGCATGACATCTCTCTCGAAGTCTATAATCTGCGGGTTGTCGACACAGTGGCGGGCACCGAATCGGTGCTTTTCTCTCAGCCAGACCTCGACGCACTCTATCCGCTGGAGGGGGCAATCCATCATGTGCCCTATCAGTTCGACTTCGTTCCCGGCACACATACTGTATTAGTGAACACGCGCAGGACTTATGAGGGACCGGGCCTGGTGCAGAACAACGATCTATGGTCCATCGACACCGACACCAGCGTCCGAACCATGCTGTTGGATTATGGTCTGGGAGGGGATTTTTATTTCTCGCCGAGCGGCGATATGCTGGCCCTGGTATTGCCGACAAGCCTGGGTTTCGTTCGCACGGACGGCAGCGATAGGAGTCCGGATCACCTCACCTTCCCCTTCGTGATGACCTACAGCGAATATGCTTATTATCCGATACCTGTCTGGGCTCCTGATGAGAGCGCAGTCGCAGTGCTCATTCCGGCGCAAGATCCTTTTGTCGATGATTCGGCTCTCGTCTGGCGCGTTCCCGTAGAGGGGCCGCCAACACCCCTGTTGGATATCACGGGTTTTCTCTTTTTCCGTAACCAGGGCAAAACGCCGGCAATCGCTCCGGATCTTTCGAAGGTCGTCTTTTTACGGGAGATATCAACGACGACTTCTGATCTTGTTGTAGCTCCGCTCGATGGTTCTGGAGAGAGTATTTATGCTTCGGGGAACTTATCCTGGCAGGGGTGGAATCCCGATTCGACCCAGTTTGTTTACACCGACAGGCCCCGCAATTTGAACCTTGGAAGCATGGGGGTCACTGCCGCAGGCGTTGGCTTTGGGAGCCGTCTTCAATGGGTGGATGCGGATACCTTCCTGTATCTCGATGAACTGACGTCGACGCACAGATTTGCGAAGGTAGACCTCCCGGGCACCGCGAGTGTCCTTGATGTGATCTCAGGATCTAGTTTTGGGTATGATTTCACGGAGTGAATTTAGAGGGGGGACCGAAGCTGAAGGATCTCAATCTCCACGCAAGAAACGAGGAGATTGCTTCGCGTCGTTCGCAATGACAGGTCCATGGCCAATGTCATTCTGAGGAGCACGGCGACGAAGAATCTCCCTCATGAAAGGGCTGCCCTCCAGGTGAAAAACCGAGATGCTTCGCTTCGCTCAGCATGACATTTACCGGGAGGCAAATCCCACGCATATATGTACCTTCGAACCCCGGGAGGGGCGAGGAATCCCAGAGATAACCCAATTCATCATCCGAAGATATGTTAACGCTTGTTGTCTATTTGATGGAAGAATCGCGTGCCAAGGTGATGCGCTTTACCCGTTATTGCGTATGGCAACGCGATGAATGACCAGGCCCAGGATGATGATTACCGCACCAAGGATCTGAGGGGAGGTCATGCGCTCGCCGAGCAACAGATAGGCCAAGGCTGTGGTCAATGGGGGTTCTAGCAAAGTTATCAAGTTAGCCACACTCGCGGGCAGCAGGGTGAGACTGACGGTGTAGAGTCCATAGCCGCCGATCGTGGGGCCGACTGCCAGTGTGATGAGAATTCCCCACGCCACCCAATCCCTTCCCAACCAGAAAAGCTCACCCGGATTGCCGATCCCACTCAGGATGGGAAGTCTCTCTCCGAGCGATAGTTGCAGCACGAGGAACATAAATGCTGTGGCAAAAGTGAAGGTGTAGGTCAACGTCGTCCAGGGATTTAAGCCGCGGTGCGAGGCGGTTTTGCCAAGGAGGCTGTATGCAGCGAACATGAACCCAGAGGCTAATCCGATGACGATCCCTCCGGGATTTACATCCCATTGTGCGGGGCTGTATGCTCCCGAGAGGATGATACATCCAGCGAGACCCAAACTAACGGCCATGATCGTGCGAAGTCCCAGAGGCTCGCCCCACAATCGCCATGCGACCAGCGCCGTGATGGCAGGGGAGCTGTAGCATAAAACGGTCGCCACAGCCGCTCCATTCAGCGCCACCGAGATTGTCCAGACGGCATTGAACAGCATCAGTATGAAACCATAGAGGATGAGAAAGGATAGCTGCGACTTTGGCAGCCGGATCAACGTTGGGCGTATGAGCCGCAGGACGATGAAGAGCGTCAGGGAAACCAGGAATTCACGCCAAAAGGCGAGCACAAGCGCGGGAAGACGGTTGGTCTCGGTCAGGTGACGAATGAAGATCGCCGTGCTCGACCAGAGGGCGGTGCCGACCAACGCTGTGATATACCCCTTTGTCTGTGGAGAAGCAGTGCTTTGTGGAGGGGTCATGTTTTGTGACTCGGGCATTGAGAATGGAACGATCTTATCTCACATGATGACTCTTGTCGACGGTGGGGGAGCAGCCTGTGAGTTCCCGGCACACTTGCAATGAGATTGATTAATGCAAGTCCCTCCCCGTCCATGTTCTTGCGAAGAACGAAGCGATCATCCCACAAGGCGATCAAACTTCTTCAGGCGCTGCTTCCTGTGTAGGGAGTTCCAAATTAAGGATCCTGAAGCTCATGAAGAAGGCGATTGTCACCAGTGCTGCGGCGGCGAACATTGGCAGAGCCGCCGCGTTCTCGGATGAAAAGGAGGGGAAATCCGCGCTCAGCAGGGTGCCGGCAATGATGGGACCGAAAACGAGTGTGAGGCTGTTCGTCGATTGGAACAGGCCCAGCACCCGGCCGCGCAGCTGCGGAGGCGCAAAACGGCTGATGATCGATTGCAGCGAAGGTTGGCTTATTGCGTTGCCGATCGCCAACGGAGCGGCGAACGCGGCGAAAATATAGGCATTCAAGGTGAGGGCTGCACCGAGAAAAGCGATAATGCGTCCGAAGGTCGCGTACACGATCAGGCGCTGCTCGCCGAAGCGACGAACGAGCGGGCCGACGAAGAAACTCTGCATGATAACGTTGGTCAGGCCAAACAAGGTGAGCACCAGGCCGATGTTGCGCTGGGCCATCTCTAACGAAACATCACTGAAAAGGCGGCGGCGAGCGAAGATCGGAAAGCTGGATTGGAAAAGCGAGAAAGCCAGGAAGGTCACAAAGGTAAAGCTGAGGATGGTGCGCATCTTCTCCATCTTCAGAATGCCAATCAAGCCGAGATCGCCATCTGTATCTTTTGAGCGCACACCCAGAGGTTGGCGCGCTTCGGGAACGAGGCTCTCCGGCAGGATGAAATACGTTCCCAGAATGGAAGCCAGGGAAAAGAGAGCAGCGACGAAGAACGGTGCATTCTGGCTGTAGGCAGCGAGGGAGGGCACCCCGGCGGTGAAAGTAACGGCAGCACCTCCCAATGCCGGACCCACAATAAAACCTGCACCGAACGCGGCGCTGATCAATCCAAAACCGCGGGCGCGGTTCTCCTCCGTTGTGATGTCGTTGATGTAGGCT
Source organism: Anaerolineales bacterium (assembly GCA_049644665.1). GTDB lineage: Bacteria > Chloroflexota > Anaerolineae > Anaerolineales > E44-bin32 > E44-bin32. The sequence continues at coordinate 12,594 of JBARSI010000011.1, forward strand.
CGAGCTGTGGTGATATTTCCGCCCGAGATGCCGTCGATGATTCGTCCCAGATAAAGCAGAAATAATGAATTTGCCAACCCCAGGACGATGAAACCGATGAACGTACCGATCTGGCTTACGATGAGCACCGGCCGCCGCCCATAGGCGTCCGATAGGCGGCCCAGAACCGGACCGGCTATGACCATGCAGATGGAAAAAGCCGTGAGGAGACCTGTCGCTTGGAGATCCGTTGCGCCGAAGCTCTCTCCGGCGTGCAGGAGCAGCACCGGGATCACGATCCCGAAGCCAACCAGGTCAACGAACACGATCATGAATAAGGGAATGAAACGTCGATCCACGCTTGGATGCTCCGATTAGGGTTTACAAATAAAGACTGTAGACAGAGAGAAGATGTCATTATACACGGAGGAACGCCTACCGCAGAAGCGTCCTTGCCCTTGTCATAGCGAGGAGCCCGTCAGGGCGACGCCTGTCCTGAGCGAAGACGAAGGATCTCAGTCTCCGCGCGGGTAACGAGGAGATTGCTTCGCTTCGCTCGCAATGACATTCTGTGGAGAGGAACCTTTCCCAATCCTGTCATTCTGAGGAGCACAGCGACGAAGAATCTCCCTCCTGGAAAGGTTACCCTCCAGGTGAAAAACCGAGATGCTTCGCTTCGCTCAGCATGACATGTAGGTGGGGGCATTCGGTGCAGAGCGGAAGCCCTTATGCTACATCATAGGGATTTCTCGGTCGCCGCTTCGCGGCTCACTCGAAATGACATTGGGTGGAGAGGAACTTTTCCCGATCCTGTCATTCTGAGTATCCCTTCGCCTTCGCTCAGGAGAAACTCCGCGACGAAGAATCTCGGTTTTCTGCCTGCCGTAATTCATCCGCCATTGCCTGCCGCCCAGCAAGATTACCCGCCGGTGAGTAGACTCTGATGTTTATATATAGCGGACCAAATCCTCCAAGGGCTTGCGCTCCTTGGGCTTGGGTGAATCCGCCGGGTAGCCCAGAGGGGTGAAGATGAGAGGCTCGGCGCCGGCGGGTAGGTCGAGGATTTCGCGCGCGGCATCGGCGTCGAAAGCACCGATCCAGCAGGTGCCCAGTCCAAGATCGGCGGCGGCCAGGATGAGATGGTCCATGACGATGGCAACATCAACCCCGAGGTAATCCCGGCCGTGTTCGCCTTTCCATACCTCACCCGGCAGCCCGCAGGCGCAGATGATCAATGGGGGCTGGACAAACCATTCCTTTGCGTATATGCGCCCTAGCTCTTCTTGCCGTCCTTCTGTGGGGATAACGAATAATCGGAAGGGCTGTCTGTTTGCGGCGGTCGGCGCCAGGCGAGCGGCTTCGAGAACAGCTGCCAACTTCTCCTCCTCCACCGGATCCGGTTTGTACGCTCGAACGCTGTACCTGCTCCTGATCAGTTCAGAAAAATTCATAATTGATCTCCTTGCCCGTTTTCCGGATTCTATCCTCCGAAGATTTACCGTACAAGTGCACCCTGAAGGTTGGAAGCAGTGGGGGATTGGCGAAATGAAAACGCTGCAGAATTCCCATCTCAAATATACCTCTACACTTGTGAATATAGAATAACATATAGCAACTAATAGTAAGTACTTGACAATACTATGTATAATACAGTATAATGCGCAGCAAGAAACTTAAAGGGCGGGATAGGAGCAAGCGCATGACCCAAAAAGATCCAGAAAATACCACCCTGGAGCTGAGGCGCGGCGTGATTACGCTGGCGATTCTCAGCCAGCTGCGGGACGAGCATTACGGGTACTCCTTGATCAAACTGCTCAATGAAAAAGGTTTGGAGATTGACCAAGGGACTGTTTATCCTTTGCTCCGCCGGCTGCAGGATAACGGCTTGCTGGATAGCGAGTGGAACGTGGAAGGAGCCCGCCCGCGGCGGTATTACCAGATAAGCGCTGATGGCCTGAAGGTATTGGAAGCGCTTCAGATTGAATGGAATAAATTAGTCAAAGTAATGAAAGGAATGTTGTCATGAATGCAACGGAAAACAAAGGTTTGATCGATCGCTATGTGGCCGCTGTTGGACAGAGGCTGCCGTCTAAAATCCGCGCAGATGTTGAACGTGAGCTGCGTTCATCGCTACTGGATGCGGTGGAGGACCAGGCCAGAGAGCTGGGCGGGTCAGCGGATGAAGCGTTGGTTAAAACAATCCTGCGTGGGATGGACCACCCGGAAAAGATGGCGGCACGCTACTCCGCTTCGCAGTATCTGGTCGGTCCGCGCCTTTACCCGGCGTTCCTGAAGGTCACCAGGATAGTGCTGATCGTTATGGCCGCGCTGTTCGTCTTTGGCTTGCTTGCTGGAAGTTATAAATCGGGGCAGGGGATTTCGCTGGCGACGATTGGTGCTTCGCTCGCCTCGCTGTACATGTCGATCTTCGCCTCGATCGGTTTCCTGTTGGCGGTCTTCGCCATCCTGGAACGCTATGTCCTTAATGGTCATAAGCCCGAAGAGAAGGATTGGGATCCCGACAAGCTGCCGCAGGTAAAGGATCTTGACATCGTGAGCCCAGTGAGCGCAGTGATGGGGATATTCTCTGCAGTCGCAGGGATAGCATTGATCAACTTTTTCCCGGAGTGGGTGGGGGTAAGCTATTTCCGGGCGGGTGCCTGGCATCATATATCAGCATTAACGCCGGCGTTCATGCCCTATGTCCTGCCTACCAATCTGATCCTGGGAGCACTCATCCTGCTCAACCTGGTCCTGCTGCGACGGGGTACCTGGGAGCCGCTGACCCGCTGGGTAAAAGCCATCATCTGGGTTGCAGGGATCGTTCTTCTTGGAGCCATGCTCGTAGGACCGCCGGTTGGCTACGTTTCCACTCAAGGTATGGCCCCGTTGGGCGGCCAGGAATTTAGCCTCGATTACCTGCTGGTTTTGATCATGATCTCGTACGGTGTCCAACTGCTCAAGTTCGTGATTAAGAATCGGATCTATTTTCAAATTCCCTTATCTAAATAAGCCGCATCGCATCAGCCAGGGTCGCAAACTGTCCCTGGCTTTTTGCGTCATGGCTGTTTGCGGTGTACCATACCTCGTCCGCCATCGCAGTATTGAGCAAACCCCCAGGATGGGTATGCGTAGATACAATCAATCCACCGTGAAGGGGGTTGGTGCCGATCACCCACGCAAGGACTTTCGGGGTATCGAGTGGATGGGGGACGCCATTTCAATCAAGAATGGGCAGCCAGTGATGGCTGCTCTTTGTTTCTAGGCCAGCGAGCCTCCATATTTGAAGAGGAGCCAAGAGATGAGCGATCCGATCGCAAACCTTCCCCCCGCATTCCAGGCGTTGGAAACGCGCCTGGCCGAACTGCGAGCACGTTACGGTCGCGGCGAGCTTGATGCCAATGCCTACCAGGCTGAAGTCCAGGGTTTGACGGTTCAGGATGCTGCTGGACAGAACTGGTGGTTAGGGGGTGAGGCGGACGCCTGGCATTACTGGGACGGCAGCGACTGGGTGAGAGGCATGCCCCCCACAGCAGCTCAACCTGCAGCTGCTGCATCAGCGGCGGCACTTGCTCCCAAGGCAAAGCGATCCTGGCGCCCACTAGCGCTCGGCTGTGGGGCTATTGCACTGATCCTCGCCGTCGGCGCCGCGATCTTTCTGATCGGGGGATGGCAGTCTTACCAGCAAGAACCCAAGATCGTTGAGGAGATTGAACTGGAGGCGCTCGATCTGGCCAGCTATACGCTATCCGCGCCGCAGTTAAGCGTCATCGACCAATGGGGATATCCAGATGCGTTCGCGATCTTGTTTTACGAGGAAGAGCAAATGGATGGCTCTTACGGCGACGTGCGCTTTGAAGCCTGGAGTTATTACACCACCGGCCTGGAGTACACCTTTATCAACGGCGAGCAAGTGGCCGAGGATCCCTTGGAGATCGAGCTCCTGGGTGAGTTGGTTCCCATCCCTTATCGCCCCGAGCAATTTGTGGCCTACATGAGCCTGGATGAAGTCATCGCTTCAGCGGGTCTGGAGACCTACCTGGTTGTGCCCTTGGAGAAGGAACTGGTCAAAGACGGTGAGGTGTACTACGCCGACGAACTAACCTTTGGTTTGAAGAAAGATGAGTTGCTATATGTTGAAGCGTTGGCGCTTGAGATCGAAGGGTAGGGAAGAAATGCCAACTCAACCAGCGAACGCAAAAATGAGAGCAGTGTTTATTCAGTCAATCGCTGCTCTGCTGGGGGTGTCCATCGTCCTAAACTCATTATTCGTGGTCTACCCTGCAAGGGCAGGGGAGCCCGAGCGCACGCTCCAGGATGGGCTGCATTTGATGGCCGTGAGTCAGACGATCCTCGCCGGTGAGACCGAGGAGGAGATCGAGTATGCGAAAGCATCCGGATTGATGTCGCTGAGAAGCGCACCACTGTCAGTATCGGTTGACGAGCAGCTCGTCGTGGCCATGATCAATGCCGTCAAGGGGGAGATCGCCAACCTCATCAAGGAGTGCGACACGACCCGGCGAGTGCTCTTGGAGAGGGACGACGAATGTGCCGTCTCGACTCTCGATAACATTTGCGAAGAAGGTAAGCGTGAACTGCGGGCGACGCTCAGCCTCTTGCGGCAAATCCGCGGCGATAAGCGCAAATTCTTCACGCGTCTGGGTGCCAATATTAAAGAGGCAGGAAAACGCCTTTGGCATGCTATTGGACCCATCGGGCGCCGCATCCTGCGCACACTGGGAGAAGAGGTCGTGCAGGCAGTAAAGACTCCCGGAGGTATTGAGTTCAAAGCGCTGCGTGTCCTCGTCCGCAGTCGCCTGAAATCCCTGGCCCGCAAGGAATTGCGCAGTGCGATCCAGCGAGGCGCAGAGCGCCTGATCATGAAGAAATGGGAGGTCGCCCGAGGTCCTACAGGGGATCAATGTGTTGAAGATGGGGAGGTGACTGAACGCCAGGATAAACCTAAGTATGGTGAAGATTGGTTCGATGAGGTCTGGCAAGATACGGAAGTGTTATTGGTATTAGAGGGGAAAAACTGCCAAAAAACTGCGATCGTAGAATTAAAGAGCTGCCTCTTGGATAAAGCAGCCTCCGGTACTAGCGCCGAAGATGCAATCAACGCATGTGAACCCATTTTTAATGCCATTCCAAAGAATGATGCCGGGGGGTCTGTATCAATGACAGGTCAATCATATTTCCTGGATGCCAATCCCAATGAGGTCACGATTACCTATCCATCCGCTGGTGGCGAAGTAGTTGGCCAAGTCAACTTCCAGCGCTACGATGACGTGTTTGGTTGCACGTATACCCTGACAACAACAAAGTTTGTTGGACAATACGATCAGGCAACATGCACAATGCGGGGGGAGGCAATGAGTGAACTTCTTTTCGAAGGATATTGTGTAAGTGTCTGCGGCTCAGGTCCGTTCTCTACCCTCCCGAGTTGTCCAGTAACGCTGAACAGAACGACGGTGTGGGAAGCTAGACTCGAAGATGGCATCCTGAGCGGAGACGTAGGGGATCAGGATTGTGATCGAGGGTGTTTTAGTTTCCGGGCACCCGGGTTTGGCGTTAACCCATAGAGAGCCCGAAGCATGAGCCTCCTATATGTACATGACCGGTAGGGAATTTCAGTTTAAATGGAGAGGTAGTTGACTGAAGACGTTAAACTCATCGGAACGTGAGCTGGGTACATGGCCACCGCGATAACTGCGGGTATCTTGGCTTTTAGATCCAAGAGGAGGGACGGAATGTCAAGTCGATCACAAAGATGTCGGGCAGGACTTCTGTTCCTTGTTTTCATGCTCGGGTTATTGCCAGGATGCAGTCCCGCATATAGCTCAGACCGCTCGCACGACGACGCCATGCTGCTCATGATCGCCAGCCAGGTGAGGCTTGTCGAGAGTATCGAAAGCGAGCCTCTGGTGAGCGCACACGGGCAGATGAGCCTGAGACCGGTGGGCATTAAAGCGGAGGGGGGGAGCATCAATGAAGTTGTCGGTTTAATTGAACTCTACCGCAAACACCAGGACACTCTCGAGGCGCAGAAGGACCAGTACACCGACCGTCAATATGAGTTCGTTCAAGGCTCACTAATCAATAAGATTTCCGATCTTGAGCAGCAAGCCAGCAGCTTGACCCAACGACGCCGGCGAAGAGAGTTCAATCCTTTCAAGGTCATCGGCCGCGGCATCGGCAAATTGGCAAAGGGTATTGGCAAAGGGGTGAAATTTGTAGTCGTCGAGGGCGGTAAACTCGCGATCCACTTTGTGGTGAACAAGGTTAAGACCACAATCCGCGACGTCTTCGAAGGGCGCGTCAAAAGCATCATTGCCAGATTCGCCAGCAGATTTGGACCTCTGAGCCCATGGGTGGAGGCTCGCCTCAGAAGAGTGCTCGATCGCTGGTGGGTGGGGTTCCGGGATCGGGCAACTGGTAGGGCGAAGCGCTATGCCACGCAAACGGCAGAAGCAATTGAGAATGCTCGGGAGCGTGAGCCTGATGAAGGTGGATCGGGCGATGAGCAGTCGGGGGATGATGCCTTTCGCGAGGATCAAGATTGGTTTGATCGGGCTTGGCCAGATCTCAAGACCCTTCTCATAGAAGAACAACGCAATTGTCAGACGTCGGCGATCTTCCAGTGGAGAGACTGCCTCCGTAACCAGGCGGTATCCGGGGCAAGCGAGGATGAGGCGACTGAAGCCTGCCAGAGTCTCTACGATGCCATCCCGAAGAATGATGCGGGAGGGTCGGTGACGATGACAGGAGAGGTTAACCATGGTGGTGCTGTCGTTAATGAGGCCACCATCACTTATCCCTCAGGCGGCGGCGCTGTAAGCGGCAGCTTCTACTACCAGTTATACGATGATGTTTTCTACTGCACGATCACGATCACGACGACCGGAGTTAAGGGACAATATGATCTTGAAACTTGCAGTATGAGCGGAACAGCGAATATGAAGCTTACCTACGAAGGTATGACATGCGTTAGTGTCTGTGGTCCGACCGAGAATTCACCTGCACCCTGTCCAGTAATAATAGAAGGACCCACGATATGGGAGGCAACACTGGATGAAGGTATTCTAAGCGGGGGTGTTGGTGGGAGCGAATGTGAGCCTCATTGCTTCGGGTTTCGATCGCCAGCATATGGGATTGACCCGTAGTGTGATGCGTTGAAATTGATCTTCTTTAGAGCCTCCCGGTTGTCTTCTCCAGACTGAAGGGCGGTTCCAAATGCTTTTGTTTACCTTCCACGGCGCTAACCATGGTGCGCTCTTTCGCGAGGCCCGCGGCCACGAAAAAAACATTGAGTAGGCGAGTGGTTGGAGGGCAATTTGCGTTTAATCGCTTGGAAAGTACTTGATCCAGCAATTCAATGTGAACAATTTCTTGAATCCCATAGCCAGATAGAAGCGTATATCGGTGCCCACGTAGGCCACAGTTGCTCCAAGCTCACCGCAGCGGCGAATACCTTCCAGCACCGCAGCTTTACCAAGTCCCATGCGCCGGTAGTCAGGATCAGTGGCGACGGGTTCCACATAGCCGAACCTGTTGGCTGGGTCAAACCACAAGCCCCCGAAAGCCACGAAATTACCGTCGGGTGCCTCAACTACAATCGTTAGATCCTTGCGGAAATGCGGTCCTGATTGCATCTTTTTTCGGTCTTCAATGCCATCGGCAGGCGACTCACCGGGATGGTTGAACCCGCGCCAGAGCACGCGATCTACCTTGACCAAATCATTGTCGTCGGCCAGGCTCTTGAGACGAAACCCGTCCGGTAGGTGGATTGGCGGAAAAGGATCCGGGATCACAAACTGGCACATTGGCCAGTGCGACGCAGGTTCCTCCTCGTAACCCTGTATCCGCAACACACTTTCGAATGCAGCGTCATCTTCCTTCACGTATATTTTGATATACCGCTTCCCTTGCTCCGTTGTGCCCACGAGATGCTGCTCGGCATAGGAGAGCATCTCCCCTTTCAGATGCAGGTAGTCCGGGTGTATTTGAAAGGACGCTTGGCCGAGGCGCAGTCCGAATAGGGTCGCGGCCACGATTGTCCCTGCGTCTTCCCATATCCCGATTTGAGAAACGGACTCCTCATCAAACCATGGATGCGTGTACGCATACTCCCACATCGGCTGCAGCCAGTTGCCATCATGGTTATCCGGTTGGTAAAGGTTGTACAGGAAATCGCTGATTGCCGGGAAATCTACCGTTCCTTCACAGGTGCGCATTTTAACTGTCATCGTTTGCTTTCTCCAGGGTTGGGTTCTTTTCGTGCAAACCGCTGCAGTCGGTATCCGGTAAATGTCCTCGAGTTGATGAATACCCCGTGTGTATTTGCCTCCAGACACACTTCTGCGACCGTCATTTCTCAAGCTATTGATGCCAACCACTCCAGACTTGCTTGTTCTTTAGTCTTACTTCCAATCTGGAGATGATCCGCACCGAGGTAGTCGAGAAACTGTTTAAAGCAGTTGCGGAGGGCGGCGTGCATCCTTCCCGACTGATTTATCCCGGGCTCCCACCACCAATTCTTGATAATCAAAGCCCCATTCTTCTTATCCTGTCCGGGTTCGAACCGGGCAACAAAGCGGTCGCCGTAGAGAATGGGAAGCACATAATAGCCATAGCGGCGTTCGGCAACGGGCTTGTAGACCTCCCATATGTAGTAAAAATCAAACAACTCCTTTACGAAGCGCCGGTCCCACAGCAGGTTATCTAAAGGAGCCAGTATTACAGCACGGGATGACGGGGTGCTAGAGTCCAGTGTCGAGTGAAGGAGCATCTCCTCCTCGCTCCTCATATAGAGAGGCAGCTTTACTCCCTTCACGCCCACCTCTACCATTTTCCCTTGTTCGAGCAGCCGCGACAGGGCCGCCTTGCGTTCCACGCTTTTGATTCCAGGCATCCCCAGCCAGGCATCGCCGGACTTCTCCCACAGTAAACCTACGCCCCCATAACGTCTGTGAACATACCAATCGTGAAACTGCTCCTCGGTCTCATGGGGGTGGGAGGCTGACAAAAGCGCTTCCGGAAGGTGACGACTGGCAAAGTCATACACTTTTCGGGTGTTCACCTTGTGATGAATAATAAGCTCGCCTCCCCAGTACATGCTTTCCAATGCGGCGCGGGCTAACCGTGTCGGAGCCCACGACCAATCTACGGTCTGATTGAAATCCAGGTCAATTGAAGACAGCGGGCCGCGCTCCTCAAGCGCTTTACGGACCTGGGGCATGATCGCGCGGACGGGTTCGGGGCTCCTGCCGGGATTGCGCGTGGCAGCTTCTCGACGACGGTGGAAATACGGCCAGTCCTCCACACCATAGATGGACATATTCTTATCCCACCCATCCAGAAGCTTCCTGTCTTCATACAGCAAATCCTGCAGCATCAGCGGCCGAAAGCCCGAAACGCGGGCCTGGAGCACCAACTCCGGGTTGCGGCCAACGATGTTCAGTGGATCGAACTGGATACAGCCAACACGGTGAATGAATTCGAGGACGCCCACTTTACCCTGCGACTCATATGGCGGCCACAAACCCTGATGGGCGAGGATGAAACGACGGGCTTGTCGCTTGGTTATGGTCAACGGTTCCATTGTTGATTACTTTGACCTACCCTTCACGATAATTGCGTCTGCTTTCATTCTTCGAACCGCGATTCGAATATGCTCGGCCAACGAGTTCTAGCATACTATGAAAAAGCCCGGTGCCGAAACACAAGGCTCAATGCAACTCACGCCGCGGGCGGTGACCCTGCACCAGCCGCGTGATGCGAATCAACTAATTCAGGATGTGCACCTGCGGCTTGAGGGGTACGCGGGCGATAATGTCCTTGAAGTCCGCTTCGGTGATCTGATCGTCGGGCTTATCGATCAGGCAGCGGCACATGGCCTCGATGACGTTCGTGCCGAAAGAGCGCCCCTCCAGTCGGGGGGTGTTCGTCACGAGGACATGCAGATTGCGTTTTTGAAGCGCCTCGACGTTCTCCGCAGTTGTGGTGTTGGTGATGATGATCTTTCCGCTCAGGTCGTCGGGCAGGTTGGACCAGATTTGCAGGAAGTCGCCGGCGATGACATCCGCCTCCTCAGCGAACCGGCTGTACTTCTTGGAGGGCTCCTTCTCCTGCTCGGCACCCACAGGGTAAAGCCAGCGGAAGGGGAGCTGAGTCATGATGGGCAGAAGCAGGACTGCCATGATGTGCACGGCGCGGATGCTGCGGATGGGGATGGGGAGGTCGAGTGCGAACATGAAGTCGCCGAAGGTCACGTCGCAGCCGGCATCGACGAGCGCCTTTGCCAGGCCGTAGCGGTCGACGGCCGTCGTCTTGAGGGCTTTCTTGCCGCGCAGGTCAAATCCGTGCTCTTTGAGCGCCTGGATCGCCAGTGGTGCTAGGAGATGCTTGATCCCGTTGCCATCCCCCACCTTGGAGATCTTAATCGCTTCGCGGATCCGCTTGGCCTCGCGGAAATAGTAGCGCCGGCCGTTCACCCACAAATAAAACTCCGTACCGCCTACGCCAAAGGCATCCACCTTGCCATCGTTGTCGCGGTACATCTGGACGCAGCGATCGAAATCGCCGTCCGTGCCCTGGCGGCTGAGCCAGAAATGCTCCCCCAGGAACTCGGCTTCTGTTGAATGATCTCGAGTCGAAGAGCCCAGGCTGACACTCAGTACTTTCTTCATGGCGCGTCCCTTCTCTATAGTTTTGTTAACCTGCGCGCTGAAAAGTGCGCGGTTAATTCAACCAATCGCCGGATGTGAATTATGGAGCATTGTTCGCTGTCGACTTAAAATGGAGGCTAGTCTCCCCATGAAATATCTCGATAGCGAACGGTTCCAAGGAAAGTGCATTGCTATTTGCGTAAATTTGGTGCATTACGAGAATTGACCCAATACGAGCTCCCGTGAGTGATTTTATTCCACACCAACCTTTATTTACGACTCTTCACGCAGTCTGGCGAGCGGTTGGGCGGTGAGCCCCTCTCTGGTTATGATTACGCAGATTTTTATCGTTGTCCAGTTAAGTTGATTGAGATTGCCAGATACTATGCTTCAATCGTTATGACTGGATCAGGGGGCGCGCAACACAAAGTTATCGAACTCGATCGTAGCTTCTTCTCCTGCTGCAGGTAGGCTTTCGGCCAATCCGACCTTGCCAGTGGGGGCTTGTTCGTTCTCGTAGCTATCAAAGTACTTGCCATCCGTTATCTTTTGATCTCCAACCAACAGTTCGTTGCTAAACTCCCCAACATTCCACCCGATTTCGTTTTGGTCAAAAGGTTCCTCGAGGACGATGGGCCAATTTGATGCAAGGGCGAGAAATTCGATAGCCGCATCGCGACGGATGTTAAAATTCCGCGTGCTAAATATGGTAGATATTACGAGCACAATGGTTCCAACTATTGAAAAAATGAATAAATATCCCCCCGGTCCCAACTTCTTGGATCTTCCTTCTTTAGATTTCCCAATTTCAGAGGGGATTTGCGCAGGAAAGGTTTGTATATTGTCGACCAATTGGCTGGATCTACGACTGGAGAATTTCTCCTCCACTGTGCGCAGAAATCGCACGAATAATATGGCCAATATTGTCGCTGCGACAACCATTACTCCTATCACCACAATGGATAAGACAGTCACAAGGTCCATGGCTTAATAAGCATCTCTTCACTCAAATTTCGAGAGGTAAGTACGCAGGACACGCCTGGTAATATCTTGTTGTCCGAAAGGGGGTGATCTCCTTCCGGTCGTCAATCCCTCCGATTTTCAGTTATCAATGTTTTCGCTTCCCTGAGCCTTGTACTAAAGAGCAGGCTTACAACCAAGAGACCGATGAGCACCATCAAGGGCAAGGTCATAGAACCCGTTTCCGGGGATTTGAAACTGTCCATACCCAAGATGAAAACGATCCCTGAGAATTGGCCCATAAGCAGAAGAAGGCCGTTTGACATTCCTTCTGGTGCTGGATGGGTAACTTCGGCGCCATACTGGAATCCGACAGGGCCCGCGCTTAGCAAGAAGAAGCCAAAGATAAAAGCTGAGACGAGTAAGAGCCAGTAGCTTGTGGCAAAGGTAATGCCGACAAGTCCCAGGGTCGCACCGGTTACACCCATTAACAAATAAGGCGTCCTTTTGCGATAATGGTCAGAGAGCAATGGGATGGCTACAGCACCGATAATTCCCCCAACGATCATCAGGCCTCCTATGTTACCGGCCTGGGTGATCGAGAACCCTCTCGGCCTGACGATATCTTCGATCCAGGTTGTTACCGAATTGAACACGCCCAAACCCACGAAGAAGATAACCATCAAGAGCACAAAATCCTTCATTCTCAGGGATTCCTTAAGACCGTCAAAAACAAGGGAGCGCTGTTCCTGGTCAGGGGGGCAGGGAGGCGTTGGCGGACGTTCTTTAATAAATACAAAAAAGACAACTGCGGCGAACACAGAAACGATCCCGTAGGTTAGGAGCATACCGCTAATCTGAGATTGGATCGTAAGATAAGGAGTCAGCACCAATGCCACAAGGATGCCAAGGTACATTGCCAAGGATCCAAGGCCCGCAGCGGTCGCCCGCTCCTTGAAAGGAAACCAACGAGCCGCTACGGTAGTTACAGCGTTGAGGATGAATGGCTGTCCGATGGCGATCCCTATTTGGGCAATAAGCACATATGTGTAATCGGGCGCCAGGATCCCCCGCAACAAGCCGAAGATGCCCGTTATAGCCGCACCTATGCCCACGGCGACGCGAATGCCATAGGTGTCTATCACCCAGGAGGCAGGGATCGAGACGACGATATAGACGATCATGAAGCTCATGGACAATAGACCGATGCTGAGATCCGACACGCCATAAAAGGTGGCGGCACTTCCCGTGATGGGCGCAAAGGTTATCCATAAGAGCTGATTGACGGCGACGACAAACATGAATGCCAGCAGCACGACCCATCGATATCCATAAACTTTGAAGTCAGTTTCTTCCATCGGAAAAACCTCCTATGAAATCGTGGACTCTAGAATCACCCAAATTACCTATTACCCTTCGCTGAGGGGCAAGTTTTCCATCCTCTTCTAAATAAAATCCGAGCGAGTTACTCGAGGTTTGATGGGGATCTGTTTTATGACAAACCTCATTCAAGGTAACACCAAGGCAACCTAACGGCCTCGGGCTGCCGTAGACCCCGCTCATATTGCGGGGTGAAGTCCCCCGTTCCGCCAGGTGTCATTTAAGGGCAAGCGCGGTCGTCTTCACCGAAAGGTTAGGGCACATTGATCAACCAATGCCGTATTAACTACTCCGGTATAAATCCGTGCTGAGGTATTTCAATCCTGAGTCAATCATGAGTGTTACTACAGTCGCCCCCCGACCAAGTTTTTCGGCTACGATCAAGGCTGCCGCGACATTCGCTCCTGAGGATGTACCCGCAAATAGAGCTTCCTCGCATGCAAGACGTCTGGCCATTGCCTTGGCTTCTACTGTGGGTACGCATAGAACTTCATCAACCCTATTCGCGTCCCATAGAGGAGGTGTGAACCCAATGCCGATACCTTCAATATTGTGACCTCCTGTTTCCCCTCCAGATAGTACTGCGGACTCTGCTGGCTCAACTGCAAAGACCTTCACAGATCGTCTCTTCTCTTTTAAGACTTCAGAAACGCCACGGATTGATGCGGCAGTACCTACACTTTGCACAAAGGCATCCACCTGACCGTCAGTTTGCTCCCAGATCTCCTCCCCCAAAGAGTGATATCCTGCAATGTGGTCATAATTATTGAGTTGATCAGTCCAGTACGTATTGGGCTCGTTGCTCATCTGGCGAGCCACCTCTATCATCTCCCTGATTAGCTTCTCTGTCGTTCTACCACCCTCACTTGGCACTAGCGTCAGTTCAGCCCCAAGGGCTTTCATGTGGTCGCGCTTTTCTAAACTGAATGCATCAGAAGTCACTATTTTTAGTCTATAACCTTTCGCTCCACAGATAAGTCCAAGCGAAGTGCCTGTGCTTCCTCCAGTATATTCAACCACTGTGCCGCCAGGGGGCAATCGCCCATCTTCTTCCGCTTGATATATCATCGATTGCGCCATTCTGTCTTTCATACTACCTGTAGGATTCGACCACTCTAATTTTACGAATATGGTGGCGGAATCAGGGGGAACGACCTTCCGCAGTTGAACAATGGGCGTATTCCCGATTGCATGAAGAATGTCTTTTGCTGCTAACATTTGAAATCTCCACTTGGTCAATTTTGGTCCAGGCTAATGAAATTCCTATGAGGCCTAACGACCCCGAGCTGGTGAAGACCCCGTGCACCTTTTCGGGGCGCAGTCCCCTGTCTAGCATATAGTGAAAAAGCCCGGCGCTAAAACAACGGGCTCGCTCCAACTCGCGCCGCCAACAAGTGCCGAAGGTGAGTTCATTCAACCCTTGGTTGGGTAGCATTGCTTCAGGTGTGAATTGCGGCTATGGGGTATGGGGAATAAAGTGAAAATATTCTTCGATGTAAATGTTTCCCTCACCATCCGCAATCCTGAGATAATATTTTTGGTCACTCTTGGAAGCTTCATTCAGCCAATTATAAGGGAAGTGAACTCGGAAAAAAGGACCTCCTCCTCCGAGCGTTCTCCCCGATAAAGCAAATGAATTTTCGATTGCGTAATCGCCATCTTCTCGATATGGAAATACGCTGATCTCAGATTCTTTTATCAACGCTTCCAATTCAAAGGCCGTCATGGTTGTTCCGCTTGCTTTTAAGAAATCAAACTCATAGTGCAAATGATCGAAGCCCCCCCGAAGCTCTTCAATGGGAATAAACTTTCCCTGATGCTTAAAGATTGCTATATCCTCGCTCACTAATTTGGGATAGCCAACAACTGCACCTTCAACCGTGTCTGTATAGTGGTCTGCTGGAAGAAAAGAGAAACCGGTGGAATTATAAAATTCGCCCTGCCAGGACACCTTACCTGTTCCGTCCACAATTTGATACACAAGATCCCGATGATCCCCCAATTGATCAAGTACCTCTTCCTGCGTAAATTCAACTTCGAACGTGTGTTCCCAGGCATGGGGGTCTTTGACATCGTCAAGAACGAGAGCCGCCTGGTTAGAATAGTCATCATCCACCCGGCGCTGATACAGATACACACGCCATCCCGAGCTCAGCAGACCTTTTTGGAAAGAAGTGAGCCTGTTGTTAAGGGGACCTGTACTCAAGCGGGGAACACTTTCCAACCGTACGGTAATCCAAAAAGGATCGCTAATGCTGCTCTGCTGGGAAACGGAGACGCGGGACGCTTCCAGAATCAGGGTCGATAAAACGGGCAGAGTGGGTGTGGGCGTAGGCGTGAGGATGCGCACGGAGGATGTTGGTCTTGGCGTACTTGTCGGGGTAGAGGGCAAGAGCCATTTGGGGGTTGGATTGACCAGCAGACCGAAATATTCTTCAGCCTGCTGGATGTTGTTCTGTGAAAGAGTCTTGCCATCCGCAGTTAGACCCGTCGGTGCGGATATCCTTGGCCAGGATTGGGATGGAAAGATTTCGCGGAGACTTGGTCCCCAATTTCCAGCTTCAGGCGTTTGGTGTTCAACATACCAACCTTCTTCCCGTTCATCCAATGTCAGTGCAACCGGAATGGAGATGCCTGTTCCACTCTGCAGAACACCATAATCTTCATAATATTCCTGACAAAGGACCTGCAGAAAAACCTTGATTGTCCCATCTGCCTTTGTTTGTACCGGTATGAGCAATTCATACGAACAAAAGGGCACTCCACCAAAGCTCGCAATTCCTATGCGCTCGATTAGCGCCGTTTGAATGACCTCAGCGATCACCGGATCTTCGATATTGGGTGGAAAGAGAGTGCCATCATATGTCGGTGGTGACGGGGTCAAGGATGGCGTCGTCCTGATGAAGGCTGGAGTTAAGGTGGAATACGAGGTGGCCAGGAGGGTAGGTTCTATGATCGCTATATCCGAAGTCGATGTTGGTGTGGCGATAGCGCTGTCCAAGGCCGGTGAGCAACTTATCACACTGACCGCTAAGAAGAAGAGCGATACGAAGAATAGCCCGCGGGAACGAATATGTTTGCTCATGGGGTTCTCCTCGGCTGCTCATCTCGCAACCGTTGAGCGATCCTACCCGGGAAGTGCAAGTGCGGGCGCTTTCGGATAGGGATTAGGCCGTAGAATGGAAGTATTGATCGAGTAATTTCCGCCATTCATCGATGAACTTCTCATAAAATTCAGGGGTGAAACTCTCGATGAATTTGCGCCCGTGGTCCGATAGCGCAATGTACTGGTATGAGACTTCAACGTGGGTCAGGCGTTCGTTGCTCCGGGAACACTCGACGGTTACGACACCGATTTTGTTTTCCGGCTCTACTCGATAAAACTGGATGAACCATGCCTCTGGCACGTACCGTTTGATCAGCCAGATCGCATCACTCGATGCATGATCATGACCTCTGGTCAAGAACACATAGTCCTCGGAGAGCTCGGTCGTGCCCATCACATTTTCATAGTCCCAATGCGGAACCCAGCGCTTTTCCCCTTCGGGGCTAAACAGTGGGAAGACTTGCTCAATTGGTTGAGCGATGTCAAAGCCTGCTGAATGCTTGGTTGAAATCATGATCTATCCTTATCTATGGGTTAACGGACTCGTGCTGCGAAGTCCCCCGTTCCACTCAGTCCCAATGTTGGGCGTGAAATCATCCTTGGGGAAAATCCTCCTGGTTCGCTCTCTGAAGGCAATCGCCTAGAACTCCAACTTCTTGTTTGTGAAATACCCTTCTATCCCTCGTTCGAGGCGATTCTTTACGGGCATTAAAACAGCAATCCCTACCGCGATTGAAATGAGGTGGACCAGATATGAATGTTTCCCAATTGTCTCTCCGATATAGGTAACGA
>JBARSI010000012.1:0-7419 GCA_049644665.1 Anaerolineales bacterium
TGGCCCGGCCGGGCAAGCCAGGAGCAGGAGGACGAGTCATGATCCCCTTATCCTGGTACATCATTTTAGGCGCAGGCCTTTTCAGCATCGGCATCTACGGCGCACTGGCGCGACGGAATGCTTTGGCAATCCTGATGGCGATTGAGCTCATGTTGAACGCTGCAAATCTGAATCTGGTTGCTTTCTGGCGCTATCTGACGCCGAATGTGGTTACCGGCAAGGTGTTCGCTCTGGTGGTCTTTGCAGTAGCTGCTTCTGAGGCGGCTGTCGGTTTGGCTTTGATTATCTCGATCTATCGGCGCCGGCGCACGATCGCCGTCGACGAGATCGACATGATGAAGTGGTAGGCGAGGCTTTATGCAAATCGAGACCTTAGTCTGGCTCATCCCTCTACCGCCGATCCTGGCGTTTTTCACGATCGTGCTTGGGGCGAATCGCAATAATCGCTTAAGCCACATCATCGCCGTAGGCTCAATGGTTGTCTCGTGGGGCCTGGCGATGGTGGTGTTCTTCAACGCGGTCACACTCGAAGGTTTCGGACACAACCCTTTTCATTCATCGATTAAGTGGATAACGACAGGTGAGACTGCATTGAGCATTGGGGTACTTATCGACCCTCTAAGCGCATTGGCTCTTTTCTTCGTTGCCTGGACGTGTTTGGCGATCTTCCTTTACAGTGTCGGCTATCACAATTTCGGCAAACCGCGCGACTCTGAGGATCGTCCCGGTCTGCCCCCTCGAGCAGGCGGAATTGAGCCGATGTATGCTCGCTTCTTCGCCTTCATCTCGCTTTTTGCATTCGGAATGTTGACCCTGGTCATCTCTGACAACCTGCTTCTCCTGTTCATCGGTTGGGAGATCATGGGCTTGTGCTCCTACCTGCTAATCGGTTTCTGGTATGGGAAACCATCGGCGCGTGATGCGATGATCAAGGCGTTCATGACGACCCGCGTCGGTGATGTCTTCATGCTGCTGGGTCTGGCTTACCTTTACTCGGTCACGGGGACGCTCAGCTACCGGGAGATCTTGTTCAACGAGCATGTTCTCGAGATGCTGGCGAATTCACCTTCGGTGATCCCTGCCCTCTCGACTGCTGGATTGATCGGCCTGCTGCTATTCATCGGCACGATTGGGAAATCCGCGCAATGGCCGCTTCACGTGTGGCTTCCGGATGCGATGGAAGGGCCAACGCCGGTCTCGGCTATGATCCACGCGGCGACGATGGTTTCCGCCGGCGTCTATCTCATCGTGCGCTTCTTCCCGCTGATCACCGCAGGTTGGCACGAGGGCAGTGCACTGACGCCCACGATGCTCGTGATCTCATTCATCGGCGCGTTCACGGCGCTCTTCGCGGCGACGATCGCGTTGGCGCAGAACGACATCAAACGTGTGCTGGCTTATTCAACGATCTCTCAATTGGGATACATGGTCGCGGCTGTAGGGATCGGAGCTTTTGTCGCCGCCGCGTTCCATTTGATCACTCACGCTTTCTTCAAGGCGCTCCTGTTCCTGGGCTCAGGCTCCGTCATCCACGGCGTGGAGCATGGTGTTCAACATACAGACGATCACATCGACGCCCAGGATATGTTCAACATGGGCGGGCTGCGCAAGAAGATGCCGATCACATTCGCCACATTCCTGATCGGGGGGCTCGCCCTCTCTGGATTCCCATTGATCACGGCGGGTTTCTGGTCGAAGGATGAGATCCTGGCTGATGCGTTCGCCAACGGGCACCTGGCAGTGTTCATCACGCTCGCACTCGCCGCGTTCCTGACCGCTTTCTATACGATGCGTCAGATTACATTGACGTTCCTCGGTGATGCCCGCACAAAGGCAGCGGAGTACGCTCATGAATCGGTCTGGACGATGACCCTGCCCTTAATCGTGCTTTCATTTTTTGCCATCGCTGCGGGTTGGGTTGGCATCCCGGAGGGGTTCCCTGCGATTGGCGGGCTCGTCCCCAATTGGTTCCACGGTTTCATCTCCGGATCGCTGCTCGAGCATCCGCCGGCGATCGCCTTCAATCCCGTACCTCTGCTTGTTTCAATCGGCGTGGCCCTGGGCGGCCTGCTCCTCGGCTGGCTGGTTTATCGACGCGTGCCAGCCGGAGGGGAAGATCCGGTGAAAAAACCGCTCGGTCCGATCTACCCGGTTCTGCGCAATAAGTACTATATCGACGAATTGTATTCCGCCGTCATCGTCCGCCCCGCTTACTGGTTAGCGGAAACAGTCGTCTATCGTTGGATTGACCGGGGTGTGATCGACGGTTTCCTGCATGGAGTCGCGCGCACGACTCTTCGCATCGGCGACTTCTTACGCAATTCAATCGACCTGCCCATCGTGAATGGCGCCGGCGACTTCGTCGGCGAGGGTGTGAAAAAAACCGGCAAGACCTTCCGTGTCATTCAAACCGGGCGTGTGCAGGAGTATTTGATTATCGGCATGGTATTCGCCGGGATCGTGCTTTCATATATTTTGATCCTGCGACCTTAGAACACAAACCGGAAAATAAGACGGAGACACGTCTGTGGCATTTTTGCAAGCGCATCTGCTAACACTCATCCTTTTCTCGCCGGTTGCGGGCGCGGTATTGCTGTTGTTGATTCCGCGTGAGCGCCTGCAAACCATCCGCTGGGCTGCGCTGCTGGTAAGCCTGATCCCATTCGGACTCGCATTGTGGTTATGGTTCGCCTACCAACCCGGCGTTGAAGGCTACCAGTTCGTAGAGCAAGCGATCTGGTATGAGGCGATTGGTTCGAGTTACCACCTCGGCGTAGACGGAATATCCGTGCCGATGGTGATGCTCACCACGCTGCTCACCCCGCTGGCGATCCTGATCTCATGGAGAATTGAAGATAACGTTCGCTCCTACATGGCGCTTTTCCTGCTTCTGGAAACAGGGATGCTCGGCGTTTTCATGTCGCTTGATTTGCTGATTTTCTTCGTGTTCTGGGAGATCGGACTGATCCCCATGTATTTCCTGATCAACCAGTGGGGAAGTGGAAATCGTGAATACGCCTCTTTCAAGTTTCTGATCTACACCATGGCCGGGTCGCTTGGTTTGCTGCTGGCGATTCAAATGATTGGTGTCGCTTCGGGGACGTTTGACCTGATCGCGATCACCGAGCAGTGGCCAACACTGAACCAATCTCTAACCCTATTGGGGCTGCCGATCACGCTTGCTATCGGGACGGTCAAGAAGATTGCCTTCTGGGCGTTCGTGGTCGCTTTCGCGATCAAAGTTCCCATATGGCCGTTCCACACCTGGCTCCCGGACGCTCACACGGAAGCTCCCACTGCGGGTTCAATGATCCTGGCCGGGGTGTTGCTCAAGTTGGGCGCCTATGGTTTCCTGCGCCTGGTTTTGCCGCTCTATCCTGTAGAGGCGAAGTACTTCGCCGGCATACTGGGATTTCTTGCCGTCCTCGCCATCGTTCTGGGGGCTTTTGCCTCCTGGGGGCAGGACGATTTCAAGCGCCTGGTGGCTTATTCCTCGGTGAATCACATGGGCTTCGTGGTTCTCGGCATCGCCGCTGCGGCTTTCGCCCAGGGAACGATGCAGTCGAATGATGCCGTGATCGCAATTAACGGCGCGGTGCTGCAGATGTTCAACCATGGACTATCTGCGGCGGGCATGTTCCTGCTTGTGGGGGTAATCTACGACCGCGCCCATACACGTGATCTGAACGAGCTTGGTGGTCTATTCCCCATAGCGCCGATCTATGGCGGCATCCTGATCTTCACCGCCATGGCTTCGCTCGGGCTCCCGGGCTTGAACGGATTTGTATCGGAGTTCCTCGTCGTTCGGGGGTCGTGGCCGATCTTCACACTCTACACTGCACTCTCGATGATAGGTCTCCTTATTACAGGGGCATACATCTTAAAGGGTATCGCCAAGGTGCTGCATGGTCCGATGAATGAGAAGTGGCTCGGTTCGAAGATGGAGATTAATCGCCGCGAGATCATCGCCATCGCCCCGCTTATGTTGCTTATGCTCCTGATCGGCGTTTGGCCTGCCTGGATTTTGAATGTCATCAACCAGACCGTGAAATTGCTGTTCGGTTGATCGAGGTCTTGAGAGCTATTTATGGAAGTACCAATTCTTAGCATCGTCGTCTTCACCCCCATCGTTTTCGGGATCGCGCTGTTTTTCTTTCCCGCGGAACGACACCGCGAGATTCGCATCTTCGCGCTGGCAGGTGCGACGGTCGCGCTCATCTTTTCACTTTGGGCTTATTTCACTTACGATCAGGCGATCGGCGGATATCAATTAGTCGAACGCTATTCCTGGGTTCCGAGGCTTGGGATCTCCTACCACGTCGGTGTAGACGGGATGAATGCTCCGCTGGTATTGCTGACGGGAATCGTGATGTTTACGGGGGTCTTGGTCTCCTGGGGGATCGACGACCGCCCACGTGAGTTCTTCGGTTTCTTGTTCATCCTCGCTACGGGTGTTTTCGGTGTTTTCGTTTCATTGGATCTGTTCCAGCTTTTCTTCTTTTACGAGATAGCGGTCTTCCCGATGTATTTGCTCATCGTCATCTGGGGATGGAAGGTCACCCGCGAATATGCAGCGATGAAGCTAACGCTTTATCTCTTCGTCGGCTCTGTCGTCGCAATTGTCGGTGGTCTGGCGATGTATTTCGCCAGCGGCGCTCATTCCTTCAGCCTCTTCGCTCTCGAGCAGGCGAGTTTCTCAGTGGACTTTCAGCGCTTCTGGTTCCCGTTTGTGTTCTTCGGTTTCGCCGTACTCGGCGGCATTTTCCCGGTCCACAATTGGTCGCCAGACGGTCACGTAGCCGCGCCAACGGCGGTGTCGATGTTCCACGCCGGGGTGCTGATGAAAGTCGGCGCCTTCGCTGCGCTGCGCGTTGGAATCATGCTTCTCCCCGAGGGGGCGAGGTTTTGGGCGCCGCTGATCTTGGGGCTGGCCACGGTCAATGTCGTATACGGCGCTTTCATCGCCTCGATCCAAACTGACTTTAAGTACGTCATCGGCTTCTCGTCGGTCTCACATATGGGTCTTGTGATCCTGGGTTTCGCGACATTGAACCTGGATGGAATAACAGGAGCAGGGATACAGATGTTCTCGCACGGTGTGATGACGGCTCTCTTCTTCGCAGTCGTCGGGATGGTTTATGATCGGGCTCATACCCGCGACATCCCCAAACTGGGGGGCTTTTTTAAAGCCATGCCTTTAGTCGGGATCGCCTTCATCATCGGCGGCCTGGTCTCAATGGGCATGCCTGGTTTCTCCGGTTTCATCGCTGAATTCCCGATCTTCATGGGATTGTGGCAGAGCCAGCCGATCGTTGCCATCGTCGCCGCAATCTCAATTGTGATCACCGCGGGCTATATTATGCGCGTCATCGGACGGGTCTTCTTCGGTGAGATGCCGGAAGAATTCAAAGGACACATCACGCCGATTAACAACTTCGATAAAATCGCACTTGTCATCCTGTCTGGTGTTTTATTGCTCGTCGGAGTTTATCCCACAATCATTGCCCCGCTGGTCGAATCGGGAGCACGGGCAGTCCTGGCATTGGTCGGAGGTGCCTAAGTGACTATCGCCAGCTTCGAAGCCACCACCTTGCTTGCAGTGCTTCCTGAAATCCTGCTCCTGGCGCTTGCGGTGATCATCCTGGTTGTTGATCTCGCCTCGCGGCGCAGCCGCGGCTTACTGCTGGCATGGTTGACCGCCCTCGGTCTCACGGGGATTCTCATTTTCACACTTCTTTACGGCCAGCCCGGCGAGAACGATGTGTTGATTTTCGGAGGAACGCTGCGCCACGACTGGATGGCTTTCGCCTTCAAAGTGCTCTTCCTCTTCGCCGCGGCGATGACCGCGCTGCTGTCGACCGATGTCGAAGGAGTAGCGGATCGCGGTGAGTACTACGCCCTGCTGGTTGTGGCAACTATGGGCATGAGCCTGATGGCTTCCTCCGCCGACATGATCATGCTGTTTTTGGCGATCGAGACGACTTCAATTCCGCTTTATATCCTCGCCGGTTTCATGAAAGGTGACGATAAATCGACCGAGTCGGGTTTGAAGTACTTCCTCTTTGGAGCGCTGACCTCGGCGGTGATGCTATATGGTTTCAGCCTGCTGTACGGGTTCTCCGGCGAGACGAATATCTATCGCTTGTCAGAGGCGATGTACGCTGGCGCAGTTTCCCCCTGGTTAATCGGAGGAATGGCGATCCTGGTCCTGGTAGGTTTCAGTTTTAAGATCTCCGCGGCGCCGTTTCAATTCTGGGCGCCCGATGTCTATGAGGGCGCACCAACGCCGATTACTTCATACATTTCAACAGCATCGAAGGCGGCCGGGTTTGCGGTTCTCCTGCGCTTCATGCTCGCTGTTTTTCCGGCAATTGAAGCAGAGTGGGTCACGCTTCTAGCCATTATTGCGACGGCGACGATGACCGTTGGCAACCTGCTTGCTCTTCCGCAGACCAATATCAAGCGACTGCTTGCGTATTCATCCATTGCACATGCGGGATATGCCATGATCGGACTGGTTGCACTCAGTTCCTTTGGGGCAGCCAGCGTGATCTTCTATTTGATCGGCTACGTGGTGACGAATATCGCCGCTTTCGCCGTTGTGATCCTGTTCGCGCGTTCGGCGGGTTCAGATGAGATTGTGGATTACGCTGGTTTGAGCCGCCGCTCACCCGGGCTGGCGATGGTTTTACTCGTGGCGCTGCTCTCGCTGGGAGGCATGCCGCCGCTTGCGGGTTTCGTGGCGAAGTTTTATGTCTTCGCCGCTGCCGTCGAGAGCGGGTGGATCTGGCTTGCGTTCGTCGGTGTGCTAAACGCCATTGTCGGACTGTACTACTACATGACGATCTTGAAGGTGGTCTATTTATACCGCTCGGAAGATGAAGACAAACCAATCGCAATTCCCCGATTGTATGCCCTGGTGCTCGTGATTTGCGTCATCGCTATTTTGGCGATCGGCACGCTCAGCGCACCATGGCTCGATTGGTCGATAAATTCGGCGTTAAGCCTGTTCTAACGCACATATTTTGTGGGTTCGATTGACCCTCAGAATCGCTTGTGCTACAATTCCCGACCATGAGCCAGGATGGTACTGCGCCTGACAAGGCCCCTGCACTCCGTGCGCTGCAGATGGCCCTTCTGGGCGTAATCGGACAGGTCGGCTGCCTAACACTTGTGATCATCTTGGTCGCATTGGTCGCCGGGCTGTGGCTGGATAACCAGTTTCAGACCCGGCCGTTATTTACCATAGTCCTGACCATTGTCAGCATGCCAATAACGATCTTCTTGATGTTCCGCGTGGTCTTATCTTTTGCCCCCCGGATCCAGAATCTGACTGGCAAAACAATCGGATCAAGTGAAGAGGAGGAAGCGCAGGGTGGAGAACACCGAAAAGATTCCTCATAAACGCAGATGGGGTTT
>JBARSI010000013.1:0-2845 GCA_049644665.1 Anaerolineales bacterium
ATCAATGCACGCTACCTCGAGTATATCTTCCCCGAGGCTAGCTGGGGTTTGGGCTGGAGCATCAATGCGGAGTTCAAGGGAGAGGTCTACGGTGAGGCGATGCTGTCCTCATCTTCGTACCTTCATACTGGGGGAACGGGAGCACTTCTGTGGATTGATCCTGTGTATGACATTGTTGGCGTTTATCTTTCTTCTCTCATTAATACTCTGGAAGTTGTATCGCCAATAGTGGGTGACAGGAAAAATTGGTGTGCGGATCTCTTCATGAATATGGTCACAGCTTCGTCAGATAATCTGTAGAAGCGCTAAGCCGATCGTGGGTTGTCCTTCCACTCTCATTGCTGGATGATCCAGCGGCGTAATCTGAAGGAAAAGGGTATGAGACTGCGAGCAGGAAAGCCTGAGGACGTTGGAATCTCAACAGATCGAGTTAATAAAATTCGCAAGAATGCGCAGGGTTGGGTAGACGAAGGGATTCACCCATCGCTGGTAATCCTGGCTGCTCGACGTGGGGTGATTTTTCTCCATGAAGCCCTCGGAGTCCTAGGAACCGAGGATCCTTCATGCCCCATTGAATTAAACACGATCTTTCCTCTGGCCTCGATTAGCAAACTCTTCACAGCTACCGCAGCCATGATACTGGTCGAGGAGGGGTTGCTCGGCTTGAATCGCCCTGTAGCTGATTATCTCCCTGAGTTCGCAGGAGAGGAAAAAACCGGTGTTCTGGTCAGACACTTGATGACTCACACCTCCGGCATCAAAGATGAACTGGTTTATGAACGGGTGAGAAACGAGGGGATCGAATGGGAAGATCCTTTCCCTTTTCGTTGGCTGACAGAAAACATCGAACGGTATATTCCCTTGATTTGCGAAACATCTCTCCATAATCCCCCTGGTGAAGAGATGTATTACTCGGGTGTAAACTACAATCTTCTGGGAGAAATTATCGGTAGGATTGCAGGTACAGGGATTACGGAGTTTGCTGAGAAAAGGATATTCTCGCCTTTGGGCATGAGAGACACATCCTTCATGATTCCAGATGCCATCCGAGGACGAGTCGTCAAACGCCCTCAATCTGCACCTTTCTACGAACTTTCTCTTCACGGGATGAACCTCCCTATTGGTAATATAGGAGCCTGTTCTACTGCCATGGACATGGCAGTATTCGGTCAGATGTTCCTCAATGGTGGTTTTTACGGTGAAGCTCGTATATTGAGCCCTGCTTCCGTCCATGCCATGACCCGAAATCAGATCCCTGGGATCGGAGCACATTTCCTTGACGAATATTTTCCAGAGGCCGATTGGGGCCTGGGTTGGAGCGTCCATCAAAATGGAAAGTCCTGGGCTTATGGTGAGATTCTGCAATCACAGCGGTCTTTCTGCCATGGAGGAGCTGGTGGAGTTTTTCTGTGGGTAGATCCAGTCTATGATTTTATCGCCGTCTTCTTCTCTGTGGTCCTTGAACTCCTGGAAAACGAGCGCCCAAAGGCTTGTACCGACCTGTTCATAAACGCAGTCCTATCCTCCATTGTTGAGTTGTGATCGATCCGAAAATTTATCCCCTTATTGTCACCCCACCTGCCCCTCCGCCTTCAACCACTTTCGAATCCTGAACTTGTGTCTCTTTCTTTATAATGGGTGAATCGTGCTCGACGATCCCCGTGCCCTCTACGGCGCGAGGTCGAGCGTTGTCACCACCGGCAAGTGATCGGAGGCTAGTGTCTGAAGCACCTGGGCCTCAACGGCGACCAAATCATCGCTGTGCCATATCCAATCGATACGCTGGAAGGGATCGCCAGCGGAGAAGGTGAAGCCTGGCCCAACACCCGCTTCATTCCAAGAATCCAGCAGACCCGCATCAGCGATCAGCTTCATCTCGATTGAGTCGGGTGGCGCATTCAAATCCCCGAGCAATAGGGAATAATCCTGCCCATTCCAGAATCGCAGAATAACAGGCACTTGAGCCTGTCGTGCGAGGCTATCGGCCTCGACATGGTGCAAGTGAGTGGCGATGACCAGCAGCGGCCGCGGTCCTCCGACGTCAATGCGAGCCCATAGATACCCTCGCTTAATCAGCGTGCCTGCGAGCGGCAGTTCACCCCATCCGGATTCGAGCACAGGGAACCGGGAGAGAATTGCATTGCCCCAGATAGGTTCTTCCGTGCCCCGGAATAGAACTGGCATATCAAGGCGCTGCGAAAGCCAGGTAGACATGTCAGCCGAACCATCCATCAATCGCACCCGCGAGATCTCCTGCAGCGCCACAATATCAGCGCCGGAATCCTCGATGACCCGGGCAATAGCTTCCAGGTCTTGGAGACCGGAATAGCTAAATCCCGAATGGACGTTGTAGGTCATTACCTTGACCGGTAGACCAGATGGTTGCTCGGGCGTAGGGGCAGGACCCAGCAGCGCCCAATAGGCCAGCGGCACAATAGCTAAGACTCCCGCCACCGATATGCCAGACAGGTCCCAGGAGGCGACCTCAGTTTGCGATCGGGTCTGAATGCTGGCACTCAGAAGAAACAATCCCAGCATGGCGGCTGCCGCCGCAGGGAAAACCTGGCGCGGGAAGGGCATTGCCATGTCCTGGGCTATGTAGAAAGCGAGTACGAGGGTGAGGAAGAGCACCATGCCCCCGGCCACTACGACCGTCGTCCGCCCCAACCCCGGGCCATTAGTTTGTTTGGCTACGCCGGCAACCACCGCCCACCCCCAACCCATGAGCAGCTGCCCGATGAGAATCGTGAATACGATCGTTCCGCCTGCCCGATCAATGCCAAAGACAGCCAGCGTTAAATATATGGCAATGCCAAAGGCGACGATCGGGTGCAGCGTCCGTGGG
>JBARSI010000014.1:0-19013 GCA_049644665.1 Anaerolineales bacterium
GGCACATTCAGAATCTTTCTCGAGAGTGATCAAGCGACCATCATCGGGTAACCCTCGAGCGATCCACGTGCCGCTGTAGCCGCCGAGGGTTCCGATCTCCAACGCCAGGCGCGCCCCGGAGGCCGCCACGATGAATTCGAGGAAGCGCCCCTCCTCCGGATTGATCATCATTTGTGGCAGTCCGCGGGCAGCGATGTTCTCGCGAATAGCTACCAATACATCGTCTTCGACCGCGAATAGTTCTCGCAGGTATCCTTCGAGGGAATCATCATATGTTGGCATATGAACAGCTCCTGTACTCACGCGGCATATCCTAGATGATATCTCCTGGTTTTTTCGATAACCGGCAAAACGACGCTCTAGATGGAGTCTATCTACAGAGCCTGCGGCATTTTACCCTTGTCCCCTGACCCAGCGGACCGGTACAATCCGGCCCATGAACGCAACTCTACCCGAAAAGCTTCTGGGTTGGTATCGGGAACACGGCCGTGACCTCCCCTGGCGTCGATCCAAAGATCCTTACTCGATTTGGATCTCGGAGATCATGCTGCAGCAAACCCGTGTAGATACGGTCATACCATACTATAGCCGCTGGATGGAACAATTCCCGGACATCCGAAGCCTGGCGCGTGCCACTGCCGATGATGTACTCTCTCAATGGGAAGGTCTTGGCTACTACCAGCGCGCCCATAATTTGCGCAAAGCCGCTCAATTGACCCTGGATGAATACCACGCCGCTATCCCTGACCAGATCGCTGATCTTAAGCGCTTGCCGGGTGTGGGCGCATACACCGCCGCAGCCATCGCCGCACTGGCCTTCAACGTCGACGTTCTTGCGTTAGATGGCAACTTGCGGCGTGTCATCGCCAGACTCATCGATCTGGAGGTTGACCCGCGTAGGCGGCAGGGCGAGCGTCGTATTCGCGAGTGGGCCGATGAGATGCTGCCTTCCGGGCAAGCCGGGGAGTTCAATCAAGCACTAATGGATCTGGGAGCAACGGTCTGCAAACCACGCAAACCTCAGTGCGGTTTGTGCCCGCTCATGCCCGACTGTCTCGCTTACGCTCGCGGTACCCAACTCGAAAGACCCATTCCCAGGCCTGGCGCACGAGTTCCCCTCTATCAGGTTTCGGCGGCCGTGATCCAATGTACCGACACAGTCCTTATCGGCCGCAGACCGGAAGGAAAGCTGCTTGGCGGTCTATGGGAATTTCCGGGTGGGAAACAGGATCCGGGCGAGAGCCTGGAGGCTTGCTTACGGCGAGAAATTCAGGAGGAATTAGGCGTGGAGGTTCAGGTTGGGGCTCATTTTGGGACTTTCACCCATGCCTACACCCACTTCAAAGTCAACGTCCATGCTTATCGATGCGTGATACTGTCTGGAGAACCGGAGGCGCTGGAGCATGACCAACTATACTGGGCCGCGCTGCTCGACCTGGAGAAATACCCAATGGGAAAAGTCGACCGGCTCATCGCCAATCTTCTCATGAACAACGACCGCCGCCCCTGATGCTCGTTTGTTCTCTTTCCCCGTCAACCCAATACATGACCGTTAGATATCTGGTTTCCGATCGCCCGTTCGGCTGCGGTGGACGATGTAGACACCTAGCAAGACCGCCGTTCCGCCCAGGATCTGCTCCGGTTGGAGCATTTCGCCCAGGAGTGGGCCCGCCAGCAGGGCTGTCACGACAGGTTGTCCGAGCAGAGTCGTGGAGACGATCGTCGCCGGCAGGAGACCTTGTACATAATTTAACGCCAACAAACCTATACCCTGGCTTATCAAGCCGAGGGCCAGGAGATTAAAATAGGCCTTGGAAGAGAAGCCCCACATTGGTTGACTGAGGAGAACGTTAAAGATGAAGAGTGCAGCCGTGGCGCTCACCCCTGAGACCCAGAAATAAGACAGCACATCCAGCGATTTGCGCCCGAGTTGTGTAACCAGGAAATATGCTCCATAAAATATTCCGCCTAACAACCCCAATAAAGCCCCCAGGTCGAACGACATCGAACCCAAGGATTCCAGCCCCATGACCAACACTGTCCCGAGGAGCGCAATCGTCAAGCCCAACCAGAATTTCCCTGGCAGCTCCTCGCGGAAGAAGAGCAGCGCTCCAAGTCCAACCCACACTGGCGCGGTATTTGCCAGCAGCGTTGGAATCGTTGCCCCACTGAGGACCACCCCTGAGGCCCAGAAGCCCAGGTCGAGCGCGAAAATGAAGCCGCCTAAAATAGCCCATCGTAATGGCCTCCCCGACCACTTTTGTTTTCGGAGTCTTTTAATTGCCGGAGCAGCGAGGATAACCGTTGGGATTGCCATGCGGTAGAAGCTGGCCACTGTCCCGGGAACGCCCGCCTGGCGCACGAAAATTGCCGAAAAACCAATCGCAATCAATCCGACGGTTAGCGTCAGATAGGCGAGCGCCCTGTCTTGGGATGTCTCTTTCATGGCCGTTTAAAATTCTCCCTGGTGTTCCCTTTTATAAATCAATCCGCTCAAAAAATGCAACATTTCTCCGGCGATTTGAGTATCTCTTAATACAAAATGATTTGAAAGATAACCAAAGGACATATATCGTGAGACGAATCCCCCCTGCGCTCTTTCTTTTTTTCCTGGCACCTGCGATCGGCGAATTACTCTCCGGATCGGCTCCGCCGGTGGAGTTCTTCAATCCCTTCACACTGCTCATTCTCTCAGCGCTGTACGGCAGCGGAGCGGTGCTGGCACGCGAGCTCGCGCTGCGCTGGAATAAGCGATGGCCAACTATCCTGACGCTCGGTTTGGCTTACGGCATCATCGAAGAGGGGTTAATGGTTAAATCCTTCTTCGACTCGAACTGGATGGATCTCGGAATCCTGGGCACATACGGCCGCTTGGCTGGAGTGAATTGGGTCTGGAGCGTTTCCCTCACACTCTACCATGCGACTGTGAGTATCGCTATTCCAATCCTGTTGACCGAGTTGATCTACCCGGATCGGCGGGACGAGTCCTGGATCGGCCGGCGCGGCATGATCGGCTTGTCCATTCTTTTGGCAGCAGTTGGTCTCTTCGGCGCCCTCGCCTTGGCGCCCTATCGCCCTCCATTCGTCCCCTACCTGTTCACAGTCATCGCCACAGTCGGTCTATTCTTCCTGGCCCGCCAAATGCCCCAATGCTTCGCCTCTCGAAAAAAGAATCCTCGCGGGCGTCCTTTTTGGATCGGCATGATCGGGTTCCTCGCCACCGTCGCTTTTTTCATCGCCGGCTGGGCGCTGCCCGAACTTGGCCTCCCGCCCGTGTTAACGATCGGGTTCCTTATCGTCCTCGCTCTTGTAGTATTGCGCCTCTTGCGCTGGGCCTCTGGTGAAGGAGCATGGTCGGACATCGGGCGCCTAGCGCCCGTGAGCGGTGCACTGACCTTCTTTATCCTGCTCGCTTTCATCGCCGAAAGCAGCACCGACCGGACGGAAAACCCAGCCGGAATGGCATTCGTCGGTTTGACAGCTGCAGCCGGCCTCCTCGCACTAAACCTGCGAGTTCGACGCGGGGCACGGGAGGAGAAACGAGTCGGTATGATCGGCTAAGTAGGTGATTCGTTTAGAGTGTCAACTTATAATTATGACGATCAGCGAAACCCAAACGAGCGTCTCGCATTGATTCGGCCGGGGTAAGTGTGCTATAGAATAGGTCAACACACAATAAACTGAACCGGGTCAACACTCCAAGGAACAACCACTCAACACTATTGATAATGACTAGAGCAACCATGAGACACGCTGAACCAACCAGAGCTGATGTGCTCTTCGAGCGTCTGTACTCAAATGTCGATTCCCGAGTAGCCCAATCGCTGCTGGACTTCCGTGCGAATAACCCGCCGAAGCTGCTTGTCACCAACGGCATTCCCTGGGAGTATCTATCGGTCGGCGAAGGTGAAGGCGCCATCCTTCTTCTGCACGGGATGGCCGGTGCTTACGACATCTGGTGGCAGCAGATTGAAGCGTTGCGGAATCGTTACCGAATTATCAGCCTAACCTACCCGGCCGTAGACAATCTCGAGGCGATGCGCACAGGCATCAATGCAATCCTCCACCATCACGGCGTTGAGCGCATTAGCGTGGTCGGCACCTCCCTCGGCGGCTATCTTGCTCAGTATTTGCTCGCTCGTCAACATGAGCGCATCCGCTGCGCCATTTTCGCCAATACGTACCCACCCAACAACATACTCGCTCGCCGGACTCGCGGCGCCCAAGTCCTGCTGCGTATTGCCCCTCACGCGCTCATTAGACTCGGCATGGACCTCAATACTCGTCTCAGTCTCTACCCGGCTTCTGGTCGCTCAGAGATCCTCAAAGCCTATCTACTCGAAGGCGCAAGGGCGATGCGGCTCAGGCTCTTCCTCGCTCGTTATCGTTGCGTGATACAACATTTCGATCCTCGCCCCCCAGATGGGGCTACACCATCCCTCCTTATTATTGAATCACGGAACGATCCACTTATCAATCCCGAACTTCGTCAACTCCTGAAACTGACTTATCCCATGGCACAGGTGCATACCTTCGGCGAAGCAGGCCACTTCTCCTACCTGCACAATCCGGAAGCCTACACACAAGTTCTCGAACGTTTCATCCTCTCAAGCGCGTAGCGCCACTCTCGACACCAACCCAAAGTACCGTTTTCTCATTCCCATCAAAACCTCGATAATAGACGAGCTGCGCAAGCGGGCTTTTGTGATTGTCTTGCCATTTGTCCGTCTCTATACTGCGGTTGACCGAAGCACTCGAGGTTTGGAGAGAGCACTATGTCCGCAATCATCGAAACCAAGGACCTTCAGAAGCAATACCGGATGGGAGATGTGATCGTCGAGGCGCTTAAAGGTGTCGATTTCGCCGTACGCGAGGGCGAATTCGTGGCCATCATGGGGCCTTCCGGCTCGGGGAAATCCACCTTGCTCCATCTGCTGGGCGGACTCGACCTGGCCAGCGGCGGCGAAGTGTTCCTGGCCGACCGCAGACTGACTCGCCTTACCGATACGGAGGTCACCGTGATGCGCCGCCGTCACGTCGGCTTTGTATTCCAATTCTTTAATTTACTCCCTACTTTGACCGTTACGGAGAACGTCGCTTTGCCGCTTCTTCTTGACGGACAATCGATGAAAGAAAACGCAGCCCGAGTGGCCGAAATCCTCGAGTTGGTCAACATGGGGAACCGCGCCGGACACACACCCGACCAGCTCTCTGGTGGCGAGCAGCAGCGGGTCGCCATCGCCCGGGCGCTTGTCACAGATCCTAAGATCCTGCTGGCCGATGAACCGACCGGCAACCTTGACAGTGTCTCAGGCGAACACTTACTCCTCATCCTGCGCCGGGCCTGCGATGATGACGGCCAGACCATCATCATCGTCACCCACAACCCCGCTGCAGCTGCCTTTGCCGACAGAGTTGTCTTCCTGCAAGACGGCGCCCTGGTTCATGAAATCCTCGGTGGCCCTTTCGACGTCCCGGCAATCACCGAAGCCATTGCTCATGTGAATATCTAGGGGTTGATCAGATATGCGCTCCATCGCTCGCCTCGCCCTGCGTGAACTCCGCCGCAGTTGGGTCCGCAACCTGTTCGCCGCTCTCGCCGTTGGCGTCGGAATCGCTACGATTATCGCTTCAGATCTGATCAGTCGAGGGATTACGGAAGAGATTGCCGACAGCGCCGAGGCGCAAGCCATCACTGCGTTCATGAGCGAGCAGTTAGACGTTGGCCTCACCACCATCGGGCTGGTCATCACCATGGGCGCGGGGTTCTTGATCTTTAACGCCTTCGCCATGTCAACCACACAGCGGCGCGAAGATTTTGGGCGCATGCGAGCCGTGGGAATGACCCGCCGCCAACTGCTGCTCATGGTCTTATTCGAAGCCGTCCTGACTGGAATAGCAGGCACTGCATTCGGACTATTGACCGGTGTTGGCATGGGACGTGGCCTGATGTTTATTGTCATGACAACCAGCGATGTTTTCAATCGCTTCGGCGAAGTCTCGCTCTCATCTGGTCGCCTGCTGTTCGGCGCAGCCGTTGGCCTGGTGACCACCGTTATCGCCGCACTGCTTCCCGCTATTCGCGCCTCGCGGACACCACCGGTGGCTGCGATGAAGCGGACGTCCTCCACCGGACGTAGTCCCAACCGATACAGGATTGCAAGGGTGTGCGCCTTATTAATAGTCGCAATGTGGATCATCCTTATCGCGGATCCACCAGGACATTGGATCCTCCCACCCTGGTCGTCGTATCTCACGATTGCTCTCATGGCGCTATGGCTGCTCTGCCTCGGTTTATCACTCCCGGCGATCGTGGGGATATCAGGGGCCTGGCTGCGCCGACCTCTTTCCGCCATCCTGCACCTCCCGGGTCGACTCGCTGCCGACAATCTGCGGCGAGCACGGGCACGAGTGACCTTTACACTCCTGACACTCATTATCGGCGTGGCGATGATCATCGGGGTAACGGGCTACCTGGGATATTGGTTCGAAGAACTTTTCTTCCGCACATCGGAACGAAGCCTTAAAGCGAATCCGGGGATGGGCTTCTTCCCACTCGAAATCGATGCTGGCCTCCAGGCATACGAGGATGTTTTCGACTTCACCCTTCCGGACGACCTGCTCGCTGAGGTGGAAATTTCAGCCGAGGGTCAAGCGGCGGTGGTGCAGACCTACTTTGTGCTCGCTCCGGAACTCTCATTTCTTGGAGAAAATTACTTCTCCTTCGTCCTCGATCCCCAAAGCATGCGGGGAGCTGGTGAGCTTTTCTTTACATTTACTTATGGCGATTGGGCTCACGCACTCGAGATCACCGGCAAAGACTGTGGACTATTCCTGACCCCCACCGTTGCGCGGAAAAATGACGCCTGGCTGTATGACACGATTGCGATCCAGACTCCTCTTGGGCCTCTTGATTGCACAATCGCCGGGATTGGTCCCACGTTCGTCGGCGCCTCGATCATTAGCGATAGAGGGTTAAGCGCATTCAACTTAAATGCGCCTGTTGCGCTCATCATTTTCCCGCATGAAAGTGAAGGACGCGAAGAAGTTCTGGCCGAATTCGCGGCAATCGCAGATCGTTTTCCCGGCATCTGGTTTACCGATCTGGCACTGGTTTCTGAGATGCAGTTGGAAGCGATGGGAACAGTACGGACGATGATGAGTGGGTTGCTTTTTCTGGCGATCCTCTCGGCAACGCTGGGCGTGATCAACACCGCGTTAATCAGCGTATCCGAGCGCAGGCGTGAGTACGCTGTTCTGCGAGCCGCCGGTGCCACCCGGAGACAAGTGAACGCCATCGTGGTCGTCGAAGGACTGCTCTTTGGACTCATCGGCAGCGGGGTGGGAATCCTGGTCGGCGCAGGGGTCGTCATCATCTACATCGTCATCACCGGCGGCAGCGCTTTCGGATATCCCGATTTCCCGGTATGGGAGGTCGCCCTCGCCTCAATCCGGCCTGCGCTTGCACATGGATTCCTCGCTCTGGCAGTTTCACCGTTGTTAGTCGCACTGGCGGCATGGCTACCCGCGCACCCCGCGCTGCAGGGCAGCGTAATCGAAACTCTGGGTCGACGCGAGATCTCTCTCTAGGTCCAAATCTGTTTAATCTCATATTTCCATTCCTGCTTTTTCCCTTGTCACTAGAGGACTCTACACTCACCCTCGTGTATCCCTTAAACTGGCGTAATCTTTCGGACTGGAACACAATGGGATCAAGATCCCGGAGGTGATGATGCAAGTCTGGCGAGCAGATGTAGGAAAAAGGGATGTCTGGCAAGAACAAGTGTCTCCCGACTGGGAGCAGCTCGGCGGACGCGGCTTGATTGCGCGCATCCTGCTCGACGAGGTTCCCCCCGACTGCGATCCACTAGGTCCACACAACAAGCTCATCTGGGCACCGGGATTGCTCGTGGGACAGCGCGTCTCATCATGCGATCGGATCTCGGTGGGAGGGAAAAGCCCGCTCACCGGCGGCGTCAAGGAGAGCAACGCCGGGGGAACGACAGGCTTGATGTTAACTCATCTCGGAATCAAGGCGCTGCTCGTAGAGGCCGCTCCCATGGACGGTCTCTGGCGGGTCTTGCTTTTGGACTCCCAGGGTGGTCGCTTTGAACCCGCCGACGACCTCACCGGCGAGGGCGTCTATCAAACCGCTGAGAATATTCGCCAACGCTACGGATCCGGGATTGGGATAGCCATCATCGGACCTGGAGGTCAGAGGCAAATGAGCGCTTCCGGAATCCAGAATCTAGACAAGGACAATGAGCCCTCACGAATAAACGCCCGCGGCGGTCTAGGCGCCCTGATGGGCAGCAAACTGCTGCTGGCAGTTGTTATTGATGCATCCTCCGGAGACTCCCCCCAGCTTGTCGATGAGGCGCTCTTCAAGCGGGCACAGAAGTACTTCGTCGATAAGTTGCGTGAACATCCGCAGACAACCGCCTACGCAGATTACGGCACCGCGGCGATGACGATGATGTGCGACGGCTTTGGTGCACTGCCAACGCATAACTTCTCAAGCGGCACCTTTGATGGCGCACAGGCAATCGGCGGAGATACACTGCGCGATATTCTGCTCGAGCGCGGCGGAGAGAGCAAGACTACGCATGCTTGCATGCCTGGCTGCACCATCCGCTGCTCAAACTGTTTCGCGGACGCGTCGGGGAAGAAGGTTGTTTCACCAATCGAATACGAGACGATCGCTCTATTGGGGAGCAATCTTGGGATCGACGAGCTGGATGTGATCGCTCGTCTCAATTGGGAACTGAACGATCTGGGGCTGGACACGATCGAAATTGGCGCAGCACTTGGCGTTGCAGCCGAAGCCGGGTTGATGGAATTCGGCGACGGGCAGCGCGCTTTGGCTCTTGTTGAAGAGATCCGCAGGGATACACCTCTCGGACGAACCCTGGGGAATGGCGCTGCATTTACCGGATCGGCTCTGGGTGTACAACGCGTCCCGGTAGTGAAAGGGCAAGCGATTTCAGCCTACGACCCGCGCGCGCTGAAGGGCACCGGTGTAACCTACGCGACCTCCCCTAAAGGCGCCGACCACACAGCCGGCTTAACCATCCGCGCTAAAGTGAACCACCTGGATCCGCGCGGCCAGGTGGATGTCTCTCGCAAAGCGCAGATGATCATGGCTGGCTACGACACGCTGGGCGCGTGTACCTTCAGCAGTTTCGGTTTTGCGGATGCGCCGGGTGCCATTCGCGATCTGCTTATTGGCCGTTATGGATGGGATGTTCCAGATGACATCCTTCAGCGGCTAGGGGAGGAAACCCTGCGGCTTGAGCGGGCCTTTAACCGTGCGGCGGGTTTCTCCGCAGCGGATGACCGCCTTCCAGAATGGATGACAACTGAGCCGCTTCCGCCACATAATTGTGTTTTTGACGTCGACGCTGAAGACCTGAATGGCGTTTAAGTGCCTATCGGGATCTTCAGATATCTTGGTCGGACATTCCTCTGTGCATACCCACACAAGAAACATTCCCTCTTCTCATGCTTGGAAAATCGCCTTCATCAATAGGGTTCCCCTGCACGGATGATGAAAAATCCAACCTTTTGGGGATACGTGGCCAGGAAAGATATCGTATACTGATTTCATTGTTAATATATATAAATACGTACAGATGACGAATGTTCCGATCCACTAGGACACGAGGGGGATACAAAGAAGCTTGAGTATCTGTTAGGATTCTGTAAGGTTGACGCAGAAAATGCGTCAATAGCACCTAAACAATCGAATAGCCCCACTCAACGAAATGGCAAACCCACCGAAAGGTGGCGACGCAAAGCATAAGGGTCTAAAGCTGAATACCTCAGCCACGACAGCCTGCTACCGAAACGAGAAGGTACGAGTCTAATCTCCAACCGTGTAGCGACCTATTGCTCACGGTTTTTTTGTTTTTCCGGGGCGGAGGGTCCAGGGTAGAGAGCCGTGAGCAACGCGGTTGGTGAAGAGGTTGGTAAATGGAATAAACGAGATGAGAAGCTGGAAACGTGAGAGGTCAACGATGACGAAGAGACATCGAAGAGGGCAAGGGCTGGTCGAATTTGCTCTCGTTATGCCCATATTTTTAACGCTCATTATGGGCATCGTTGAGCTTGGCCGCTTGATGATCATTTACACCGGCGCAGCCACTGCCAGCCGAGAAGCAGCGCGTTATGGCGCATCGGTGGGAACCAGCCCGTCTGGATTCGAACACTATGAGGACTGTGATGGGATTCGCGCCACAGCCAAACGCATTTCCGGTCTTGCTCCCATCGAGGATAGTGACATCACGATCCAGTATGACAACCCGTCGACCGGCTTTTTCGAAGCATCTTGTCCACCTACCCGGTTTGAACTCGGTGACCGGATCATTGTTCAGGTCAATCT
Source organism: Anaerolineales bacterium (assembly GCA_049644665.1). Lineage (GTDB taxonomy): Bacteria > Chloroflexota > Anaerolineae > Anaerolineales > E44-bin32 > E44-bin32. The sequence goes on from JBARSI010000014.1 coordinate 10,382, forward strand.
TACTTTCGACCCGATCGTCCCATTAATCAACATCCCAGCGATCCCGATCACATCGGAAACTAAACGAACCGTCCTGCGGGATATCTATGTTAAGTAACACCAAGGGAACAGCACTTATTTTTCCAGGAAGAGGAGCGTCCATCATGAAGAGGGATAACCAGCACAAGAAAGAACGAGGCCAGAGTCTCACCGAGTTTGCCGTGGGCGTGACCTTCATACTGGTCCTGCTCGCCAGCGGCATGGACTTCGGTCGTGCCTATTTCAGCTATATCAGCATCCGCGATGCGGCTCAAGAGGGAGCGGCTTACGCATCCATTGCCCCTGCCGACGTCACAGGTATTCGATCCCGAGTGCGTGATACCTCCACAAACCCGATTGACCTTTCATCCTTCGTCGATGATCAAATTGACGTTGTTGTGACGGGCAGCGCCTGCGCCGGCAATACCGTCAGCGTGACGGTGGAGTACGAGTTCAACATTGTTGCCCCTTTCATAGCTGGCAACACCCTGCACCTGGAGGCGGAAGCGATCGATACGATCCTTCAGCCACCTTGCTGAATAACCTGTGGCGTTTGAGCGCATGAGAAGATGGTGTGAAATGAAGAGAAGGCGTTCTGAAAAAGGTCAGTCTTACATTATCATGGCGATCATGATGATCGGCATGCTGGGTTTTTCTGCTTTAGCGATCGATGGCGGAAATCTCTATCATGAACACCGACGGGCGCAAAATGCCGCGGACGCAGCCGCCATGGCAGCCGCCCTCGCTAAGATCAAAGGCCAGCCGCTTGGCACAGTAGCACTGACCAGCACAACAGGCAACGACTTCGCTACCACAGCACAAGCCTGCAACCCTGCAGGGTTAGATTGCATTCTGGGTGTGGGGACTGATCTGACCATCGAAGTGACCAACCCGCCGCGTGAAGGCCAATACGCCGGGAATCCCGAATATATCCGTGTGCATATCGAGCATAAGGTACATACCAACTTTGCCCACCTCATTTTCTCAGGAGGATTGAGCGATGCCGCCGAAGCTGTGTCGCGCGTCTGGCCTGCACAGAACTTCACCCCGGGCCACGCGATCTTCGCCACCACCGAGCATGACTGCAAGGGTGTTTGGTTCTCAGGAACAGGGGACACCAACGTCACCGGCGGCGGCGTCTTTTCTAATTCCGACGCCGCCAGCGCGAGCTGCCAATCCGGTGTTCAGGGAGGAGGCGGTGCGATTACTGTAAATCCGCCGGATGGCATCGAGGTCGTGGGAACTTTCGACATGGGCGGGAGCGGCGCGGTGAGCCCGGCACCGACAGAATACGTTCCGAGCGATCGCATCCGGCCCATGATGGGCACCCCCGACTGCAGCGGCCTCTGGGATTACGGGGCTATGAAAATCAACAGCGCCGGCACCCATACGATCGATCCCGGTCTATATAAGGAACTCACGGTATTAGCCGGAGCGGATGTCATCATGAATCCCGGCATGTACTGCGTTTACGGCAATAAAGGTTTCACGAGTAACGGCGGCTCGATCACGGGCACTGATATTTTCATTTATGTAGAAGTCGGTGACTTTAACCTCGGGGGCAATACACTCGTTACCCTCAGCGCCGTGCAGCCTCCCAATACTCTTGTAGACCCTTCGTTTAATGACTGGGCAGGCATGCTTCTGTATGTTGACCCCAACAACACCAACCCGATTACAATCACCGGTGGATCAAACACCATCTACACCGGCACGATCTACGCTCCTTCTTCTCTGGTTACCCTGGAGGGCGGAGGGACATCGATCGGGATCAATGCCCAGATAATTGGAGATTCGGTGATCATCACCGGCAACGCAGATCTGAATATCATCTACGACGAGAGCAAGCTCTTCTTCCTTCCGCCTGCGATCGATCTGGTGAAGTAAATAGAATAAATTACATTAATGATAATGAAAGGCGGGATGCCTTGATGGCACCCCGCCTTTTTTTGTCACAAGCACAACTTGCGAATGTTCGCCCCGAAGAAGCAAATAGCTCCCCCTCTCCAGTTCTTACACTCTTCTTTTCCAATGGTTAAGTGCAGCCTCGTAGGCATTGAGCATGCGCGCAGTTGCCTCTGGGATTGAATAACGCTCAACTGCCCGGCGCGCCTGCTCACTTAATTGCCGCTTCTTTGCAGGATCCGCCATAATGTTCACAACCTGCTGCGCAAGCGCCTCCGGCTTGTCATCTGTCAGAATACCGCCTCCATCGGTCAGAATATCGACCGCCCCCGGGGCCCGCACTGCCACGACAGGAAGCCCGGCGGCCATGGCTTCGATGATAACCAACCCCTGAGTTTCCGTCGTTGAAGGGAAGACGAACAAGTCGGCGGCGGCATAATAATCGGGGACCTGCTCATGAGGAACCGCGCCCGCAAAAATGACGAAATCTTCGAGATTATTTCTTCTTAGTCTGGTCTTTAGCGCCTCTGCATGAGGACCCTTCCCTAATAGCAGCAGGCGCACACCCGGCCTGGCTTTATGGATTATGCCGAAGGCTTGGATCAGCATCTCAAGCCCTTTTTCAGGAGCCAGGCGACCGGCGAATAGAAGCACCTCTTGCCCCTCCAGGCCGAATTTCGCGCGAACCTTTTCGGGGTGAAGCGCGTCGAATTCATGAAGATCTACGGGCGTGGGGACTACCGTAACTCCCTGTCTAATCCCGTAATCTTTGGTGAGCATCTCGCGGATGCTCTCCGTAGGAACGACGACATGCGCACAATGCTGCAGGTATCGCCGGACGACTTCCTCCGTGATACGCCCCGCCAGTTTCGGAGCGATCCAGGAATAATGCTGCGCGTATTTCTCATATTGCGTGTGAAAGGTAAATACCAGCGGGATGTTCATCGCCCGGGCAAACGAGACAGCGAGATCGCCCATCCATACAGGATGCTGGGAGTGGATCAGCGTTGGTTTGACCCCTCGCACCGCCGGCTCCATAAGGTTCTTAATCGGGACAACGATAGAGACATTTAGCTGGTCGGACAAGTCGAGCGAAGGAAATCGAAAAATGTAGGGTTCCTGGTCTTCGTAACCTTCGTACTCGGGGGCAAAGACATGCACGTCATGCCCGGCATTAACGAGTCCTTTCCGGAACTGTCTGATGGATGTGACCACTCCACTAATCGTCGGTAGGTAGGTATTCGTAAAGACTGCGACACGCATGCCATTCCTCCCCAGCAGCCCAAGATGCAATTAAAAGGCTTCCATCCCCTATTGTACTATCCAAAAATCACGGTTCGAGCTTCGTGAATAAACCCGGTCCTGCTTTACGAAGGGCCAATGACATGTTAACCTAGATGTGATGTTCAGATGGTTTAAGGCGCCACGGGTTGGTTTGGCACTAAGCGGAGGCGGTGCGCGCGGCTTGGCTCACATCGGCGTTCTTAAGGTCTTCGAGGAGCAGGGGGTGCCGATACACGCCCTCGCCGGCACCAGTATGGGCGGATTGATCGCCGCTTCCTATGCCGCGGGAATGAGCGCCTCTGAACTCGAGGTCGCGGCCCTCAAGATGACCAATCTTAGAGAGCTTGCGGCACTTGTCGACTTCAGACCGCCGCGCCGGGGACTGCTGGCCGGTGAACATGTCCGGAAATACCTCGCTAAATTTATTGACGAAGATCTCACTTTCGACGAGTTAGTGCTCCCTCTGGCAATGCAGGCCGTGGATCTGAAAAGCGGCAAGGTGCACACGCTGCGAGAGGGCAACCTCCTCGATGCAGTAATGGCGACAAGCGCCTTCCCGGGCGTATTCCCGCCTGTCGAGATCCAGGGTCGCCAACTTGTGGACGGGGGTGTCCTGGACAACCTCCCCACTGAACTGCCGCGGCAGCTCGGCGCTGACGTGGTTATCGCAGTTTACGTGACCGCCACGGTAGACACGGACCAAGAGGACGAACAAACGGATAGGGCTATTAAACATGGTATTGCCAAAGACATCATGCGGGTCATCCTCATCGTATCTCGAGCCATGACTGAGGCAAACCTACGGGAAGTGCCCCCCGATCTCCTTCTTTGCCCGCCTATTCCAGCCAAAGCTGGTGTTTTCTCCGGCTTCACCCACGCCGCGGAAATCATCGCCGCCGGCGAAACCTGCGCCCGGGAACATTTGGATAAGATCATCAAAATCACGGGCGCGTAGGTCAACCATCGATCAAGCTGAGCCGGAGTTCGCTCCGCGGGCAAACCCTTTCGTTCTAAATGGGGTTCTATTTTATGCCTGCCGCATAAAGCGCAGCGTAGAGCGCATGCGACTTTCTATATTCAAAACACGTATAGTAGTTAAGTCGATCGCTACAATACGTCAGTTGCACACCTTTGCGAGGAATAGGAGAGGATAAAACTATGAAACAGAAATCGAGAAACCAGGCTCTCGTCTGGGGCAGCCTGCTAATCATCTTTGGCGTAGCGGGATTGGTGGAATCATTCGCCAATATCGCTCCGTGGACGTGGGTTGCCATCCTTGCCGCCACCGGTTTGGGAATATTTGGCATCTTTCTTTTAGACCGGTCGGAGTGGTGGCCGCTTATCCCCGCGTACGTACTGTGGACCACTGCAGGATTGCTGGCGCTGGTCGAATTGAACCTTCTGCGCGGTGATTTCCTCGCCGCCTACGTCCTGTTCGCCATCGCCTTGCCTTTTATTGTGGTGTTCCTGCGGGACCGCTCGCAGTGGTGGGCTCTGATACCCGCATATGTCATGCTCGCCGTCGCCGCCATGGTCTTGTTGAGCGAGACGGTCCTTCTCCCCGATGCTTTCGAGGCCACCTTTATTCTGACGGCCATCGCCTTGCCATTCCTGGTGGTTTACCTGCGAGACCGAACGCTGTGGTGGGCGCTCATTCCCGCTTATGTCTTATTGGGCATCGGAATCATGATACCGTTGGATGAATACGGGGTTCTCAGCGATTTTCTGATTCCAGCCTATGTCATGTTTGTCATCGCCCTTCCTTTCTTCATCGTCTACATCCGCAATCGGAAGCAATGGTGGGCGCTCATCCCCGGGGGTATCATGGCCGCATTCGGAATGTCTTTCCTGCTTGTCGAGGCCTTCCAATACGTCTTTCCTGCCCTGGTGATTCTGGCGGGGCTCTGGATCCTGGCACGTAGCTTCGCTCGAAAAGAGCCCTTGGGTGATGAACCATCGCTTCTTGCCGAAGAAGAAGGCGATCTACAGAGCGATGAATAGATAAGAGTGATTCGCAAAACACGCTTATTTATAAGACACTCCCTAATTATTATCGATCCTTGCGGTCGGTCTGAATTGGTTTGAGTCGGTAAGTTTATCAAAGAGAGGGAACCATGGAAGAGAAAAACAGATCTGGCTATCACTCGTTATTTTGGCCTATTCTACTTATCGGGGTAGGCGTCATTTGGCTGCTTGGGAGTCTGAATCTCCTTCCGGTCCCCAGCCTGCGCCTCCTTCTTCGTCTTTGGCCATTGGCGCTCATCATCATCGGGCTGGACATCATCATCGGGCGGCGCTCACCCATCATCGGCAGTATCATCGGCCTTGGCTCTATCGCTTTGATCATCGGCTTGCTCTTCCTGGCGCCCACCCTCGGCTTTGAACCGGGAGGAGAACTCAAGACGCTGCACTTCAGCGAACCGCTCGATAGTGCGACATCAGCAGACGTCACTCTCGACCTTGAGAGATATTCCACGACCATCGATTCGTTATCAAGATCTGATATGTTAATCGATGCGGAATTGGATACCGTAACGGATGTCGATTTCTCCGCCAGGGGAAGTCAAGAGAAGATTGTCCGCCTGGAACCTGCGGACGACTTCGGCTTTTTCGATTTCGATTGGAATGACCTGGACGTGCGCGACGCTCGTTGGAAGATTGGGCTCAGCCCCGAGGTGCCCCTGGATCTCTACGTGGATGTCGGCTCGGGCTCGGCGGCGCTACACCTCATGGATCTCGAGCTGGCCAGCTTCGAGATCGATGGAGGATCGGGCAGTTCAACCCTTGCGCTTCCGGCGAGTCCTTCGGAATACTCAGCGGTCATCGACGGCGGCTCCGGAAGCTTCGATATCGAAATCGCAGACGGCGCCGAAATAGCCTTCGCGATCAATATTGGCTCAGGCTCTTTCAATTTATTAATTGGAGATAGGGCAAATATCGAGGCGCAGATTGATGGCGGGTCCGGCAGCCTCACAATCGATGTTCCAAATAACCTCGGAGTGCGGATTGTCATTCGAGATTCCGGCTCAGGCAGCGTGCACATCCCCGGGAATTACACCGTTGTCGATGATCTTGGGGAAGACGATCGGGATATCGGCATCTGGGAATCTGCTGGTTATGACGACGCGACCTATCGCGTCGAAATCACCTTTGACCCTTCGTCGGGGAGTTTTACGCTGAGGTAAATTTGGTCTTTTTAACCTCGACACGAAGTCAACAAAGCGCCCCCCAGCAACTGGGGGGCGTTTTCGTCCTTCTTGAAGATGTCATCGTTGAAGCAAAGCCTCTCTTCATATGATCCTTTAACCCGATTGCAAAACAAATATGAGAAACAAGCTTAATATTTGCCCCGGGCGAGTGTGTGCGTTATTGAAAATCGGACTCGCTAACCCTCCGTCATGATGAAGAGGGGATTCATCTCGAAGCTGCGGTAGGTCGGGCGCAGTCTGTCGACGTTGTAAAACTTATCGACATTCACTAGTTTATTCTTGCTCGTCACAACATCGATGGGGACGTTATCATAACGCCCGTTTCTGAGCACGACCAAACGACCTTGAACCCCTTGTAGTATGAGATCCAGAGCCAGGTTTCCGTACGCCATCGGGACGATGGAGTCGATCGCATCCGGATCCCCGCCTCGCACCAGGTAGCCCAACTTCTGGGTAACCACACTGACTTGAAATCCGTCATTGTATTTTGGGGAGATCTCTTTCAGCTTAACTGACACCAGTTCACCTATGCCGCCCAGCTTCTTATGCCCATAAGCGTCCAGCGTCAGATCCTTGAAGATCATCTCGCTGCCTTTGAACTTCGCGCCTTCCGAGACCAGTACGATGGAATACTTGCTCGGGTTACGGTTGCGGTCGTATGAAAGAAGCTCTGCCAACCGATCAATGTCAAACTCATGCTCGGGGATAACGCAGCGGTCTGCTGCCCCTGCCATCGTCGGCAGCATAGCGGTGAAGCCGGCGTAGCGCCCAAAGACCTCAAGCACCATGAACCTTTCATGTGAACCCGCGATCGTGCGCAAGCTGTTGGTAATCTGGATCGTGCGGGTGACACATGTGCTGAATCCTATGCAGTAGTCCGTGCCGGGCACATCGTTATCCATTGTCTTTGGAATGGCAACGACCTTCACCCCTTCTTGGAACAATCGGACCGCATAGCTTAAGGTGTCATCGCCCCCGATGGGAATCAAGTATTCAACATTCAGGAATTCCAGGTTTTTAAGCACCTCGGGGGTGAGATCGTTCATCTCCTGGTCGTAGGTGTCTTTTAAATGGTCTGGCACCTGCTCAAGCGGCACATGGCTGGGACGTGCGCGGGATGTGTGCAGGAACGTGCCCCCGGTTCTGCCCGCCTTATTTGCGACCTCTTCCGTAAGCGTCATTACGTTGCCGCTGTTATCTGCCTTTTTGTCCCGAACGACATCAACGATTCCCGCCCAACCTCGCCGCAAGCCCACCACCTCGTAGCCTTCTCGCAACGCGCGTATGGTGACCGCTCGAATAGCTGGGTTCAGACCGGGGACATCTCCGCCGCCGGTCAATATTCCGATACGACCTTTCTTTTTCGCCATTTTGCTAACTCCATGTATATGCCTGACCTTATTGTACACTTTTGGCAAAGTTTAATGGTGGCATATCTGCTCTGACGTTGAAATCTTTTGTTCCTCTGGGAAATGGCTGGGCACCAAACACAAAACCACCGCCTCATCTTGCGGTGGTCGAATAAGTGGGCACGAATGGACTCGCCTGTCCTGGTGCTTTTCCGGGGAACTATCGACCTTTTCATCCCGGCGAGGGACACGGGACGTGAACCCAGCAGTCAAAAACCCCTACCGCGGTCCTCACGGATCCTTGATTTCGCGAATCATGTGGTCAGCTCAAGGTGGGTAACCGTGTGGACTACAGTTGAGCTTTAGACCCCTTTCTGGATCTTGTTTTCGCCCAGAATTTGGTTCCGGGTAATGCAGCTTATCAGAGCTGTGGTCACTAAGCAAATTATAATGGCGACCGTTAAGCTCATAACTAGAAGATCATTGGATCTAATCCAAGAAACTGGGGAGCTTTATTGAATTTGTTAACTAAGTGGCTTATACGGGTACTACATTGATGTGGATACCGCGATGGATCCACGATGGTCGATCAACCAATTCGGCACCTTTGATTTTATGAGATTATTAAATTTATTCAATGACTTTTCAAGTGGGCGTGAATCGACTCGATCCATCTTGCTTGTTACACCAAGCCTCTCCCTGGATGTAAATTCAATGGAAAAATGTCCTCTCATTTGACACACTAGCTGTGTTTGTGCTATGATAATGTTACCGGTCACGTGACCGGTAACATTGCCAGCAACTCTCGTCTGTTTAACCCAGGAAAGGGTGGGAACATTGGCCGCTTCTCGCTACACGATCCGCGAT
>JBARSI010000015.1:0-18839 GCA_049644665.1 Anaerolineales bacterium
CTTGTGGTCTATGGACAGCTGATTCTGGAAAACGCTGAAATCTATGGGATCGATCCGGATATCGTCAATCAGATCTTTGATTTCATGGTGCGGGATTTTTCAAAGTTCGCCCTGGAACTGCACAACAAGCCCAGCAGCAGCGCCCAACAAATGGAAATTTGCCACAAAATGCTGCGTAAACCGCTCTCTGACCTGACCCAATACCAGCGGGTCTGGGAAGAATACGTCCATGCCCTCGATGGGGAATTTGAAATGAATGCGTGACAAACAGGGTTTACGAGTTCGAAAATAGGGGATCGGTACGAGCCTTTGTATCACCCAATAATTTCGGTTGGTCTTTGGTTGAGCGCCCTTGATGAGTTTATCCTGAGCTCTTCGATTTACTCAGGGCGAACTCAGCGAAGGGAACCGAGGACCTTCAGGTTATGAAATCGAGTCATAAAACAGGGGCCTTGGACCGTCAGGCTGGGTTTCCAAGGGTAGCCTTGCGATTTTCGACTACTTGGAACCCAGCGAGCATTGGTTTGAATTATCCTACACGCGGAGAGTCAATCTAGCTAGTGCATTTAGGGTTTAGAACGGGAACTCCACTAACCTCACTTTCATTCTTCTGATTTGCACTTGCGAGTTGAATCTGCGTTAGACGAATTCAACACGCAAACGCTTTTCTAGTGCGTGAGCAGCACTCTCCAATGTTTGAAGGGTTACTGATTTATTTGCCGGATCAAGCAATCTGTCCAATGCAGCCCGACTGGTCTTCATTCGAGATGCCATTTCAGTTTTCGTCAAGTCTTGCTCTTCCATTAATTGCACTACTTGATATGCAATAACCCGTTTAATGGCAACTGCTTCCGCCTCTGCCAAAATCCCTTCTTCGGCCAGGAAATCATCAAAATCACCACCAAGATATGTTTTGTCCATCATTTTATCCTCGCAATTGGGCTACTCTACTCTTTGCTAGTTCTAAATCTTTTTGGGGCGTCTTCTGTGACTTTTTTACAAACCCATGTATAAGTACCATCACATTTTCATCGACAATAAAGAGGCCGCGAGCAATACGATTATGTAATCTGGATCGTACTTCCCAAAGATCCTTATCAAGTTTCCGGACCACTGGCATGCCCAAAGGCCATCCGAATTGAACAGTTTTGACATCTTCACCGATCGTTTTTCTGTCCTCACCCGATAAAGATAATAGCCACTCTCTTACAAGCTCATTTCCCATTTCAGTTTTATAGAAAACAACCTTAAGACGAAGATGATCACCCATTGGCCAATGGGTATCATTATTGGTACGTTTAATCAAGTGAGTGTATTCGGGGTTTTGAACAGGAACGCCACAAACCTCACCTTCATTCTTCTTCGTTGCGCTGTCGAGTTGAATCTATGAGGCACCTTTCGCCTCTACAAGTTCGCCTGTTCCTGCGGTTGATAGGGATTAATCAAAGAGATCGCTACCACCTGCGGAAAGCAATCCTCCGAGCAAGCCCAGAAGGTCTGGCGTGGACTGAGACGCTTGTTTCGATTCGGTTCCAAGGAGAGCCGAAAGTCCAGTGGGATCTAGATTCTTTTGTCGTTGCTGCTTTCCGAGCATCCCCAGAACAACCGGGGCGAGAATCGCCAGCAGCTTTGCGATGGATGCCGCGTCAAGACCAGTCCGCTCGCTTAAGGATTCCTCGACTTTTGATTGATTCGTCCCAAGAACATGCCCCAATATCCCCAAACCGTCATCCAGCGATCCGGATTGCACGTGGCCTGCCACATCCTCAAGAATCGATCCGTCGTGATCACGGCTCAACGCGTTAACCAAACTTTGAGCACCCTTTTCATTGGATGTGTTATTTGCTAAGACACTGAGGAGAAGCGGTACGGCTAAGCTGACCGCCTGAGAGGTCGCACCTTCATCGACCCCCAATTGCTGGCTCAGACCGCTCAGCGAGTCCCCTGTTAAACCTCCTATCAGTTCGGTAAGTATTGAACCGCTCATTCTATTTCCTTTCACTACTTGGTAGTTTCCTTGATCCTTCAAAGTAGTAACGGGGATCCGGTATTGTTCTCAGAGAAGCCACATCCTCCAACGGGGCCCTATTAAGGGATGTGGCTCTTATATCAGAACTTCTATAGATCCTTGAGCAGGGTAGCCAAGATTAGAATAACCAATCCTACAGTTACGAACCAGAACGATAATCCTGAGACCACAGGAATTGCCACGAGCTGCCCGAGAACTCCAAGCGCTCCGATAACAACGGCAACCCACCACGTGATCTGTTTTGGTGCATTTAGTTTCATTTTCTCTCCTCCGTGTTGATATTAAATAGATAGGTTCTCAATTCTTGCATTGGCCCCAGTATTAATTCCAAGCTCACTTAGCTCTATTTGTCGATGCAATGTTGTATCAGGAACCCAATATGCTCGACCGCTTCAAGTGTTCATTGCTATGCTGGAACGAGTGGTCGGGCTTCCTCTCGAATTTTATTAAGTTTGGTCGTCTATCTTTGCCTTCGGAGCATTCTTCTTCACAGATTCGATACCATTCTTACATCCAGCCTTCGATGAATATCCCTCTCCCGCGGCGATTACCTGATTGTTATCCGCGCGTAGTCTCCAGCGAAATTCACCCTTCTTGTCTTTATAAATCTCGAATTTGGCCATTATACATCCTCCTTCTTGTCGCTAGTTTTTTCCACGATGCCCTTAGTATAAACTCGTAGGTTCTAAGATGCTATTTAAGTTCAAAAGCTCAAACTTGCTATGTCCCTTCAGTAACTTTAGGAATAAAACCGAGTTTCATGCTTAATTCACCCTCAAAGCACTGGGTCCATTTAACCCGGAGAAAGCATATGCGTGCGTATCTGGGTACTGTGTTATTGGGCTGTTAATCTAGCGAACATAGGAGTTATTCCTGTTGGTGGGCAAAATATCATTTGAGCTAAACATTCGCACGAAGATCAAATGGTACTGAACATCGCTCGTTGGCGAATAACATCTCGTTAAGGCAGCTGAGTTTGTTACTGGTGTCGTTGTCATCAGGTGAGGCTAAAAGTTGGTTAATCGTACGGACTATGTTATCCTTGGATAAATTGGTGTTAATTCATACCGCAATTTGCCGAAAGTGTACAGACAATAGTAGGTCTTACCCTCTCAGGTTGACATGCTGCTTTATTCCACATGAAGTTCAGCAACGAGCAGCAAGCTGCCCGTGAACACCTCACTCCAATTCACGTCTCGAGGAAAGGATATGCAATGAGTAGTCTATTTAGCAAAATACTAAGCAAGCTAGGTTTTGATAAATCGAAAGAGGAAGCTGCTCCTAAGAAAAAACCTGCTGTTCAAAAGTCGCACGCCGATTATGCTGCAGAGCGGGCTGAACGACTCCAGCGGATTCGCGACGTACGAGCTTCGAAGGAGATTCCACTCGTCGATGTGGTGGCGAAACTTGAGAAGATGGCCGCTGAGAAACCTATGAAGCTCAACTGGATGGTTTCGATTGCCGACCTACTGTTCCTCCTCGATCTGGACAACAGTTATGAGGCCAGAAAGGAACTTGCGATTGAACTCGGATGCCCCGCTGAAAAGATGGGTGATTCCGCGCAAATGAATACATGGCTTCACAAGACCGTGCTAGAGAAAATTGCGGAGAACGGGGGCAATATCCCCATGGAATTGCTGGACTAAGTCTGCCGGGATACCGAAGCAATATCAGCGGATAGTCTATTGATCCTCGGGATTTCCAGTTTTTGATATAAAGTGTAATCCCGAGATGCCTGGATATACTAAATTCAAAGCGCCCACGCGGGCGCTTTGTTCTCAAGTAGCGAGGCTTGGATGCGAACCAGGGACCTAGAGATTATCAGTTCGAATTCTATGGTTGGGTGCTTGCAGAATCGCTATCATCAAATGTAGGTCGGTTATTCAACTTGCGGTTCAGCCAATTCTTGTCTTCCACAACACAATCGATAGTATAGCGAGGACGATTGGCACCGTTCCTATCGTTTGCGTTTATTGATTTCTTCGCATCTCCTCAGCGACCCGAAGCATGTTACAGAAGAGCGCCCCCTGTTCGATCGCATCATCGAGGGCAATATGCGTATGAGGAGCGGGATCAAACCACTCCCTGGGCATGTTTCGCTTACCGATCTTCCGATACTCTCTCCCAAGGATTGCCATTGCCAGGGTCTTCATATCCAACGCAGAAAACGAGAAAGGGCTCTCCCCAGCGAAACGGATTAGATACCAGTACACGAACATGAAGTCATATGCTGCGGGATATCCCACGAAGACCGGCTTGCCCGGAAGTTCCTTCAGCCATTCAACGTACTTAGGCATTACCCTCGCAGGTGGTCGGGTGTTGTCCCGAGTCGCTTCATAAGCTTCTCGATGCTCGTTCCACCATGCCATGGTATCGGGATGACCGGTAGCACCCGGAAGCGTATCAAGATTGGCATGGAAGGTTCGCAGCAAGGTCTTGTCTACCAGGTATGCCGCAGAGCCGAAGCTCAGCATCGAGTGAGGACCAGGGATCGGCCCATCGGCTTCCACGTCCGTGCTTACGTAGACTTCCATAAGTCCCCCCAACTCCTTTGCATCACGATTATCCTGAGTCCGATCGCTCACCAATCCACTCGATCGAGACTATGTCTTTCACCGCGTAGAATTCGGGATCACCGGTGAGTACCAGTCCCTCATGCGATCGGGCAGCGGCGATGGCAAAGGCGTCCGCGTATGCGACCGGATACTGTGCCTTGATGTGTACGGCTGCAAGCACTGTTTTACGATCAACCGGGAGGATCTCGATGGGCAACTGTTCGATGATCGCCAGGACTTCCTGTGCTTTCGCAAGTCCACGCTCGCGCTCTGTGATGTACGCCACCTCGCCCAGGTTAATCAGCGACAGCAAGACATGGCTCTCCCCAGGGGATGCATCGTTCAGGATCTCCTTGACGCGCCCCTCCCCAACCTCGCCTCCCAAATAAGCCAGCAGCGCATAGCTATCGAGTATAAAGACGGTCGTGCTATCGCTCACGAGTTCGGTCCTTCTTGCGCTCCTCCAGGAGAGCCTGCGTGAGCGAGGTCTCGCCTTTGAGCATCCCCGCGGCGACCTCCAGGGGATCCTCAGAAGTGGGGATCAAGGACAGCACGCCGCCGTAGTCGACGACATGGACTTCATCCCCGGGCTTGAGGTCGTATTTCCTTCTCAGGTCGGCTGGTATCACCACCCAACCTTTTTGGGATATTCTTAAAGTCATCGAAATCTCTCCTTCCGGCGTTATACTTTCTTGCCGTTTAGTATAACATCTTTCCAGCCATAATACATCAATACGGGTAACGAAGAGAGCAGTTCCCACCGCTATAACGAAAAAATTTTAATGCTGATTAATCAACAAGCCTGACGAGCTAAGATTGCTACGAACAGAGTGAAATTCCTCGAGATCAGGGTCAGGCTCATAACCTCGGAGTTACAGGTTCGAATCCTGAAACACCACCCTAATCAACGAAAACAAACGGTACCCCCCCAAAAAAGCAGGAGTTTGCTGTACTAAATGACCGATTTCACCGTGCTTTTCCGCATGAATCTGCCGTCAAGGCACCTGGATCATTACGGCTCAGGGAGGCTGGGATCGCGGGGTCGTAGGTTCGAACCCTGTACAAGGGGGCTTGGAAGGAAAAAGGCACCCTTTCAGGTGCCTTAAGGTAGCGGGGCTCAGATTCGAACTGAGGACCTTCAGGTTATGAGACCGTTTCCTAACAAAGGGGGCTTGGACCGTCAGGCTGGTTTTCCAAGGGTGGTTTTTCGATTTTCGATCACTTAGAGCCCGGCAAGCTTCGAAACTCTAGGTTTAACCCATTCTATATATAGTGGGTAGCGGTAGCAAGTGCTTTCAAAACCCTTATTGGACCAAGTCGAAACATAATCGTCAAAAGTCCTTGATGCGCTTGCGAGTTGAATCTGCGTTGTCAAAAAGCCATCTCGTTATTACATTAAAGTTCAGATGCCCTCACAGACGGTGATGCTACGATCAGGCGAGATCGAAGCGGTCAAGGTTCATTACCACGTTCCACACCGAAACGAAGTCGTGCAGGAACTTCTCCTGGGAGTCTTCACATCCGTAGACTTCCGCCAAGGCCCGGAGTTGGGAATTCGAACCGAAGATAAGGTCGACACGGGTGCCGGTCCACTTGAGTTCGCCCGTTGCGCGATCACGACCCTCGAACACGTTTTCATCTTCCGAAGTTGCCTTCCACGTCGTGCTCATGTCAAGCAGATTCACGAAGAAGTCATTGGTGAGAGTGTCTGGCCGCTTGGTGAAGACGCCGTGCTGGGACTGTCCGAAGTTGGCATTCAAGACGCGCATACCGCCAACGAGAACCGTCATCTCAGGAGCGGTCAGCGTCAGCAGTTGTGCCCGATCAACCAGCAGTTCCTCTGCTGATACGGCGTATTTGGTTTTGAGGTAGTTACGGAATCCGTCTGCAACCGGTTCGAGTACGGCGAATGATTCCACGTCGGTTTGCTTCTGCGACGCATCCGTGCGTCCCGGCGTGAAGGGAACGGTCACATCGTGACCGGCATTCTTCGCAGCTTGCTCGACACCTGCGCATCCACCCAGGACAATCACGTCGGCGAGCGAAACCATCTTTCCACCTGACTGCGTGCCGTTGAACTCCTTTTGGATTTCCTCAAGGGATTGCAGCACAGTCTTCAGTTGGGCCGGCTGGTTGACTTCCCAATCCTTCTGAGGCGTAAGACGGATACGCGCCCCGTTCGCCCCGCCGCGCTTATCGGAGCCGCGGAACGTGGACGCCGACGCCCATGCCGTCGAGACCAATTGGGAGACAGACAGTCCCGAGGCAAGGATCTTGCCCTTGAGGTCGGCGATGTCCTGCGCGCCGATCAGCTCATGATCGACTGCGGGAACCGGGTCTTGCCAGATCAGTTCCTCTGCTGGGACTTCTGGGCCGAGATAACGCGAGCTGGGGCCCATGTCGCGGTGGGTCAGCTTGAACCACGCCCGGGCAAAGGCATCCGTGAATTCCTCGGGGTTCTGCTGGTAGCGCCGCGCGATCGGCTCGTAGATCGGGTCGTAGCGAAGGGAGAGGTCGGCCGTGGTCATCATCGGTCGGTGCTTCTTCGACGGGTCGTGCGCATCAACCACCATATCCTCTTCGGCCACGTCTTTGGCCAGCCATTGATGCGCGCCGGCCGGGCTCTTGACCAGCTCCCACTCGTATTTGAACAGCATGTTCAGATAGCCCATGTCCCACTGGGTCGGGTTCGGCTTCCAGGCGCCCTCGATGCCGCTGCCGATCGTATCGCCGCCTTTGCCGCTGCCGAAACTGCTCTTCCAGCCTAGGCCCTGCTCTTCGATGCCGGCCGCCTCAGGTTCCGGACCAACCAGCGCCGCATCGCCCGCGCCATGGGATTTGCCGAAGGTGTGCCCACCAGCGACGAGCGCGACGGTATCTTCGTCGTTCATCGCCATGCGCTCGAAAGTCTCGCGGACGTCGCGGCCCGAAGCGACCGGATCCGGGTTGCCGTTCGGACCTTCCGGGTTCACGTAAATCAGACCCATCTGCACGGCGGCAAGCGGGTTCTCGAGCTCGCGGTCACCGCTGTAGCGCTTGTCTCCGAGCCAGGTGTCCTCGCTGCCCCAGTAGATGTCCTCTTCGGGCTCCCAGACGTCCTCGCGCCCGCCGCCGAAGCCGAAGGTCTTGAATCCCATCGATTCCAGCGCGCAGTTGCCGGTAAGGATCATCAGGTCGGCCCAGGAGATCTTCTTGCCATATTTCTGCTTGATCGGCCAAAGCAGACGGCGCGCCTTGTCGAGGTTCACGTTGTCGGGCCAGCTGTTGAGTGGCGCAAAGCGTTGGGTGCCGGACCCCGCGCCGCCGCGGCCATCGCCCATGCGGTATGTGCCTGCGCTGTGCCACGCCATGCGGATGAAGAGTCCGCCGTAGTGACCGTAATCGGCCGGCCACCAATCCTGCGAGTCGGTCATCAGCGCATACAGGTCCTCTTTCAGGGCTTGAAGGTCGAGTTTCTTAAATTCCTCAGCGTAATTGAACTCCTCGCCCATCGGATTGCTCAGGTGAGAGTGCTGATGAAGAATATTGAGGTTCAACTGATTCGGCCACCAGTCTCGGTTCGACGTGCTGCCACCGGAAATGGGATTGCTGACTCTACCCGTTACCGGGCACTTGCTTTCTTCGTTCATTACGTTGCCTCCTTATGTTAGGTTCAACCGATTTGGATCGGACTGAACATGTTGAATTAGATTTTCTGGCATTCCTGGCAAACACCATAGAAGGTAACTTGATTTTTTACGATTTGATATCCTTTGGCTTCCGCTAGCGCAAGTTGTACATCTGGAAAGTCTCGTTCAATATCGACTAGGGTGTGACAATGCATACAAAAGAGATGGTGATGGTTGCTGGTATTCGTATCAAAACGCGCCCCCCCTTCGCTCAAGTTTTCCACAGGGGCTAACTCACCGAGTGCCACCAATTCACGCAGTGTATTGTAAACAGTCGTCTGAGAAACATCAGGCATCCGCGAGATTACATGTTGATATAACTCCTCTGCGGTAGGATGACTTTCATCTTCTGCTAAGAGTTCAAAGATGAGTCTGCGTTGGGGAGTGATCTTGAGGCCTTTCTGGCTGAATAAATTAATGATAGCTTCCGGGGATTTCACGATTGCACCATATTATTATTTAGTAATCATTATTATTTTGAAAGGCTTATAGATTATATACCAGAATGATGTCAGGATGTCAATTATTCATCTACTGTTGCACTTAGTAGCTGAATACAAAATCCATAACATTGTAAAACCGCTCAACATTATTCGTTTGTGGTTCATGAGCGCCAGGCAGCGGGGCCAGGATTCAAACCTGGGGCCTAGAGATCCTTGACCCGAATACCATGCGATCACCCCTAAAACCATTTGTTGGATGACCCAATTCAAAATTTTTAAAGCACAACCTGACGGCATTCTGATTCCATCCAATGTATAGAGTAAATATATCGAATTCATAATTACATGTCGATTGCAGTCCTCAAATCATGGGGGGAAAAAAGGAGAGAAATGATCCAACATGCCTGACGATCTAAGATTGCAAGAAAAAAGTGGAATTGCACGAAATCATAGGACGGGCTCATTACCTCGGGGTTATAGGTTCGAAACCTGAATCACCCCCCTTAACGAAGAAAATGGGCGACAAACCCCCTAAAATGTGGTCTCTGCTGCCTAAACAAGACCGATCCCACGTCGTTATTCCGCATGAATCAGCCGCATAAGCCCATGGAGTAATGTTACTCATCGTGACTGGGATCCCTGGGTCGGAGGTTCGAATCCTAAAACGGGGGGCTGGGGCTAAACGAAAAAGGCACCCTTTCAGGTGCCTCAAGGTAGCGGGGAGAGGATTCGAACCTCTGACCTTCAGGTTATGAGTTCGAATCCGTAAACTGGGGCCTTGGATCGTTAGGCTGGGGTTCCAAGGGTGGCCTTGCTATTTTCGACTACGTGGAACCCGGCGAGCATTAGTTTCAATTATCCTACACGCGGAGAGTCAATCTAGCAAGTGCATTCTGGGTATTGAACAGAAACGCCGTTAACATCCCATTTACAATCCCTAGTTGCACTAGCGAGTTGAAACTATGTAATGATTAGGCTTTCAAAGGTTCTTCAATCTCAGATGGTTCTGTGACATTAAAATTAAACTCGTCTCCGGCTGCATCCACCAACACATGGTCCCCATCGCGCACCTTCCCCTGAATGACTCGTGAAGCAAGGGGATCAATCACTCTTCGTTGAAGTATACGCTTCAGCGGCCGCGCCCCGTAGATCGGGTCATACCCGTCCTGGATGATCAGGTCGATGGCCGCCTGTGTCACAGCAATACTGATGGTTCGCTTACTCAGTAGCTCACGCACATTCTCGAGTTGAATCTCTGCGATCTGCCGTAAATCTTCCCGGTCCAGTCGATGGAAGATAACGATCTCGTCCACGCGGTTTAAAAATTCGGGGCGGAATTGGCCGCGCAGCGCTTCCATCACCCTATCGTGGATTTCTGATTCATCGTCTGTATCCATGATGTACTGGCTTCCGATGTTGCTGGTCATAATAATAACCGTGTTGCGGAAGTCCACAGTGCGTCCTTGACCATCGGTCAGACGTCCGTCATCCAGCACTTGAAGGAATACGTTGAATACTTCCGGGTGCGCCTTCTCGATCTCATCAAACAGCACAACGCTGTAAGGACGACGGCGGACTGCTTCTGTCAATTGGCCGCCCTCTTCGTAGCCAACATATCCTGGGGGAGCGCCAATCAGTCGGGCAACCGTATGCCGCTCCTGGTACTCGGACATATCAATTCGCACTATGTGGCGTTCGTCATCGAATAAGAACTCGGCCAGAGCACGCGCCAACTCTGTCTTCCCTACTCCAGTTGGACCAAGGAAGATGAACGAGCCAATCGGGCGATCGGGATCCTGCAATCCAGAACGGCTGCGCCGTACAGCCGCAGCCACCGCCTGGATAGCTTCATCTTGCCCAATGACCCGTTTGTGCAACCTTTCTTCCATCTTGATTAGCTTCTCAATTTCGCCTTCCAGCAGTTTGCTTGCCGGTATCCCTGTCCATTTGCCGACAATGTGAGCGATGTCCTCGGCATCCACCTCCTCCTTGAGAATCGCGCCATCGCTTTGCAACTCATTAAGGCTGGTATCTGCTGAAATTAGGTCTTGCTCTAATTGGCGTAAGCGCGTGTATCGAAGTTCGGCAGCCTTCTCCAAATCAACATCACGTTCAGCTTGCTCGATTTGCAGACGCACCTGGTCAATCTCCTCTTTGATGTCACGTACTTTAAGGATTGCATCTTTTTCTGCTTGCCAGCGGGCTGTCAATTGGGTGCTCCGCTCTTTCAGATTAGCCAAGTCCTCTTCCAGCTTTTTAAGTCGTTCTTTACTGGCTTTATCCTTTTCCTTCTTCAACGCTTCTCGTTCAATTTCTAGCTGCATAGCCTCCCGATCCACTACATCTAACTCTACTGGTTTGCTGTCGATCTCCATCCGCAAACGGCTGGCTGCCTCATCCACCAGGTCAATCGCCTTGTCCGGCAGGAAGCGATCGGTGATGTAACGGTCGCTCAGAGTGGCGGCTGCAATTACAGCCCCGTCGGTGATTCGGACACCATGGTGGACCTCATACCGCTCCTTAAGCCCGCGCAGGATGCTGATCGTATCCTCCACGCTTGGCTGGTCCACGAAGACAGGCTGGAAGCGCCGTTCCAAAGCCGCGTCTTTCTCGATATACCGGCGATATTCGTCCAATGTCGTGGCGCCGATGGCATGCAACTCGCCGCGTGCCAGCATTGGCTTAAGCATGTTGCTGGCGTCCATTGCCCCCTCAGCTGCACCGGCACCCACTAGAGTATGCATTTCGTCGATGAAGAGGATGATTTGGCCTTCAGAATCTTGAATTTCTCGAAGCACTGCTTTCAACCGTTCCTCAAACTCTCCCCGGTACTTGGCACCGGCCACAAGGGCTCCCAGGTCCAAAGCCACAATGCTCTTTTCCTTCAGACCGGAGGGGATATCGCCGCGTACGATGCGCTGGGCCAGACCCTCTACAACGGCGGTCTTACCTACTCCGGCTTCGCCGATGAGTACTGGGTTGTTTTTGGTACGCCGATTGAGAATCTGAATAACGCGCCGGATCTCCTCATCGCGACCAACAACGGGATCGAGTTTACCCCTGCGGGCTTCCTGAGTCAGGTCACGACCATACTTGACCAGCGCCTCGTACTGTGCTTCCGGTGTCTGGCTTGTAACTCGTTGAGAGCCACGAATCCCAGCCAAAACCTGCATGATGCTGCCGTAATCCACACCATGCCGGACAAGCAAGTCGCGGATTCTGCCTGCCTTCGGCTGAGCCATCGCCATCAATAAATGTTCTGTAGATGTGTACTCATCCTTCATATCCCCGGCGATGTCTTCCGCTTCCTGAAGAATGTTGACGAGGTCCTTGCTCATCTCGACCTGGACGGACTGTCCAGTGGTGCGTGAAATACCCGTCAAGGCCTGTGTGAGCTCCTGAGCGAGAAGGGTCTCGTTGGCGCCCATTCGCTTCATGATAGAGGGGATAACACCACCTTCCTGCTCGATGAGCGATTGAAGTAGATGCTCCGGTTCGATGGCTGGATGGTTGTATTTTTGTGCTAGATTTTGAGCTTCAAGGATAGCTTCCTGTCCTTTTTGTGTGAATTTGTCAATACGCATCAAGGCTTCTCCTTAGGACCAACAATCAACTATCGGGAGCTTACCAGCGCCATTTTGCTTCTTCGGCTAGATGACGCTGCATTTGTCGAATCTCATCCATCAATTCCTGCTCCCGCCGCACTGTATTTCGCTCCATGTCATCGATTTGCGCTAATAGATCCAACACCTGGCGACGCAAGTTGAGCACGACTTCAACGGCGGGTATTTCCAGTTCTAGCACCTCCCGTAAGTGCCGAATACGAGCTAGATGGCGAATGTCGGCTACACTGAATCCTTCGCCACCTCCGGGCATTACACGCGCCTGAATCAGACCTTCCTCCTCACAAATACACAATAAATCCAGAGAAATTTGTGCCAGCTGGGCAGCCACTGGTCGGATGTATATGGGTTCTTCATGGCGTGAACGAAGGATGAGTTTGTACGTCATCAGCCTATCTCCCTTATATCAGGATCATTCTCATAGAGCGATCTATTCATTCAATACCGGTCCTATACATTTCTCAGACCTCGCAATTTTTCGACCAGTTCCTTTTCCTTTTCGCTTAAGTTATCTGGGAGTTGCACATCTATTATTGCATATAGATCGCCCCGATGATCAGGATTGCGCAGATTGGGCATGCCGAGGCCACGCAGCCGAAAAACTCTTCCATTGGCCGTCTCCGGAGGGATAGTTAGTTTCACCGACCGGTCAATAGTCGAGACTTCTACCTCGCCTCCAAGCAGGGAGGTATAAAGGTCAACTGGTATTAATCGTCTTAGATCATCCCCATCTCGTCGAAAAACAGGATCGAGGGCGACTTCAATCTTTAAATACAGATCACCGGTAGGGCCATCCCCGATACCGGATCCAACCTGACCGTCGAGCCTAATACGCGATCCCGTGCGCACACCACGCGGGATCTTAGCCTCGATCTTGCGGTCGTTCTCCCATTGTAGGGTACGGGTGGTGCTGTTAAAGGCCTCTTCTAATGTGATCCTGAGACTCTGCTCGCTGTCTCGACCACGCTGGGGCCGGGATTGGTAGTACTCCCTTCCCCGCTCAAAATCGCTCCTGGGCTGCCGCTCCGTACCGCTGAACAATGTCTCAAAAAAATCGGAGGATCCTCCCCCGCCAAACATCTGCTCAAAATCCTCTGGGCTGACGGTGCGGGCATAAGTGTGTGAACCTCCAGGCTGAGCTCTCCATTGTGCCCAGTCAAAGTCTTCAGGACGACCTCCGGCACGCTCATACTGCTGCCATTGGGCGCCGAATTGATCATACTTACTTCGCTTGTCCGGGTCCGAGAGGACCTCGTAGGCCTCATTGATATCTTTAAACCTTTCTTCCGCCCTTTGTCCCCAGGATTGACATCGGGATGATGTTTCCTGGCCAGCTTACGATAGGCTTTCTTGATCTCGTCCTGGCTGGCGTTTCTGCTGACCCCTAATAGCGGATAATAATCTTTATATTCCATCTACAATCCTTCTCATGGCCCGTTTCAGGTGGCGCGGTTCACAAGTCCTCTTACGCTTCTGCCACATACACTCGGGCAGGCCGCAGCAACTTTTCCCCCATCGTGTAGCCTTTTTCAGCAGATCCTGCAACTCGACGTAGCAGCCGTGGATATCCCCGATTACCAGGATTCTCATCGGTCTACTTATACCTCTGGTGATCACCCTAGCACGGTGAGGATTTCGTCCGCTTGGTAAAGCCGGTTGCGGGCACGTCCGGTCACCTCCCGCAGGATGCCTAGATTTTCCAGCTTTTCAACATACCGCTGTGCGCTCCTGTAGGGAATTCTCATGGCCGCCTCCATCTGACGGATGCCTAGGATGGGACGTTCAAACAACACATCGATAGCCTGCATTAAACGATCTACGGCACGCTCCTTCTGCAACAGCAGGTGATACTTAAGTCTTAAGCGCTGTAGGCGCTCGATACGAAGGACCGCATCCTCCGACTGATCCTGTATCCCCTCCAGGAAGAAGGCTAGCCAATTCTCCCATTCCCCTCTTTGGCTGACCGCCAGCAGGTGGTCATAATACGCTGTGCGATGAGTCTCGAAGAAGGCACTCAGGTAGAGCCAGGGTTGGGAGAGCAAGCTCCATTCAATCAGCAAGAGGATGATTAGCAGACGCCCGATGCGACCATTGCCGTCCAGGAAGGGATGTATGGCCTCAAACTGGTAGTGGATCAGCGCCGCCTGAACCAGCGGGGGAAGGTCAGACGATGTGTGGATGTACTTCTCCAGATCATCTTGTGCTGCATGCATCTCATCGACCGGCGGCGGGACGAACAGGGCCGACTCCAGGGTGCTACCGGGAGGTCCAATCCAGTTCTGGCTGCGGCGGAACTCACCTGGGGTCAGGTGCTCCCCACGGACGCCTTCCATCAATACAGCATGAATTTCGCGAATCAGACGCAAGCTGACAGGCAAGGAACCCAATCGCTCGATGCCATAATCCAGCGCTCGCACGTAATTGTGAACTTCGTGAGCATCGGACGTTGGTTCAAGGTAGGAAAGCTGCGTTGCCTCATATACATAGACATCATTCAGTGAAGCCCGCGTCCCCTCGATACGAGATGAGAGCACCGCCTCCCGACGGATGAAAGGTCTTACCAGGATGTGCGGTGAGGGCAGCGTATTGGCGAGACTATCGAGCTTTCCCAAGGCTCGCTCGGCAACGCCAACGGCAGAGATCAAGGAGGAGGACCATCGAATATTTGGCGGCAGCGGATTGGGGATGAAGGTCCAGTAGCCCCTGGGTGTACGGATGACCCTGCCAGCAGTGCTGGTCTTGAAATCCTCTGGGTTCACAGAATTGACCTGTCAATAAGCGGTAAGGTTATTTACATATTACACATAATGTGTAAACAATGCAATTCCTTATTTACACTTCGAACAAGCTCCTCGGACAGATACGTTCAATCGGAATTTGGATGGAATTTGTACAACAAGCCTGACGAGCTGAGATTGCAACGAGCAGATCGTAACTCCTCGAATCACGGGGGATAGGCTCTTATCCTAGGGGTTATTGGTTCTAATCCTGGAACACCACCCTCGGCGACGAAAAGATACGACACCCCCCCTTAAAGACGGGAGTTTGATGCATAAAATGATCGGTTCTGTCTTGTTCTTCCGCATGATTCAGCCGTATATGCCCCAGGAGTATTGCTACTCATCGTGACTGGGATCCTGGGGTCCTTAGTTCGAATCCGAGACAGGGGGCTGAGGATTAACGAAAAAGACACCCGCGAGGGTGTCTCTTCGTGAAAAAGGTAGCGGGGCTCAGATTCGAACTGAGGACCTTCAGGTTATGAGTTCGAGTCCGAAAACATGAGCCTTGGACCGTCAGGCCAGGTTCCCAAGTGTGGCCTTGCGATTTTCGACTACTCGGAACCCAGCGAGTATTAGCTTGATTTATCCTACACGCGGAGGGTAAACCTAGCAAGTGCATTTGGGGTATTGAACAGGAACGCCACTGACCTCACTTTCGTTCTTCTGTGTTGCACTTGGTAGTTGAATCTATGTCTTACAATAAGAAAAGGAAAGTGTTTTTTCTCTAGATAGACTTGCTGATCATATCAAGTGGCTAAAATGGCAAATAAATATATATTCTTGAACCCCAATAAGATCTATGGCGTGGGCGGCGTCCAGGTAATGGTCCAGGGGCCGGGTAGTGGTACGGTCTGATACAGTGTGAGTTCAAAAGTCAGGATGCCGGTGGGCACAGGTTCGTCGGTAAGGAAATTTCGTGCGTAATTTATGCGATTGTCCTGGCGGCGATCTTCCATTCCCCAGGATGCTTCCGTCATCGAAGGCGATAGATCATGGATGGTCAACGAAAAAGATGTACGTTCGGGAATATCAATACCAGAATGCCACTTGAGGAGATAGCCCTTCTCGAGCATCTGCACCTGGTCGATAACGTAATCATATCCACCCAGTTTAAAGGGTAAATTGAGCTCCCATTGTTCCCCTGAACCCGGATCAGGACCGGTATCAAATTGGAACTGGAAGGTATCCGATTGGTGGATATTGACTTGATCCAAGGTGATTTTTAGCGGACCGGTCACCGGTTTCGGGATCTCATATGCCCAGGAATAAAACCAGGTCCAGACGGTTACAGGCGAAATGTCCTGCCGTACTATGAACGAGACAGTTTCCCCAAGAGCATTCTCAATTTTTGGTTTATAAATGGAATCGCTGCCCCCATACATAACCACGGGGCCGGGCAAATCACCCGCATCTGTAAAGTTGCCCATCAGGACATAGGAATTTTCCATCTCAATGATTTTATCCAGATACAACCCAGAGCCTTTGGGAACATTAGTGGGCCGAATCGGCAAGGATGATAAGTGGGGTTCCGGCGTAGAAATTTCGGTCTGGAGATCGTCAGTTGGGGTGATTGAGCCAATGTAATTAGGGCTAACAGACTCGTACGTAACCTCGATTTCTGTCGCCGGGGTAACCATATTTATTGGAGCCGGGACCAACAGCAATTCAATGACTGGCATCTGGCAAGGAGAAATAAAGATCACCTTTCTGGTCTGTGCCGGAAGCGGTGCAAATGTTAAGCTTGACTCAAAGCGCATTGGTGCACCACGATATGACTCCATGCCACCTCCCCCGCCGCCTGTGAAATTTAACAAACTTCCATCGGGCAGCGCTAACCCAGGAGCATCAGTACAAATTGGGAAGCCAGAATCAACCGGAGGAATGCCATCAACCCGGTAGGCGACATAGGTACGCATGGAATCAGCCACCAACCGGTTTACCGTCACCATGATGCCAGCTTGATTTACCGAAACTGGTTCGGCCAAAATGTAGATTCCATCGCCCTGTTCCACAATCCCCACTCCGGGGAAATAGCCAATCGACCTGCCAACAGCATAAGCCACGCCGGTCAACAGCGTGAGGGCACATAAAATGGAAAAAGCCATCAGAACAGGCCTGGCGCGTAAGGTACCCGTGAAGGTTACTCTTTCAAGCTGCGCGGCGATACGCGGATACAGATTCAGGTTATCTGACACATGCGTCCGAGCGGCGGCATCCAAGTATTCACGTGGGGTCTTTTTCATTGGCCACTCCTTTGCGAGCTCAGCAGGTCACGCAGACGTGTACGGGCGGCGTGCAACAACCACTTGATCGTGCCGGGCGCAATAGTCAGATCCTTCGCCATTTCCAGTTCGCTCATTTCAAGGTAATAGCGCTGGACAATCACTGCGCGCTGTCGGGGCGTAAGTTTGGATAGGGCATTGAGAATTTCATGGGAAAGTTGGGCAAATTCGACCTGCGTTTCGACCGAAGCAGCACTCGTCAGCAGGGTTTCCAGCATGGCGGGATCAGCATCCAGCGAGACAGATTTACCGTCTCGACGAACCTCATTCAAGGCCGCATTGACCACACTGCGCATCAGATAGGGCTCAAAAGGTCGGGTCTCATCAATATGCTGGCTGCGCCGGTACAGACGGATGAATGTTTCCTGGACTATGTCCTCGGCAAGGGATTCATCATGTGTAACGAGAAACGCGGCTCGTACGGCCTTGACCTGATAATGATTGACCAATACTTCCAACCCGCTGATCTGACTGTTTTTCATGCGCTGAATGGCTGCGCGATCATCCATGTAATTCTCCATTGCTTGTGTACGCGTTCACATTAGATATACACATTGAACTGCTAAAAGGTTGGGTCAAGTTGAGACTGATTAATAAACGATCAAGATTTTCAGATTTAATGTTTTAAACCTGAGCCAGTGATCAGCATATCAACTGAAAAACCGAGTTTACTGGCACGTTAATATTTTCATTTATAAATTTGCTCGTACCGGGTAAACCTATTGACACGCTACTGTGAACCACACTGTGGAAATGTCACCTAAGTAGAAATGAGTTGTGGTAAATATTTTCCAATTCTTATGTTGGTAAAAAGAAAGATAGGGAGGGGTGGGAACCGACGTGTGTCCAATCCAGTCAAGCTGGATGAATTGCAGCAAATAAAAAAAGCACCTCCTGTTTCTTTATTTTCTCACAAGATGTACTTTCTTTTCTTGTCTTCTTTTTCGGGGTCAGTTCAGATTTTCGAGTCTTTATTTATGAGACTATAGGGCTTTTCGTGATTCCTGGATTCAACTACCAAGCGTAGATTCAACTGCCAAGTGCAACATGATCAAGAAATAGGATTCCATTACACAGGACGTTGATATTGATTACTCCGAGATATCTCGATCCAAGGTAGCGCTTTTTAGATTCGAACCCGGGATCCAGAGGTTATTGGTTCGAATCCTAAATGAGCACCCTCCCCCTTCTAATTATCCCAGTATTTGTAAAACCTTAAAGAATTCGACTCCACAGACCAATATCCCCGGGGTCCTAAGTCCGAATCCTGAAGGACACCCCTCAAAGCTGTTCTTTTAATAAAGAAAACGCCCTTTCGGGCGCTTCCTCAAAAGGTAGCGGGGCTCAGATTCGAACTGAGGACCTTCAGGTTATGAGTTCTAACCCTAAAAAGGGGGCCTTGGACCGTCAGGCTAGATTCCCAAGGGTGGCCTTGCGATTTTCGACTACTTGGAACCCA
>JBARSI010000016.1:0-4805 GCA_049644665.1 Anaerolineales bacterium
AGGTGTGGGTCAGCTCCGCCTCCTCGCTCTCGTTAGCGATCGCTGTAGCGATCGCTGTTTCCAGGCTCGGCTTGGATTCAGCGAAGCGGGCATGCTGGAGGTCATCGATCTGCTCTTGGAAGACTTCCGCAAGCGTATTCGCCAGCTTTGCTGCCATGCTACGACTCGTATCCTCGACGCTGAGCGTGATGAGCTGTGTGTCGCGAACCGGCTGGACGCTGACGGCGCCGCGCAGAGACTCCACACGCATGTCGAGCTCTAGGCGCTCGAGTGTCGCCTCCAGGACCGGGCGCTGGGTGATCATCTCCGCGTAGGTGCGCGCCAGCCGCTCGCTCATGAGCAGGGCGGTGTAGTCCGAGCTGCGCGAGTCGGGCGCCTGGTTGATCAAAAGCGTCGTCGATGCCTGGTACACCGGTGTCGTTGAGCGGCTGACGAAGTAAGCCGCCCCGCCAGCCAGTACGGCGCAGAGGATGATCAGCCAGGTCCAGCGCCACAGGATGCGGGCGTACTGGCGCAGGTCGATGAAATCTTCGGTGTAGTTGGTAGATTGGTCCATGAATTTTCCCTTCGTGAGCGGTTAGCTGATAGCGATTAGCTGTTAGCTACTAGCTAGCGGCTAGAAGCTATAAGCTGATCTTATAAAGTCCGGCATCGCATCCACGTTTACAGATTATAGCTGTATTTGATAGCTGGAAGCACCTTACTGTTAGCTCCTAGCTGTTCGTTCTTAGCTAAAAGCTAGATACTAGAAGCTAGCAGCTAATTGCCCGTTGCTCTAATCCCGTCCAATGATCGGCAGGTAGTAAAAGTACTCCGGTACAAATTCCTGGTAAATGTACATCAAATCACTATTGTCTGAATCAAGGTAAGCGATTTTTGGAAAGCCGAAATTGTCGACCGTGATGGATGAGAAATAGCCTGCGCTGCCCTCACTGACAAGCGTCACGAACTGCCAGCCGCTTCCATCGTCATATGCATATTTCAAATCCGCGGTCGTGCCATCATAATAACTGATGTGTAATCCGTCGGACGGGTCGATTGCCAGCGATGGGTGCCGTCCGACGTCACTGGCATCATCAATAACCTCTACCACCCACGAGGAACCGTCGAATTCAGCGTGTCCCAGGTGTCCGATGGAGGTGAAGTAGACGACATGCAGGTGGCCGAGGCTGTCTATTTTCAGGTCGGGATATTCGCCGGAGGCGCCGGGTATCGTGGAGAGGTCCCAGCCGGTGCCGGTTCGCACAGCGTAATTCAACGGTGAGCCAGCATAGACGACATGTGGGACGCCTTCGCTATCTGCATCGATGCTCACCTCCTCCCCATGCGAGTCGATGAGTTCGTAATCCGACCAGTCGAAGTCGTCGACCATGGCATAGTATTTTAATCCTGCTTCTGTAACCGTACCCACCTCTTCATAGGCGGCAAGGTGCCTCTTACCTTCGCCGTCGACCACGGCGTCATAGTACAATGGCGCCAGCGTGCAGTAAGGACCATCACTGAAATCACCAAATGTGTAGTGCAAACACGCCCTATAGCGCGAACCGCCGATCCAGAAGAGATGATCACGACCATTGGCCTCTGATTGAAGTACGGTCTTCTTAAGCCCCCAGGACCATATGCCCGACTGATCCGCTTCTGTCATCCAGCCGGTATCCTCCCGAATAGCGTGACGCACGAACGGTCCTTCATGATCGTAGAAGCTCACCTGGGCATAACCATCGGGATGCCAATCGAGGGAAGGCGCCGAATTTGCAAAGCCGCTGCGATCCAGAGTCACATTCTGCCAGCCCGTACTTACATCATCATCCAGAAAGCCCAGGATGTTGGGGTACTTGTAGACGATGGATGCGTTCCCATCGGGGTTCATGAGCACCGTGCTGTACCAGGGAGCTGTACTGTAAAAAAAGGGGATAGGCAGCGCATAAACATCTTCGAACTGCCATCCGGTAAGGCTCCTGTGTCCCACTTGCAGCCCGATCACATATCCGGCATATGCAAAGGAAAACTGCTGATCAAAACTGACATGCGGAAGATCGGCTCCATCCAACCCCATCGAGATCGATCCGAACCCATTACCTGCAGAACCCGCGAATGCGACGACCTCGTCCTCTCGCTCCCACATAGACCCGGTCCAGTGCCGGTACGTCAGGGTATCCGTCCCTGACACCTGCCCCAGCGAGACGATATGTGGAGCATCACCGGAATCGATTGCCAGCGCGAGGGCGTCAATCTCGGTGGAGGGCTCACAAAAATCCGTGATCAGCCAATCCGGGGACGAAAATTCTGCATATTTCACACAGTCATTTGAAATGTCATGATAGGCGATGTGCGCTTCGTCGCCGGAATCAATAGCTAGCGAGGATTTGGCTCCCACCTCGCCGCTTTCATCAACGGTTGTGAAAGCCCACGTAGAAGTGCCGCGATGACCATAAACCAGGTCGAGCGTGTCTCCGTCAAGGAAGCTGACGCCCACCTCGTCGTTTTGATCCAGCGCAAGCGATGGCTCGAGCACAGAACCGTACGGTAGAGCTTCGATCTGCCAGATCCCGGCCTGCTTGTAAGCGTAAAGATAGGTGTCGGCGGCTTGTGATTGGTAGAGAAAATGAGGCTGATCGCTCGAGTCGAGCGCCAGCGAAACGTGCAGTCCGACAAGATAGGTATCGTCGACGATCTCGCTGTTCCACTCGCCTCCAGCGGAATAGTGGCCGTAATACAGATGTTCGCCACCGTAGGCGGCGTGCAGCACCCCACACGAGTCATAGGCCGCACTGCGGCTTGACATCTGGTCGAACCATTTCGGGCAGTAAATGCACTCGCTCTGCCAGTTTGCGGGGTCGGATGGATCGAGCGCGGGCATGCCCTGCGCACTCGCGCCGGCTCCTGATACGCCCATAATGGCCACCGCAAGCACGAATGCAAATCGAAGAAGGATTTTCTTCATCGCGTCCCCCCGGGATAGGCTACAGCGTAAGAGCTACACCTGTCTCTTGATAACTGCTAACTCCTAGCCGCTAGCTCTTAGCTGCTAGTTCCTAGCTAAAAGCTAGCGGCTAGTTGCTAGCGGCTAGCTCCAGCCTCTTCGCGCTGATCTTATAGAGCCCCGCAACCAACCCCAGCAGCCACCACCACAAAAACCCCGGCTTCGCCCCCAGCGCGACGGCGTCGGTGAGGCCGTACACGCCGTGTGCAAGCAGGCCGCCGGCCAGGCCCAGCGCGAGGGTTCGGGCGTCCATGCCTAATGCGATCTTATCCTCACTCCTGCGATTGTAAACGATAAGCAGCATTGCAAAGGACCCTATCCAGAGTGAGATGTATGCAATCAATCCAGGCAAGCCCAGGTCGAGTCCGGTCTGCAGGTAAATATTGTGCGCATGGGCAACATCCTTTTCGGGCGAGATCATGAAAAAGGGGTATAAAACAGGCGCTACCCGGCGGAAAGTGCCCATGCCCATGCCGGTGAAGCTGAAATCCTGAAGGCCGTACAGCGCCCGCGACCAGATCTCGAAGCGTGAGGCGAAGGTGATCTCACCGACCGGGTTTATGGTCTCGGCTTCATTCAAACCCAGCAGGGTTGGCACACCGATCTGGAAGATAATGATCAGCGCGGCAACACCCAGAACAGCAAGGACGATTCGCCCCCTTCGCCCCCCCCCAGCGAGCAGCAGCGCCAGCCCGCAGGCCAATCCAATGAAGGCGCTGCGTGATTGGGTGAGCAGCATGACCCCACCGAGCAGCAGGACAAAAACGAGCAGGAGCGCCTTCCCCAACCACGATCTAGGAAGGGTTTTTATCTTCCCGCGTAAGAGCGCGATGATCGCCAACGGGAGGAAGAGCGTCAACACACCCCCCAGCTCATTAGGGTGAATGCCGCTTTCGGCGGCAGGCAGCCCCTGGATCCACAGCGGCAGGCGCTCCCCTAGCGCGCCGAAAGCGGCGATTTTCGCCGGCCAGGCGGTGCCGAACAATCCCAGCACAGCGACCGCCAGACCCCCCAGCAGAAAACCGGCGATAGCCAGCTCGATCCGTTTCTCTGAAAAGCACTCGACCGCGAAGAAAACCGCGAGCGAGAAGAGCAGCCCACTGATCTTGAGCAGGGAGAACTCGATGCTGAACGTGGCCCACAGGCTGCCGAGCAGCATAACCCCCAGCAGCAGCAGCGGAAAGTTGAGTGGCGTTGCTGGAAAGGGTGAACCCGAGCGCCGCCAGTGCAGTGCCCACAGCAGCGGGAGGATTAAGAAAAGCGGCGTAAAGGCCGGCCGCGGGAAGAGCATCGGCACTGCCAGCAGCGCCAGGATAAGCCACTCATAACGGAGGATAATTCCTAAGATGTCGATTTTTCTTGTCATTCGTTATCAAAACTCAGCTATCAGCTAACAGCTAATGGCTAATAGCTATAAGCCGCTCCCTTGCTCCCCTGCTCCTTTACTCCCCCGCTCCCCTGCCTCACCGTTTAGCCACTTCCAGGCTTTCGCACACCGCCTCCACAACCCATCCAATCTGTTCGTTGGTCATGGTTGGATAGAGGGGCAGCGTCACTTCACGCCTCCCAACTTCCTCCGTGTTTGAGAGTTCAATCTCGCCAAAAGTTTGCCGATAGTAGGTAAAGGTATGAATGGGCGGGTAGTGGATGCTGGTCTGGATTCCTTTTTCTTTCATTGAATCGATAAAAAAAGCACGATCGATGGCGTTGTCCAAGAGGATTGGGAACAGATGCGCCGCGGAGATGCCGGGATGGTCCCGATAGGGAATCGAAAGGCCGTCGATTTCACCGAGCTGTGCCCGGTACAGAGAGACGATCTCTC
>JBARSI010000017.1:0-1680 GCA_049644665.1 Anaerolineales bacterium
CGACAAAAGAAATCTCATCGGACCCTTCTATCGGGATTTCTAATGTAAATGAACTACCCACACCCAGCTCGCTGCTCGCGGTAAGGTTGCCACCCATAAGTTCGGCAAATTGCAGGCTGATGGAAAGCCCAAGTCCCGTTCCTTCATGCTCTTGATGGGTATTAGCGGCCTGGACGAAAGGATCGAAGACCGTCTCTAATTCCTCGGGAGCTATTCCAAGCCCAGTGTCGGAGATCACGAATCTAAGCCGTGGGCATGGAGGATCTTCACTGCTCTGAACACATTGGACCTCTATCGTGAGGCCTCCTTCCTCCGTAAATTTGATGGCGTTGCCGAGAAGATTCATCAGGACTTGACGCAATTTTCCTTCATCAGCATGAATATACCGGGGAACGTTTGGCCCAAGTATCAATTCGAGTTCAAGACCTGTCTGTTCTGCCCGTAGCCTGAACATGTCTTCCATGCCCTCGATCATGCGATGGAGATCAAAATTCTGTTTGTTCAGTGTGGCTCGACCGGCTTCGATCTTAGACATCTCCAGGACTTCATTGATCAAGCCGAGGAGATGTTCGCCGCTGCGGACGATGACTTCGAGGTTCTCCATTTGATCAGCGGATAGTGTCCCGGCTTGGTCTGGGTCCGATGCAGTGGGACGGATCATGAGCTGACTGAAACCAAGGATGGCGTTGAGAGGGGTTCTCAACTCGTGGCTCATGTTCGCTAAAAACACACTCTTCGCCCGGTTTGCGGCTTCAGCCGCCTCTTTTGACCGTTTGAGCTCACCGAGGGTCTCTCGTAACTCTTTGGTCTTCTCTTCTACCTGGAGGGCAAGCTGCTTCCGCTTCGTCTCAACCGACCGCACCCGGAGCGTGATGAAACCGATAATTCCTCCAGTAACGATTGCGGCCACCAAAGTTCTGAACCACCAAGTCTGCCAGAATGGGGGCGGGATGATGATATTTATGGCGGCCCCGGCCTCATTCCAAACTCCATCCCGGTTTGTCCCCCGCACCCGGAATGTGTACTCGCCCGGGGGCACATTTGTGTAACCGGCGAAACGTCTGGAGCCGATGTGATTCCATCCCTTATCCAGGCCTTCCATAATGTAGGCGTACTGGTTTTCCTCTGGCGCGGAAAAATGGAGGGATGCGAATTCGAAAGAGAAGAAATCATCCGTGTAGGCGAGTTCAATCGTCTCGGTTACATTAATGGGTTTTTGAAGAGGGGATTCATCGCCAACCTCAACCGACTCATTGAACAATTTAAAATCAGTAATCACAATGGGAGGAACGTAGGAATTATTGACAACCTCGTTGGGGAAAAATGTATTTACGCCGGATAATCCCCCAAAAAACATCTCTCCTCTGCTGTTCTTGAAGAACGCATTTTGATTGAATTCATTACTCTGCAGCCCATCATTTACATCGAAGTTGGTAAATGATTCATCCTGAATATTGAACTTGGATAACCCATTGTTTGTGCTGAGCCATAGGTTCTCTTCGTCATCCTCTAGAATCCCATAGATCGTATTGTTGGCCAATCCATCTTTCTCGCGATAGTGCTTGAAGGTTCCCGATTCGGGCAGCAGACGATCCAGGCCGCTGACCGTCGCAGCCCAAAGTACGCCACTCTGATCCAGGTGAACATCCAGAAGAATGTCATCTCCCAAACTGTCAGGAT
>JBARSI010000018.1:0-16776 GCA_049644665.1 Anaerolineales bacterium
TCTCGCCGCGAACCAGGCGCTCGATGAAACCCAGCGCTTCTGGGATCGGATCCTAGATACCGTCCAGGTCGAAACACCGGAGCTTTCTGTGAACCTGCTGCTCAACCGCTGGCTGCTCTATCAGAGCTTGAGCTGCCGGATCTGGGGACGATCCGCGTTCTACCAATCTGGCGGTGCCATCGGATTCCGCGATCAATTGCAGGATGTAGCCGCTTTCCTCCTTACCGATCCCACTCTAGCACGCGAGCACATCTTGCTGGCCGCAAGCCATCAATACGCCGAGGGCGATGTCCAACACTGGTGGCACCCACCAAGTGGTGCGGGTATTCGCTCACGCATCTCGGATGACTTGCTCTGGCTTCCATTCATCACGGCTCAGTACGTTCAGGTGACAGGGGACGACGACATCCTTCAGAAACAGGTCCCCTTCTTGCTCGCTCCCGAGCTCGAACCAGACCAAAACGAGATCTTCCTGGAGCCGCAGGTTTCGCTGGAGAAGGAGACTCTCTTTGAGCACTGCCGGCGAGCCCTCGAACGAGGCCTCACGAAAGGTCCGCATGGGCTCCCTCTGATGGGTACCGGTGATTGGAACGACGGCATGAATCAGGTCGGGGAGGGTGGACGTGGTGAGAGCGTTTGGCTGGGCTGGTTTTTGATCGAAGTCCTGGGAAATATGGAACATTTGGCCGGGATCATCGGCGAGACCGATCTTGCCTCACAGTATCGCCAAGAGGCGGATGCGCTCGAGGCGCGTATTGAGCAAGCATCATGGGATGGCGCATGGTATTTGCGAGCGACCTTCGATGATGGCACCCCCCTTGGCTCAGCCGCGAACGTCGAAGCCCGCATTGACTCGCTCCCCCAGTCCTGGCCCTGGATCAGCGACGCCGGTGATCCTGCTCACAAAGAACAGGCGCTCGAATCAGCCTGGCGGCAGCTCGTACGTAAGGACGAGAACCTCGTCCTACTCTTCACCCCACCCTTCGACACCAGCACACCCTCCCCGGGATACATCCGTGGGTATCCACCGGGTGTGAGGGAGAACGGCGGACAATACACCCATGCTGCACTATGGCTAGCGATGGCTTTCGCTCGCAAAGGTGATGGCAACCGTGCCGGTGAAATCCTACGCATCCTCAACCCCATTGAACATGCCCGTGAGAATCCCGATGTGTGGCGTTACACCGTAGAACCCTATGTCGCCGTGGCTGATGTCTACCGCCTGCCAGGGCGGATCGGTCAGGGTGGATGGAGTTGGTATACGGGCTCTGCGGCCTGGATGTATCGGGTGTGGACTGAGGAAATCCTTGGTCTGAAAAAGCGCGGGGATCATTTATTCATCGAGCCCGTGATCCCAGATTGGTGGGATGGCTTTAAGATCCACCTCCGCCATGTGGAGGCGATCTACGTCATCCAGGTTGAGAATCCAGATCACCTCCAGCGAGGAATAGCATGGCTGGAGCTGGATGGCCAGCGATTGGAGGAGCAGTCTGTCCCGCTCGAGCCCGAACCTGTGAAGCACATCGTACGGGTAAGGATGGGATAGGCACAGTACTCCCCACTCCAATAATTCAGTGTGAGCAGTAGCTCGACCAGCGAATTTCGCGACTCAAACCCATGCTCTATCTTGCATGATTATTGTTCCCTTAAAGATCCCACCTCCTTATGTCAAATGTAGCGAAGATTTACTCCTCGATGCGATCGATCGCTGATGGAGCCTCTGTTGATTGGCTTGCGATCTCGATTGCCCCAGACTCTGCAGCACCTATGTGAAACCTTCAAGAATTCGACTCTTCAAACCACTATCCCCGGGGTCCTTAGTCCGAATCCTGAATCACAGCCGTTAGAAGCCGAAATATAAAGAAGAAAACGCCCTTTCGGGAGCTTCGTTCTCAGGTAGCGGGGCTTGGAGGAGCCTGTCCTGAGCGCAGCGAAGGACCTCGAGGACCTTCAGGTTATGAGTTTAGCTCCCAAAACAGGGGCCTTGGATCGTCAGGCAGGGTTTCCAAGGGTAGCCTTGCGATTTTCGATGACCCAGAACCCAGCGAGTATGAGTTTCAGTTATCCTTCACGTAGTGAGTTAACCTGGCAAGTACATTCGGGGGATAGTACAGGAACCACATCAACCTCGCTTGAATTCTTCTGTGTTGCACTTGTGGGCTAAATCTTCGTATCCTAACAAGCAGATTCATAACCACATATCCTAATAAATCTTGAGGCCACCCAACTTCCGAGTTCACCCGCCACGCGGGTGAACTCGGGGACCTGATTTATGAGGAACATGTCTGCAAAGTCTGGCTAACCTTGGAGTCCGCAGTTGCCACTCCTGGTGCACCGACTTGTTAAGCAGTAAGGAAATTCCCGTTTATTGGCTACCCTCATCAACTTCTCCTGATTGAATTACTTCCTCTGTAGCATGCAATTGCTCTACGATAGCTATTTGCACATTCATTCCTGCCTAGAATCATTCAGTAGTTCCGAAATAACTGGTGAAAGTTAGAGAAACCTGTGCCAGCCTGTGACTGACATTCAGGTATGGACATAACTAGTCGCATAGACCATAACCGCTCTCGATTAGCTCCTTCAAGCGTTGCGTGAAACGCGCCGCCGGAGCGCCATCGACGATATCATGATCAATGCTGATCGTGACGCTTAAGTACTCTCGAGCTTCTACACGATCATCAACGATGCCTGGTTTCCTGGCGATTCCTCCCAGTGTTAACTGCAGGGTATGGTTCGTGACAGGGAGTCCCCAGCCTCCCCCGGTACCAAACATGCCCACCGCAGTCACCATAACCGTTCCATAATACTTCTTCAACATCAGCGGGTTCTTAAAGAGAACCAGGTAGAACAATCGCCGGACAAATCCGGGCAGCAGGACAAACCGTTCTATGAACTTCGATTCCTGGCTGCTCTTGTGCTCCTGCTGGAACACCCGGATTTCCTGGTGGAGCTCTTGAAAGTTCTTCTTGTTGACTCCTCTTAGAATATGCGGCCGGATCGTTTTCTTGCCATCTACTTCAACCTCAAACAAGGTATTCACATCCACATCATCAAATATGACCAGCTGGTTCCGCCAATCCCGATAAGCGTGCAGATGGGTGTTAATTTCGACAGCTTTTCCGAGGCACGCTAGGACGAAAGCTGTGAATGATAGGCTCTCGCCTGTCTGAGCCTTGTGTAGACGCAGCGCCTCTCGTGCTCGTGTGATATCGAACTCTACCAACCCATGGACGGTATGCTTCTGGAGCCCTATCCGCCCCCCATCGGCCATTAATAGTCGGGTTCTTGGGTAGGGTTGGACAGTTATGCCACTGTGTTTTGTCTTCATCAATGTACCTCTGTTAATTCCGTTCAGGGTTCGCCAAAATAGCGTTTTATCACTTCAAGTGCATTGCCGATTCCATTTTCTGTACGAATGGCTTTGCCGTATGAAATGGCACGTTGCTTTATATCTGGATCCGTAACAGCAATGTTGATGGCCTCGGCCAGACGGTCAGCAGTGAGCTGCTTTTGCGGTATGGGGTTCGGACCAAGCCCCATCGCCTTGATCCGAGCTCCCCAAAAAGGTTGATCAAAGACAAACGGAACGATCACTGCCGGAACGCCTGCCCGCAATCCTTCAGCAGTGGTCCCCGCACCGCCATGATGTACCACGGCTGCCATACGTGGGAACAGCCAATTGTGGGGCGCAGAGTCCAGGATAAACACATCCTCTGGCACCCATTCGGTGCGGAGACCGCCCCATCCTGTAAGCAGCAGCCCGCGTTGACCGCTCCTGGCAAGCGCCTCCAAGATGAGTTTGGCAAGTTGTTCCGGGTTGCGTCCTGCCATGCTGCCAAACCCGAAATAAACCGGGGGCTCACCGGCATCCAAGAATTCTTTCAGTTCGGGGGTCGGCTCCCAGTCGGCTCGATCATCGAGGTACAAATACCCTGTGATGTGTACCCTTTCTGGCCAATCTGCCGGAGGCGGGATGATGCTGGGGCTGTATGCGCTCAGCAATGGCGTCGATCTTAAGGCATGATAGAAACTGGCCGCAGTATTAGGTGACAATCCCAAACGTCTTCTGAACTCATTCGCGAATGGTCGGTACCAGAGCCAGATGACGTGGAGCATAGCCTTGCCCGATATGTAGTTATGCAGTCCACCCAGATCCCTTTGTATGGGCCAGGACGGGGCCGGGAAAGCTTTCGTCGGCAGGAGCGGAGTAGGCTCAATGTTCATCAATGGTCTGCCTAGCGCTTCGGCGATGGAGTTTCCGAAAGCACTCAAAACACCCAGGCAGATGATTGCATCCGCATCATGGCAAGCGGTGAAAGCATCCTCTGCCATGTTAAGAACGATCGGAGCAAGCATTGTCCTCATGGCGCGGATCGACAGTAAAGGATTAGCTCCCCCAGTTTCCATGAAGCCCCGCCCGGTGTCGCTGGCCATGATCTGCTGGACATCGCCGCGCAGTGGATAAAAGTCCACTCCTTGGTCCTGATTGAAACCAGCAAAGTCTTCGGGAGCAGCTAATCGCACACGATATCCTGCTTGTTGAAGCCCTCTGCACAAGACCACACATGGCTGGATATCACCTCGTGAACCTGCCGCAAAGACTGTGATCTTCATCGTCACCAGTACTCCCATTTAGTTCCCGATGGTAACCGCACAAAAGACTCGAGGGGCGAAGTCTCGCGTTCCGCTCCGCTCCCCCGCTGCGAAGCGGAGTGGGATTGGCGGGGAGACACCCAAGTCTTCACACACATCAAAATACCCGCCGACATGCCTCACCCTATCGAGTGCAAACTGCACCCCATCCTCGGTTGCCTCGAGTGATACGTTAGGAAAATGTGTAACGGAGTCCTGACTTTTCGAGCTGACTGATGTAACTCTCTCCTTAATACATTGGCCATGCGGTCACATCCTGGGCGAGTGCAAAAACCAGAGTTCAACGGGACGCATGATCCGAACACCAGAACCCTAATGGACAGGTTCGGGAAGCTGATTGCAATCCAACCGAGCCAAAGCGCTGCGATTCTCTTCAATCTTCATCACGGCCGGGATGAACAAACCGGTCACACCCATCAGCAGGCAGACGGAACCGCCCAGGAGGAACCAGGACTGAATCCCGATTTGATCCGCAACCGGTCCAGCGATCAGGAGACCGAAGGGAACCATCCCCCCGCCGACACTGGTAAAAAGGGAGAAGATCCGGGCTTGCATCTCGGGTTCAACCGCAGACTGGATGATGGCAAACATCGGTCCATTAATCATCGGATTCATCATGCCCATGAGCAACGCGCCACCGACGGCTAAGGGCATAGCCGAGGAAGGTGCCAGGCCCAGGATCAGGGTGCCTGTCCCCAATCCCAACAGTCCGATCATTGACGTCAGAATCTTGCGCTTGAAACCGCCCCACACCCCCAGCAAAGACCCGCCAGCAATCACGCCTATCCCGATGGCAGATTCAACCCATCCAAGTTGGATCGCACCCCCGCCAAAATAGTCCTTGACCAGGAGCGGTAGTAAAGATAATGCTGGAGCGAAGACGAACATGATTATGATCGCCATCAGACCGATAATCAATAACCCTGGCCAGGCGAGCATGTAGTGCAAACCTGCTTTGAAATCCTGCCAGATGGTCGCTTGTTCCTGATTCTCCAACGCTCCACGCTCGACGCGATCAGGCTGTGGTATCCGGATCATGAGCAGCGGCAGGAGGGCGATCAAGGCCGTAGCGACATCGATGACAAGGATGCCCTGGATGGGCAGCATTTTCAGGAGCAGGGCACCCAGCGGGGCGGAGAGCACATTTAGGCCGCCATTGAGCATCTGGTTGATCCCCTGAACGCGGGTCAATTGTTCGACCGGGACCATCAGCGAGGTCGAAGCACTCATGGCGTTCCCATGGAAACCGCCGGCCATGGACCGGATGAACATCACAACGTAAATGTGCCAGAGTGCAGCAGCATCCAGGGCGAATAACAATGCGAGGACGATGGTAGCCAGTGCGATGATGCTATCGGCAAACAGCATGATCAAGCGTCGATTCCTGCGGTCCACCAGGGTACCGACGAGCGGACCGAGGATGACATGAGGCAGCATCCCGACCAAGGAAGCCGTTGCCAACACCGTGGCAGAACCTGTCTTTACGGTCAGGTGCCAGATCAGGGCAAACTG
Organism: Anaerolineales bacterium; assembly: GCA_049644665.1. Lineage (GTDB taxonomy): Bacteria > Chloroflexota > Anaerolineae > Anaerolineales > E44-bin32 > E44-bin32. Next base: position 6,169 of record JBARSI010000018.1, read on the forward strand.
CACCAGCTGGCTGCCCAAGATGGAGAGCGCCTGACCTCCCCAGATGGTAAAGAAGTGGGTTTTCCAGCGCTTGCCATCCTTTATAGAAAATTGTGTTGCCACACGAACTCCTTGATATTCCTTTGTCATCCGGAGATCCTTGAGGGTGAGCATTTCATCGATTTCACCCTCAAAGATTGTCCCAAGATGCCGATCCTGTTTTCGTGCAGAGCGATCCACCTAAAGTGGCGAGTGAACTCTTTCCTATTACATCAACCTTCGGAGCCAAATCACTTCGCGTCCCGTGAGACGCCAGTTGGCAGCCCGCCATTCCACACCAGACCTTTGAATATCGATCTACGGTGTAATCTTAATAGACTTGATCAGCAAATCCAGTTCGTGGATCGTGGGGGCAAATGTATCTGGGGATGTGACATTCAACAGGTGGGTGACGGCGTTGTAGTAGCCTTGCCAATCGGCGTTGGGGTCGCTGTTATTGGGGTAAGCGATCCCTTCGGGTGGCAGCGCTGCTGATACAACGCTGGTTTCTGACAGCACCGGGACTGTGATCGGAAGGATCGCCAGAATGTAATAGGCTCCATCACTGGTCACTCCTTGGAAATGATAGAACAGGTCATGGTTGTTGACCGGCGCGGCATATTGGGCGTATTCGGTCAGGAAGCGTACTCCTCCTCCATTTTGGAATGAGATTGCCTGGATGTTGGAAGCAAAGACCTGCTGGGCGTTGAAAAACGGCACTGCCGGAAGTTGATCGGAGCTGATCGGCGCAGCGGGATTGCCCAGAATGTTATTCAATCGATGGAGGCTTTCGAATGCGGGTGGAACCAATTCGGCGTACGCTTGCGCCGGGTAGACGTAAATTTGCGGCTGGTGTAATTTCCCTTGCAAGACGTAATAGTCTCCAAGCATGACTTGGAGGTGGCCTGGTGTCTTTTGCCACCAAGCAGCATCGTCACTGTCGATGCGCGGATATTCACTGCCGCTTGCTCCGCTGGCTACTCCCGGCGGGACTTCGAGAGTTATTGATCCAAAAGTTACGACTGTCCCTGTAATAGTTGGCGGCTGCCCTGAGGGGGTGTCTGTCGCCGGGACATCCCTTGGCGGTAAGAGAGTGGAGGAGACCGGAATATCGGAACTATCCCCGGCTGTAGGGATCATGGTGTTAGCGGGCAGATTGGTCACTGTGGCCATAGGGCCACAGGCCGAAAATAGGAGCGACCCCGCCAAGAGGGCGGGTAGCAGCTTTAAGGCGATTATGGATTGCGTATTAGCGTACATAAACATTCTCCTGTTGATGAGTAATACAATAAAAGTAATACAGGGAGATTCAATCGTCACCCATCTTTGGGGGAGTCTTTGTCCTGGTCATGTGGATAGGTGATAATTATTTAAAAGAGGCCGACTTATATACAGCAAGAGGTCAAACCCCAGAAGTATTACACAAGTGAACGACTCTCCCAGGGCAACGGTCTGTGGCAACGGCATTCACATAGATCCTCCACCACCAGTTATATAAGGGGCAGGTACGGTGGCATCCTCCATACCATACGAGATAACGAGAGGCAGGCAATGTGCCGACGACGATCTTTGCGGCGGGATAGTTTCTGGCACTCGGAGTAACGAACGCCCATAGGATAAAAGAAAATCCCCCAGCCACATGGGCAATGGGGGAGGTGTGGCCCTGTCAGGTGACATATCAAGGCAAACTGTGCCAATTGGCTCCCAACAATCGAGATCGCCTGTCCACCCAGGGAGTGAAGAAACAGATTCTTCAGGTCTTGAAATCTTTGATTGGGAAATGGGTTGCCAACCACTCTCCTTGGTATCCCGCCGTCATCCGGAAACCCTTGAGGGTGAACAATACATCCAGTTCACCCTCAAAGATCGTCACAAGATTCCGATCCAGTTTTTGTGCAGAGCTATCCACCAAAAGTGGCAAGTGGCATCTCTACAATGTCGCCAACCGAAGGAGCCAGCTCATTGACCTTTTTAGGCATCAGCACTTCGGTAATCCCTGCCCCGCGTTGAAACATCGTGCCGCGGTTAACCCAAACCAAGACGATAGCAGCAATGACAAACAAGAAAATGTCCCATGGCTGGGCATCGGGAAAGGCGGGGTTCATCATCTGGAAATGAAATAAGGCTGAGATGAGTAGGCTGCCCCGGGAGGCATTGAATAGGGGCGTCATGATCACGGACATTGCGATGATGCCGATGAAGTATGGGCCAAACTCCCAGGCGCTTTGAGGTGTCCCGCTGCCCAGGAATGCTGGAATATGCCAGATACCCCAAATGCATCCCAAGATCAAACCCGCCCAAAACGGAGAGAACTTGCGCTGCAATAGCGGTAGAGCAAGACCTCGCCAACCGAACTCCTCGATGGGGCCAAGAAACAGGGCGATTGCCATCGCAGGAAATACCCGGTACCAGGGCGAGAAGGGAAACGGATCGCTGATGGATCCCTTCACTGCGGCACCGGCGTAGACGAGCACGGGGATGCCCAGTATCAGGAACAACCACCACGCGCCTGGAGCTCGCCACAAAGTCAGGCGCTGGATGAGACTTCTGAGGCCTTTGAGACCGTAATGCCGCCAGACCAGGAATATGCCTGCAAAGCCGGGGGAATACACGAGCAGGATGAACAAGGGATTGGTCATACTGAGCTCGCCGAAAATTGCGACGATTTGGTCGTAAAACATGAAGAGCAGCGCTGAAACTCCCCAGGTAATGCCAAAGGTAATCGCCAAGAAAGGGATAAGGGTTTTTGTTTTCACTGTGATTTCTCCTGCATCCAAGTTGTTTGATAGGTATGTATTTCTTGAAACAAGTTTGGAAAATTCATCAGCTTTTGTTTTTGCTTTCATTCTCGCGAACTATCGCGGTGATGAACCAGCCAATGAACAGACCACCGACAGGACCCAGGACAGTCGCCAGGGCGGTATTCCCGATAGCCGAGCCGAACGCAGTTCCAAAAACTGCGCCGATGATCAATCCGATAAAAAGGTAGAGCGCATGCTTTTTATTCATTTTCATTTCTCCTTGATGCCTATTTGAATTTCTCTTCCAGTCCGTTCCTACACGGTGAAAGAACACATGCAGGATAGAAGAACATCCCCCCAGTCACACCGGCGGACTGGGGGGATTTATTCCTGGCCAGGCGATGGAACGCGAACCTCGTCAACTGGACAGTTCTTGAGCTGCTGAAGATCTCGCTACGGAGCAACCCAAATGGACTGGATTAGCTGGTCCAATTGACTCAGCGCTGGGGTAAATGCATCCATGGATGCTGCATTTAAGAGGTCCGCAACGGCAGTGTAGTAGCCCTCCAAATCGACGTTCGGGTCGTTGAGATCGGGATAGGCGACTCCTCCGATGGGCAGAGCTGCTCCGCTTTCACTGGTTTCAGCCAACAGTGGGATTGAGATTGGAAAAATCGCAGTGATGTAATAGGCTCCATCACGGGTCACTCCCTGGAAATGATAGAACAGCTCATGGTTGTTGACCGGCGCCGGATATTGGGCGTATTGGGTCAAGTAGCGTACACCTCCTCCATTTTGGAACGAGATCATCCGAATATTCGAGGCAAATACCTGTGTGGCGTTGAAAAAAGGCACCACCGGAAGCTGGTCTGCGGTGATAGCTGGGTCGGGGCTATAGATAATGTTGTTCACGCTTCGAATGGCTTCAAACGCGGCGGGGACCATTTCGGCGTATGCCTGCGCCGGAAAAATCGAGATCTGCGGTAGGTGGAATTTCCCTTGCAAGACATAATAGTCGCCCAGTATGACTTGCAGGTGACCGGGAGTCTTTTGCCAGAAGGGGGATTCTTCACCATCGGTGGGCGCAACCTCACTGCTGCTCGCTCCGCTGGCCACTTCTCGCGGCAGGACCAGAGTCAGCAAGCCATAGGTCAGCTCTGTCCCATCGCCGGGAGGCGAGTTCACGGAGGGGCTGGGCGTCATCGGAATCGTGGTGTTCAAGGGGATGGGTGTTGATGGAGTCGTGGTGTTCGGGGGAACAGAAACCGGGTTCGTTGGTGATGCCGTCAGCGATTGGCCGCAAGCCAGGGTGCAACGCTGAGGATGGCAAAGAAAAAGTAGGTTCTTTTCATGTTGGAAGTTCCTCTTTTCGGTACTCTGAGCCATTGGCACATATTAAATCTCCCAGCGTAAGGAGAGTCTAAAACGCTTCAAAGAGACCAAATTCTCTCAATCTTTGATATTCATAAGCAACGTTATCACCAACACCAGGTTGGTCAGAGACACGGCGGTGAAAATAATTAACTCGGCGGCGCTGCTGAGCTACACCCATGCGAGCCATATTGAACCCCATCAAGCTGACCGCGATGCCCACCGTGAGGAACTTCATCAAACCCACCGATGCCAATAAGTAGCCCCACGGCTTGCGCTGCTAGAGCAGAATTCCTGCCAGTATGCAAAGCGGGATGACGATCCCTTGATCCATTGCCTGGATGAACATGCTGGTGGCGTTTTCAAGAATCGGCAGTTGATCATGCCATTGGGTCGGGGCAATACGCCCCAGCAAGGGGATCAGCGTGAAGATGGTCAATCCAGGTGTCAACAAGAGAAAGAAGAGCCATAAACAAATTCTTTTTTTGACCCATCTTTCTGGGCCCCGGATTGACATTGTGCTGTTGAGTGAAAGGATCCAAAGTGAGATCCTCCTGTGAACTTTTAGCGAGACATCTTCTACACTGATTGATGAATTACTCTTCGTCATATCAACCGGATATTATTGCTAATAACTCAGCTATGAATTCCTTGGGCGGAAGTTGTTTGGAAACGAAACCATCCAATTGATATTCGTGAACGGTTTTTTGCTCCGGAATAACGCTGCTCACCACTATGAGGGTTCCAGGACAACATTGACGCAACGCCGGGAATAATCGCTGGGGATTCAGCCCCGGCAGATTCCAATCCAGCAAGATCACATCCGGCGGCTGAACACAAACTTGGGCGAGTAAACTTTCGGCAGTATCAGCTTTGCCGTGAACCTCGAATTTCGGTTGGTGTTCCAGCATCAACGTCAGCGCCGAGCTGACGTGTTTTTCACCTTCGGCCAGGAAGACGGTTATTCGATCCGACGGGTTCATGGTGACTGAAGTATAGAAAGCAAATTCCCCGGACACATCGGGCGCCCGGGGAGAATATCTACTGAACTGGAGGTCAGTTCTCTACCTGGTCATTTGACCAGTTTATTTTTCAAAGCATAAGCAACTGCTTCAGTTCGGCTAACAACTCCCAATTTGGAAAGAATGCTGCTGACATGGAATTTTGCCGTAGAAGTTGCCACAACCAGACGTTCGGCTATCTGATTGTTGTTTAACCCTTCGATCATCAACCTCAATACTTCGAGTTCTCGTTGCGTCAGATCGAAGCCGGGAGTTTCAGCCGGGCTGCGGGCGGCGTGGATCAGCACTTGGGCTGCTTCGGGGGCCAGCGCGGGTTTCCCCGCCGCTGCTAAGTGGATGGCGTTTGCTAGTTCATCGGCGGTGACATCTTTGAGCAGATAGCCAATTGCCCCAGCCTGTAAAGCGCCCTCGACCAGTTCTTTTTCCTTAAAACTGGTCAATGCAATCACCTGAATTCGGGGGCATTTCTCGCGGATCAGACCCGTGGCGGTAGCCCCATCCATACCGGGCATCACCAGGTCCATGAGAACCACATCCGGTTGAACCTGTTCACAAAGCTGGATAGCAAGCTCCCCACCCGATGCCTCTGCTACCAATTCCAGGTCGTCGTATGCATGTAAAAACGCGCTTAATCCGCTGCGGACAACTGCGTGGTCATCCACCAGCATGACGCGAATCGGATCCTTGTCGGCCATTAATTAACTCCTAATCGGATGCCGTCCAGGTGAGACGGATGATCGTCCCAATATCTTGTGAACTCTCCAGAGACAACTGGGCTCCTATCCCTTCGGCACGCTCGCACATGATCCTCAATCCAAGCTTTTCCGATGCGACTGCATCCTGGGAAAAACCACGGCCATCATCCCGAATCACTAGTTTCGCATTGTCTGGATGGGACGTGAGGTCTATGGAGACTGATTCGGCTTCGGCGTGCTTAGCGGTGTTATTCAAAGCTTCCTGAGCTATTCGGTAGAAGACTTCCTTCACCGACGGGTTCTGGACGCCGCTCCCATCGGAGGCGTAGTCTACGGCGATGCGGGACCGGGCGATGAAGGCATTGACGAGGTGACTGATCAAAACATCCAATTCGATATCAACCATGGCGGTTGGCCGCAGCTCGAGCAATAAGGTCCGCATCTCGGAAAGCGCTCCGCGGGTGAGCTGCCGAATTTCGTCCAGCCGCCGCCGACCTTCGGCCTGATCCTTCTCCCATATGATCGGCAGTACTTCGGCGATCAGGCTGGCTGAAAAGAGAGTCTGTGTTACGGCATCATGCAAATCGCGTGCTAGCCGGCTGCGTTCCATCGTGACTGCGGCTCGCTCAACCTCTTCATAGAGTCGGGCGTTGTCGATTGCGATGCTCAACTGGTCAGCGATAGATTGAAAGAGCTTTTGCTGATCTGAGGTAAAACGTCCACCCTGGTGACCGATGATGACCAGCACACCGAGAACCCGCTCCTGGATCTTGAGGGGGAGCAGTGCACCGGGCTCTGCGAAATCGAGCTCGATGTCCGGAGCGACGAAGACGGGTTCGCCGCTGCCCACAACAGAATCACAGGCCTGCGTGATCTTCACCAGCTCGACTGCTGGGATGATTTGATCCGGGCGGATCATGCGCGCTCGGAGACTCCCGCTAGGTCCATCTATCATCATGACCACGACGCGGGAGGCCTCGATCAAATTGATCAATAAATCCAAGGTCGCTCCCAGCGTTGCATCCAAATCGAGCGATCGATTCGCGGCGGAAGCCACTTCAAGCAGTATGTTTGTCTCACGCGTCCGCGCTGCTACGCGCTGCTCCAAATCTTGCCTGGCTTCCACGCGCTCCGTCGCATCTACTGCAACGGATAGAATCCCGGCCACCCGTCCATTCTCAAGTAAAGGTGCGAGTGTGACATCCCAGTACGATACACTCCTGTCCGACTCTAGGCGAACCCCGTTTTGCTGGACGGTCTCGCCGGCCAAGACTCGTTCGAACATCGGAAGGATGATGGGCTCTGTGCCGGGTAAGTGTTCGAAATAAGCAACCCCTGGCGAAAGTGGTGCCCCAGATGGAGGGGCATAGCGATTAGCAAAATCCTTCCAAGTTGGATTGTAGCGCTGTAAGCGGTACTCCCGATCGAGCACTGCAATGCCCATGGGCATGCGCTCAAAAAGCATCTCCAACAAGTTGATCCGGCGCCCAAGCCCTGGATCCGGTGAATAAGCCACCACAGCTTGATCCCGGACTTCACCGCCCGGGAGAAGATCAAACTGGCAGAAGTCGTCCCCTTTAGCCTGGCAGTAGGTCTCAGTGCAAACTAGGTCCGTCCGCCCAGCTATGACGTTCACAAATCCCACCAGTACCCCTGCGGTGTAGGCACAGCAGGATGCATCGCAGGCCTGGCCACGGCGCTCCATCATCCAGGCCTCGAAGGAGTTCGCCGCCCGGACACCGATACGGCACGATGGCCAGTCAATTTGTGTGATTTCGAATGAACCGAAGCCAGCGGATTGATACGCTCGCAGGCAAGCTGAAAAGGAGGCGGGTTCTGTGAGTTGACGGCCAGGAATGAACGACTTTGCGAAGGATGCCCCGCCGTTGACTCCGGCTTGCTGAAGGACGGAGTTCGTCAGGCGCGTCCCCAACAGCGCTTCCATCTGCCTGCGGATTCCCCAGAACCCCGATTCGATATCGAGCAGTGCCATCCTTGCGCCACCGAGTTGGAGGAATCCTGAAGATCGCTCTGTGAGCAGGTCGGATAAATTCAAGTCTTTCATCAGCGTGATTATACTTGTACCTTAATTCACTGAGAATGATAGTGGCAAGTTAATGATTGACTATTGTTACGGTGTTTTCAGTGGAGAGCGGCCAATTAGAAGCCCTCCATCCAACTGTCTCCTCTCCAGGCCTCGGGCCCTGGGTGCCGCACTTCCTCCTGCGTTCTGGCGGGGGAAGCTGGGTTTGATCTTGTTGCAGCGCTCACACTATGAAAACCAATGTGGGCCTCCAGGAAAAGATATAGCCTGGATACCTTAACGGAGTTGTGAAAACAAACGCTGCAGTGAGAAAAAGAATGATGAGCGATACAAGAAAGATTGTCCGCCACGTCTTCATGTGGATCCTCCAGGTCGAGCGAATAAGCTCGCAATCCAATTGGTTGAACAACTCTTGGTCTCTAAATAACAGGATTGCCCTAACCTTCGCCTCCTGGAGATCTCGCTGAGAAGATTAGATCGTGCTCGGTCTGTGTATGAAGAAGCTAGCGCGCCTTGTCAAACTGAAACCACGCGTAGCGTTTCTCGGGATCGGTGGGACTTTCAACGACGATGAGGAATCCACCCCACTCGGCACCCTCTTCGTCTTCGATGGTCCAAGAGCTCCATGATTCATGTTTGGTCGAGCCGTGCTCACCAAGCGCCCAGCCTGCATCGGAAAGCTGCCCACTATAATGGTCTGCAAGCTCCTCTGCGGAGAGATCAGTTTTCAATGACGCGGTCACGCTGGCCTCGTTTTGACCACTGCTCGACCCTCCCGTCTGAACAAGCGTGCCTGATGGCGATTTGAGTGAAGGGATCAGAAAATAGGCATCGTCCATTCCATGCGTGCTATCTGGATCGCAGGGTGAGTGCCCGACTTGACCCAGTATGTTTACCCTGACATCGGTCGGCTTATCGGGGATCTCCACGGCAGAGATATAGATCACAATCTCTTCATCGCCATAACAGAATGTCTGGCTCGGCCAGGGCTCCGAAACAAAGCCAGTGCCGTAAGCCTCTTCGGATAGTTCCGACCACCCCTCTCTGGTGAAGCTTTTCTTGTAAAAATCGATCGCCTCTCCTGGCTTGAGCGGAACGTCGAGGATGATCTCCGTTCCTGCAGCCTCGCCCCGGATGATGCTCCCGATAACCTGGCTACCCTCCGGAAGAGGCAATTCAATAGGTAGCTTCTCCGGAAGGAGGCCGATCGAAATTACAGTGTCATGTTCTTCTGCGCCAGGATAGGGGTAGGTGAGTGCGCGGCCAATGAACTCGCGAAGGGATTCCTCATCGCCTCCAACTACTTCCACGTCTCCAGGGAGCGCAACTGGTTGACTGACGACCTCGACTTGCTGCTGAACAGTTTCCCCTTTTAGACCTTCCGATGCTGTATCTACTTCGCCGCTCCTTGAGCCCGAACAAGCAGCAACCATTCCTGCAAGTGCAACAACGAGTATGCGTCTCACGTTTTATTCTCCTCGAGCGAACCGCTCTCTGCACATCTTTGGACTTCGCTTAGTTATTCTGCAACCCGAATATCGTCCTCTGAGAACACCACGCTATAGTTCGAAGGGATTCTCGGTATAAGAATTAAATTGCGATCGCCAATGACCTCTTCACACAGACCCTCTTCGAGAACCCTAAGTTGATACATAACTTTGTTGTTCTGATCATCCCGATAGACATGTTTCTCAAAGCTAACCGTGCAGCCTTTCCCTGTAGCATGGTAGCCAAGTACAGAGTGTTTCGAGAAATCAACTTCGGGAAACACATAACAGATCGCAATGAACTCCTCGTAACTCATTTCCGGAAGGGATTGACGCATGATTGGATTTTCCGCACGCTCATATTGAAAGGCTAAAAATCCCTCTTGATATAGCGATCCGGTTTGGATGGCATAGTCCTCAGGATTCCGAATATCTACAATCCCTGTGTTTACTTCCTTCCAATGAAAGGGGGGTAAGTCAGATAATCTGCATCCAGGTATCCCCGGTTCGGTGAGAATGTCTGGATTAAGTTTCTCGAGAGCTAGATCAGAATAAGGAATCTCCACATAAGTTGGAGGTAGAGTCGTGTCTATGCCTTCTGTAACACTGCACACGCTAAGCAAAGACACCCCACCCACCAGGCTGCAAACAAGAAAAGCTCTGCGGAAAATCAATCTGCTATGGTCTTTCATCCGGAAAATCCAAATTATGGGTTGAGACACAATACTTTGGTCCGCTTATATCGTGATCACCCACCTCCTAATGATTATCGAACAATTAGTCATCGGTCGTGAAGGGTGCGTGAACTTCTCCAGTAGATCTCCTCAAACCAACGAATGATCTCCTTTACGAGAGGAATAATCACCAACCAGTTGACTCAACAGTGAATGGATCTGGAACGCCCCACAGCACAATCGTCCCATCCTGCGATCCGGTGACCAGGCGAGTCCCATCGGGTGTAAAGACAAGGTGTTGGACTTGCGCATTGTGACCACGGATTTCCATGAGAAGCCTGCCTTCAGGAACCTCCCACAAGCGAAGAGTCCCATCAAGAGAGCCGGTTGCCAAAATCCAGCTGTCTGGCGAGTAGGCGATGCAGACCGCGTCCTCTAAATCTAGCTGATCGAGTTCTTTCCCATCCGAGGCACCCCACAGATATACGAAACCAGCCGGCCAACCATATTGATCATACTCTTCGTTAGCCACAACCGTCGCCAGGGTGCGCCCATC
>JBARSI010000019.1:0-3877 GCA_049644665.1 Anaerolineales bacterium
GGGTGGGGGCAATTCACCTCGTAAATATGTCCGCAGGCACATCGAAGAAAGGGTTATGCCTGATTTGAAGGGAGGGAGCGGTCAGCAGCTTGATTAATTGAGAAGTTCAAGGGTACGCACAAATAACCAAGACATGGAAAGGATGCAGTGTCTCCTTTCAAAAGGAGTGTTCTATGTATTCATTTGAACCATCTGAAGAGCAGCGAATGCTCATCGATGCCGTGGAGCGATTCGCGGTAAACGATCTGCGAGGAGCAGCTCACGATGCAGAGGAATCTGGTGAGATTCCACGCGCACTCATCGAGAAGGGCTGGGAGATGGGTGTTCTCCAAGCTAGTGTGCCTGAGGAATATGGCGGCTTTGGTGACCACTCTGCAGTTTCCGGAGTGCTTGCCGCAGAGGCGATGGCATGGGGTGACCTGGCGATCGCGCTGGCGGTGATGACCCCTTCCACCTACGTTATGCCCATCCTGTATTGCGGGACTGAGGCGCAGAAAGAAGCGTTGATACCGCCGGTCATTGAAGCGGAATGGAAGCCGTATGTGGCAGCCCTCACCGAATCCCGTTTCGACTTCCATCTTGGCGACATGGCCACGATTGCTAAGAAGACCAAAGATGGATATTCACTAACTGGCGAGAAAGCATATGTTCCCTTCGCCGACCAGGCGGAATCTTTTCTGGTGTTTGCCGCATTAGATGGGAAGACACAGGCATTTATCGTGCCACCTGACGCGGAGGGGTTGACTGTCGGCGAGAGGGAAAAACTGCTTGGCATCCATGCACTTCCGACATTCACCTTAACTCTGGAAGACGTAAAAGTTCCCGCCAACGCCCGTCTGGGCGGGGATGATGGATTTAATCCCGCGTTAGTCATCGCCAGCGCTCAAATCACTATCGCCGCGATGGCAATTGGCATGAGCAAGGCAGCGCTTGATTATGCATTGCCCTATGCGAAAGAGCGTGAAGTCTGGGGTAAACCCATTGCCCAGAGGCAATCGATCGCCTTCATGCTGGCCGAGATGGCGATTGAAGTTGAATCGAACCGCCTGCTGGCATGGGAGGCCGCCTGGATGCTCGACAACGAGCAAGATGCGTCGAAAGCTGCTTTCCTGGCATTAACAGGTGCATCTGATACGGCAATGTCCGTGACGGATCGGGCGGTGCAGGTGCTGGGAGGCCACGGCTATATCCGCGAACATCCTGTGGAACTGTGGATGCGCAACGGGCGTGGCATTACAACCTTCGCCGGGATGGCGATGGTTTAGAAGATTCGAGAGACGTTAGGGAGAGAAGCCCATGATTAGCTTCAAAATGCCGGAGAAGATCGAGCAGTCCGTTGTAATTATGGAAACCATAGCCGAGAACATGATGCGGCCTGTTTCACGCTACTTTGATGAACATGAACACGAGATCCCATGGGATTATATTGAGTTCATGCACAGCTCACAGAAAGCGATGGGTGGGAGTGGAACCCTGACCGATTCTGAGAAGAAGAAAAAGAAAGAAGGACCAAGCATTAGCTTCCAGCGCCTGGCTTTCACATCCGAGATACTATCCTGGGGGGATGTCGGAATGTGGCTCTGTACCCCGGGCGGCGGATTGGGGGGGGCGGCGGTAAACGCCACCGGGACACCTGAGCAGAAGGAGCGGTTCCTCTCACGCTATCGCGGTGAAAAGCCTGTCTTCGATGCGATGGCGCTTACGGAGCCGCATGCCGGATCAGCGATGCCCGCCGAAGTGCGGACGACGGCAGTTCGCGATGGAGAGGAATGGATCCTGAATGGGGAGAAGATCTTCGTCACCGCAGGGAATAAGGCGCTCGTTGACTCCGATGGATTCGTTGTCATCTGGGCGACGATTGATCCCGAAGCCGGTCGTGCTGGTGTTCGCCCTTTCGTGGTCGAAGCCGGAACACCCGGTTGCTCGGTCACGAATATGGAGCACAAACTTGGAATCCGCTCCAGCGACACCGTTTCGATCGTTCTTCAGGATTGCCGCATCCCCTTTGACAACATACTTGGCAGCTCTGAGGTCGTTAAACAGAAGACCCGGAAGGGTTTCAAGGGCGCCATGGCTACGTTCGATGCCACCCGCCCACTTGTGGCCGCATCAGCGCTTGGGATCGCGCGTGCAACCCTCGAGTTGTTGAAGGAGATGCTTCAGGAACAGGGTGTGGAAATCCGTTATGGGCTGCCGCGTAGCATAATGACGAACATCGAGCGTGAGATCGTGGATATGGAGACAATGCTGCACTCTACGTGGTTGCTCACGATCAAGGCGATGTGGCTGGCGGATGAACGCAAACCCAACACGATTGAAGCCTCGATGTGCAAAGTGAAGGCCGGGGATGTCGTTGTCAAGATCACACAGCGTGCAGTCGAGCTGATGGGGCCAATGGGTTATTCCCGCGAATACCTCTTAGAGAAGTGGTTCAGAGATGCCAAAATTAACGATCTCTATGAGGGTACGGGACAAATCAACCGGCTGATAATCGCTCGGCGGATCTTGGAATACTCGCGACACGAGTTGAGTTGATCGATTCGACAAACGGTCAACTACCGTGTCGTTCAAGCCGTTGATGAATGTAGCTTTTAATGTGAGTCATAAATTCTTGATTTGCACTGTGGAGAGGAGCCTATGAAATACAATATTCGAAAAGCAGCTGTAATTGGATCGGGAACAATGGGAGGCGGGATTGCCGCTCTCTTCGCGGGCTTGGGTATCCCCACGCTCTTGCTCGATATCGCACCCTTTAAACTCTCTGCTGCTGAAGAAGTAGATGGGAAAACTCTAGAAGATGCCTCCGTTCGCAACCGAATTGTCGAGGCGGGGTGGAAGGCGGTTACAAAGAGTCGCCCACCAGCCGTTCTGAGCGAGACTTCCAAGCAGCTTATTTCACTTGGGAACCTCGAAGACGACTTCGACCAACTGGCAGATGTCGACCTAGTTGTCGAAGTCATCATCGAGAATCTCGACATCAAACGTGACCTCTTCGAGCGAATTGATGCCATCCGCGCCGAACACGCGATCATCGCTACAAACACATCAGGCTTACCGATACAAGCTCTGGCGGAAGGTCGCAGCGAAGGTTTCCAGGGGCACTTCCTGGGGATGCACTTCTTCAACCCTCCGCGCTGGCTGAAGCTGCTCGAAGTGATTCCTCATGGGGGAACGTTGCCGGAAGTGCTCGACTACATTGTTCACTTCAGTGAGGAAACACTCGGAAAGGGTGTGGTGATTTGTAAGGATACGGCAAACTTCATCGCCAACCGGATGTTCTCCATCATGAGCGCATATGAGGTTGCCTATGCTTTGGACCACGGGTACAGCATCGAGGATATCGATACCATCATGGGCGTCCTTGTAGGGCGACCAAAGACGGCGACCTACCGCCTGCGTGACCTCATCGGGAACGATGTCGCCGCCCATGTGGGATCGAACCTGTACGCATTAATCCCTGATGACGAAACCCGCGACATCCTGCGACATAAAGCATCGGTCAAAATGTTGGAAGGGATGATCGAACGCAAGTGGCTGGGCAATAAATCCAAGGTGGGTTTCTATAAGCGGGTTGATAAAGAAGATGGATCGAAGGAATTCTGGATCCTCGACCCGGAAACCATGGAACATAAGGCTCCGCGGAATCCGCGGTTCGAATTCTTCAGCAAGGGCAAAAAGCAGGAAGATCTTGGTGAGCGCTTCCGTTGGATCCTATCCCAGGTCGATGATGAAGATGCCTCCGAGGAGACGCGTCGATTGGCCCGCTATATCTGGGAGACGACAGCTTTTACTCTCGGCTATGCATCGCGTCGAGTGCCGGAGATCGCCGACCGTTTTATCGACATCGATATGGCGATGAAGTGGGGATTCGCCAACG
>JBARSI010000020.1:0-11803 GCA_049644665.1 Anaerolineales bacterium
ATCAAACAACAGAAGTGGTTGATGATATTACGGCTCAACTCGGTCGACATCCCTATTATGGGCTGGTGAGCAGATTCATGTGGCTTACGCTGCCCATCCTATTTTTATTCCGCGCCTGGCAAACCAAGCGTCTTATCAAAAAATCCATGTGAGGTTATCAACATGCAAAAAAATTCTACTTATCAAATACTTAACATCCTGTTCACCCTGGTAACGATCACGGTGAACGGACTCGCAAATGCGCTTCCATTGAACGGACAGGGTACTGGTGAAATATCCGATCGCTTTACGGTTTATTTCGTCCCTGATGGATATGTTTTTTCGATCTGGGGCTTGATCTACCTAGGCTTGATCGCCTTTGCCATATTCCAGGCGCTGCCCTCGCAACGGGATAATCCGCTTTTGAAACGGATTTCCCCGGCATTCTGGCTCGCAAATCTCGCAAACAGCGCCTGGATATTCCTCTGGCATTACGAATTCTTTCCACTCACCCTGCTCGCCATGGGTTCTCTCCTGGCAAGTCTGCTGTATATCTACCGCCAAATCTCCCTCGCACGGTCAGGATTTGAGAGAAATCAGAAGTGGCTAATCCAGCTGCCTTTCAGCATCTACCTGGGTTGGATATCCGTGGCAACCATTGCCAATATCGCCCAGGTGCTCTTTTACCTGGACTGGAGCGCATGGGGATTAGACCCTGCGGTGTGGACAGTCATCATGCTGGCCGTTGCGACAACGCTTGGATTGACCTTGCTCGCGAGGGAACACGATCGCGCCTATGGATTGGTGCTGATTTGGGCCTTTGTCGGCATCGCCATCAAGCAATCCACCGAACCTGTGGTTGCGAGTACATCTTGGGCAGCCGCCGGTTTACTTTCCCTGGCTGGTATTGTGTATCCATTTCGAACCCGTTCTTTCATGGGCAGTCAAAGAACATCTGCTATGGAGGACCCAAAATGAACATAAGAATTGTGACCGATTCAACGTGTGATTTGCCGGATGAAGTCGTCGAGGCATTAAATATCACCGTCGTGCCCCTGTATATCAATGTCGGCGATCAGGGATATCTTGATGGCGTGGAGATCTCACGGCAGGAGTTTTACATTAATCTGCCGCACTACCCCACGCACCCCACCACCGGGACACCCGGGAGAGACACTTTCCTGCAAACATATGAAAAGTTAGCACAAGAAGGAGCCTCCCAGATCATCTCCATACACATCTCAGAAAGTTTGAGTGCGACCGTTGATGTTGCCCGTAATGCTGCCCAACATTTTACCGACATCCCCGTGACAGTCCTTGATTCCCAACAACTCAGTCTGGGTACGGGCTTCCAAGTGGAAGCTGCTGCTCGTTTGGCTATGGAGGGAAAGGGATTGACCGAAATCCTTGCCGCGCTTGAAGATCTAGCCTCGCGGACGTTTGTCGCTGCAGCGCTCGATACCCTGGATTACCTGCGCCGCAGCGGACGCATGAACACCGTCATGGCCAGCCTGGGAAGCTTGCTGCAGCTAAAACCGATTCTGACAATGTTTAAAGGCGAGCCAGGATCCGAAAGAGTTCGCACGACATCAAAAGCGTTCCAGCGTTTAGCAGCTATGCTGGAAGAGCGTCAACTAATCGAAAGATTTGCATTGCTGCACACCAACGCTCCTGAGGCTGCGGAAAAGTTCAGGCAGCGCGTCGCGGACCTCATCCCCGTGAATCATACGTATTCTATGGACATTACACCGGTGATTGGTGCACATATAGGACCTGGCGCGGTAGGTTTTTCGATTATCTCTAAAAAGTAGAAGAAAGGACGATCATGGAAATCATAACTTTAATAGGCATTGCCGGATTAGTCATCCTGGGGTTGATGATCCTGCTGTGGATCATCAGCCTCATCATCAAGGATGCCAGTATCGTGGACATCTTCTGGGGAATGGGCTTTGTGATCTCAGGATGGGTCTTCTTTGTGCTCACGCCTGATGGATATGCATCCCGCAAGCTCTTATTAATGATTCTCGTCACCCTCTGGGGGTTGCGTCTCTCCATACATATTGGCAGGCGAAATATCGGAAAAGGCGAGGATTATCGATACCAGAAGTGGCGCCGAGAGAGTGGTGCGCAATGGTGGTGGCGAAGTTTCTTCAAGGTGTTTCTACTTCAGGGGATTCTCATGTGGGCGATCTCGACTCCCCTGCTGCTGGCGCAATACTATGCTGAGCCCAACAAGCTTACATGGCTGGATTTTCTCGGGGCTTCGATTTGGGGGATCGGTTTCTTTTTTGAGGCGGTTGGCGACTGGCAGCTCGCGCAGTTTAAGGCAGATCCTTCCAATAAGGGCAAACTCCTTGCGACAGGTGTGTGGCGGTATACGCGTCACCCCAATTACTTTGGAGATGCTACCCAGTGGTGGGGGTACTACCTGATCGCCCTGGCGACTGGCAGCGGTTGGTGGTCGGTCTTCAGCCCGGTGATCATGAGCATCTTGTTGCGAAACGTGTCTGGTGTGGCGCTGCTTGAGAAAAGCCTGAAGGAGACCAAACCCGGATATGCCGAATATATCGCATCGACCAATGCCTTCATTCCCTGGTTCCCCAAGAAAATAAAGAGTTAAAGGAGAAGTGGACATGCTGCAAATATTAAAGATCATCGCTGGAATCGCAACAATTCTGACCGGGGTTGTGTCTTTGTTTTGGCCCTTGAGTGTGCGCGGTTTCACCGGACTGGACGTCAGTGGCGGTCGCGGAATTACGGAGATTCGGTCGGTATTGGGCGCCTTCTTCATCGGTCTGGGTGGCGCAGTTCTGTATTTCGACACCCCAGAGACATATCAGATGCTGGGGATCACGTACCTGGCGGTGGCCGTCGTCCGCGCCATCTCGATGTTTGTCGATAAGTCGGTCGTATCATCGAACACCATCAGCCTGATTGTAGAGGTGATCTTCGGGATCATCCTGATCCTATAAGGGAATCAATATGAGTATGAATTTCGCTAAGCTGATTGCTTTCTTGGGATTGTTGGCAATGACGATTGTACTGGTGTACGGATTCACAGCAGGTGACTTTGGGCGGGACGGATCTGAAATCCTCAAGAATCCATGGGGCATTGTCTCCATCGTAGATCTGTATACCGGATTTGCGCTATTTTCTGCCTGGATCGTATACAGAGAGAAATCTCTTGCTCGATCTGTGATTTGGGTGGCGTTGATGATGGTCTTAGGCTTCTTCGCAGGCAGCCTGTATACGCTCATCGCGCTGTTCACGAGTGGCGGAGATTGGCAGCGTTTCTGGATGGGTCAACGGGCTGATGCGTAGGATCACAGAACTTAGGGAAGAATTCCTTTCGATTTTCTCTGGTCGTGGGGCACGTATCCTTGATTCTTTCCTCCCCCTTCTTCTCTTTTTACTGCTATTCGCCTTCGTGAGCCTGGAAGCCTCACTTTGGGGTGCAATCGGGGCCGCAATCATCATTGCTGCGCTGCGGATCTTCCAGCGGGAGAGCCTGGTCTATGCTCTCGGGGGTTTGGGCGGTGTCCTTCTGGCCGCCGTTTTCGTCCATCTGGGCGGATCGGGTGCCGGATTCTTCATACCTGGTTTGATCTCCGGGGCGGTAACTGTCGTTCTATGCGTAATCTCTGTTGCTATAAATCGCCCCCTGGTCGCCTGGACAAGTTTCGTCGCCCGACGGTGGCCTTTGAATTGGTATTGGCATCCGGGGGTGCTGCCCGCTTACAACGAAGTAACCATGGGCTGGGGTGTAGTCTTCGCTCTTCGGCTTTCCCTTGAGTGGTGGTTGTACCAGCAGGGAGCCGTTGAGACATTGGGCGCACTGCGATTATTTCTCGGCTGGCCTTTCACGATCCTCCTGTTAATTCTGAGCTACTTGTATGGATTATGGCGCTTGAGAAAATTGAGGGGACCCAGCGTGGATGAATTTAAGGCAGGCGCCGAACCACCATGGGCGGGCCAACGGCGAGGATTCTGAAATGAGATTATGGACCGTACACCCCAAGTATTTGGATCCTCAAGGACTGACTGGTCTCTGGAGAGAAGGCTTGCTTGCCCAGGCTGCCCTGGCAGGGAAAACAAGCGGCTACCGAAGCCACCCTCAACTCTGGCGATTCAAATCAAACCCGGACCCATCAGGCGCGATAGCGCATTTCCTCGTCGTCGTATATAAAGAAGCGAGAAGTCGTGGATACCGGTTTGATCGCCGCAAGATCAACAACAATAGAGCGGAAAATCGTATTCAAACCACTCGCGGCCAGTTGGCATATGAATGGCAGCATTTGCTGCGCAAGCTTGAAGAACGGAGTCCAGATGTTTACAAACGGATCAACCGTAGCATAGATGTCGACCCCAATCCCGTATTCGAGATAATACCTGGCGATGTTGAACCCTGGGAAAAGAGATAAATTCATTCTGTAAGGAGTTCGAAATGAGCCGGCCATCAATTTCAGATTTCTTAACGAACATGGATCAGCCGCTGCCCTTTGGTCAAAAAATGCGTAAGCTCGCCGGCAACCTGTGGCGCCGGGTGGCATTAAGACAAAACTGCTGCGGCCATGAAGGCGAACCTGGATGTTGAAAGGTCGATCGCTCACCCCGTGAGGGTGATCACCCTCATACGCATGAATAGCTATCCATCTTCAAAACAGCATCATCAGGGTTCACTGGAATGATGTCGGAAGAAACAACTAAAAAAAAGGAGAAAGACAAAATGAATTCAACTTCATTAAATGAAAGCACTGGTTCAGTTGGTATGGAGAAGACATTTTCAGGTCTCCGCCGTTTCAACTTGATTATGGGGTTTTTACACCTCATCCAGGGTGTCTTTATGTGGGTTGTAAGCAACGACACAACGTACCCGATTTACACCAATTTCCTTAGTTTTAACACCGAAACCTTCTCGTTAAATACCGATCCGCAACTCGTATACAACCTGCGTTTCGGACCTGCAGTGGCAACTTTTCTGCTCATCTCGGCGGTTGCACACTTCTACCTTGCCACGGGAGGATACTCACGGTATGTTGCGAACTTGAAAAAGGGCATGAACCCGGTTCGATTCTATGAGTATGCCTTGAGCTCTTCGCTTATGATTGTACTCATCGGAATGCTCTCAGGGGTTTGGGATCTTGGCGCGATCCTCTTGATTTTCGGCATCAATGCCATGATGAACTTCTTTGGGATCATGATGGAACTTCACAATCAGAAGACGGAAAAGACGAATTGGACGGCTTTTGTCTACGGTTCGATTGCAGGAATCTTCCCGTGGATCGTGATTTTCCTGTACTTCATTGGCTCGGTGACGTCAGGAGATGCAAAACCGCCAGCCTTCGTGTATGCGATCATACCCACATTGTTCGTCTTCTTTAACATCTTCGCCATAAACATGGTGCTGCAGTACAAGAAAATCGGTCGCTGGAAGGATTATCTGTTTGGGGAACGGGTCTATATCGTGCTGAGTCTATCGGCAAAGACCGTTCTAGCCTGGCTGATCTTCGCCGGCACACTCGCCCCGGTATAGATTTTCGAATACTTTCGACGAAGCACGAATCAACAAAGCAGGCGCCCAAAATAAATTATTTATGGCGCCTGCTTGTCAGGATATGCCGATGAAAGATCACGCATGCGCTACCATCGGCAGTCGTCAGGTCTTAGGACATTCCAAAGAACGGATGACAGAAACGCTCTTTTGAAGTTTTAGTTATACGGTCAATTTCAACTAATCTGCAGTCGGCTTTATCCCGGAAGCGTACGCAGGTAGGAAATCAATTCCCATATCTCCTGCTCGCTGAGCAGGGTGCCCCAGGCGGTCATCAATGAGTTGTAGGGATCAAAGTTCCCCCCGTCCGAAATTCGCCAGAACAGGTACCCATCGGTTAATTCCCGCATCCGCTCTTGATTGGTGAAATCGGCAGGCGGCGGATTTATCCTAGCTGCCTCAGTCCCTTGTCCGCGACCATCCTCACCATGGCATTGACTGCACAGAGCGAAATAGGCCTCATTCCCGGAAGCAATCGCCGCGGGATCATCCGCCAACGGGTTGACCTTATTCCTATATGCTGCGGGTATTATCAACGGCGCTTCAACACCAGTCTCGTTGCTAATATATATTTCCTGCGTCTCCGAATCACCAGAACCAACGCAGCCCGCTATTAAGAGAGATAAGGCAAACAGTACGGTGTACAAACACAGCGCGTTTTGTTGTCGCTTCATTGTTAGCTATTCTCCTTCCGCCCTATCATAGCCGAATTCCCAGTCGATTACTATCGGATTGGCGGACAAGCGCACTTCAAGGATGTATTCAGACCTAAACCGTTGGTCAAAGATTACCCACAACAGCGATATCACTCGCGGCTCCAGCGACAGGCTGCTCATTTTGCGCTGGTGTTTTGCTTCATGTGAACCGGATTCCATTGCCCTTAAGCAGCATCAACATCGCCGACAATCGCACTGGGGATAGTCGGGTTAATTTGCTTTAGGCCGCTGCGAACCGCATCCCTTTTACTCTCCCTTTTTGACCGCTCGGGAACCATCGTTGTAAATCGGGTAGAATAGGTGCTCAAAGGACAACCTGCGCCCCAAAGAGTGACTTTCCCCACTACCCGCTTAAGGAGGCTAGCCAGCATGATTCTAAAGAGTTTTCCGACGTCGATAAACGAGGATATTTATTCGTGAGGGGTGCCAGCGCATCCGATAACCTGTTCCACATCTTGAGTGTCACCCAAGGAAAATGGGGCGAGCGTATCGCGGAAAATATTGCGGCGAACGCACCCACGGATTGGGTAGTTCACTCTTGGGCCGCACCGCGTGTCTTGCCTCCCGTCGTTGATGATCCAGAGGATTTCCTCCCCCCCTCACTTCCCAATGTAGATCTCGTTCTCGCTCTGGGCGAAGCCTCGGGCCTTGTGCAATTAATTCCCGATATCGTGAAGATGACTGGCGCAAAGGCGGTTGTCGCACCGATCGACCGCAACGAAGCCGTACCACCCGGGCTCGCTACCCAACTAACCCAGTGGCTTAAAGAAGTTGACGTCCCGGTCGCCCTGCCCAAGCCCTTCTGCTCCCTCGCGGAGGACAGCTACAACCGCAAGCCATTAGTAGAAACCTATGACGATCCCCTGATCCAGCGCTTCGCAGCGCATTTCGGGAAACCGGATTTTCAGGTGACGGTGGAGGACGAGAAGATTATCGCCGTAGAGGTTCAGCGCGATTCAGCCTGTGGCTGTGCAAAATACGTTGCCGACAACCTCATCGGCGTGAAAGTCGATGAGGCAGTCGAAAAGACCGGGATGCTGCATCACCACTTCCCCTGCCTGGCGAGCATGAACCAGGACAGTGATTACAACGACACACTCATGCACGTCTCGGGGCACTTTCTCCAAGACGCGATCAAGGAGGGTCTGGGATCAAACCTGACGACCCTCTTCATCCGACCCGCTGGGCATGTTTACGAGAACCCTTAAGTAGGAGGAAGCGATGAAACAACTTATCCTCGAAATGCCAACCATGTACGCCGACCACCACGTCCTGAAGGTCCGGGAGGCCTTGGACGGACTCAAAGGTGTCGAAGATGTGTATGCCAGCTCCGCCTGGAAGAAGCTCATGATCTCCTATGAAGAAAATACCATCAAACCCGAGGAGATCGATAAAGCTCTGGCCGCGGCGGGATATCCCTCCGGAGATGGTGCTACTCCCATCCTGGTTACAGCTTCCTCCGATCTCAAACGTGATCCTCAATGGGAGAAGCTGGGCAGCAGGGTCACTGAGACAAATCAGATTGACCTCGAAATATCAGGCCAGTCTCGACGATAACATAATGGATTAAGGAGAAAATCACATGGCGAAAACACTTAGAACACCTGAAGAGGCCAGCCGGGATCCTGCGAGTATCACTCTTCTCCAACTGGCTTGCGAGAATGATATTGAAACCGCGTTCTCTCGTGCTGATTCCATGGCTGCTTGCCCGATTGGAGCCGATGGGATGTGTTGTAAGATCTGCGCGATGGGACCGTGCCGATTGGTGAAGGACGGTCAAACGGGCGTTTGCGGCGCCACGATTGCAACTGTGGCAGCGCGCAACTATGCCCGTATGGTGGCTGCCGGAGCGGCCGCTCACTCTGACCACGGCCGAGGCATGGCATACACTCTCCTGGAGGCGGCCGAGGGTCACGCCCCGGATTACCAGGTGCGCGATCTCGCTAAACTGGAAGAGATAGCAGGTTATCTTGATGTCAAAGTGGACGGGAAGCCTGTTAATGAACTGGCACGAGACGTAGCCCTTGCTGCGCTAGATGAGTTCGGCAAAGCGGAGGGTGAGTTCAAGTTTCTGAAGCGAGCTCCTGCCAAACGCCAGGAGATCTGGAAAAAACTAGACATAGAGCCCCGCAACATCGATCGCGAAATTGTCGAGATGATGCACCGCACCCATATCGGAAACGATCAGGATGCCGAGCATATCCTCGACCATGCGCTGCGTTGTTCTATTGGCGATGGATGGGGCGGCTCCATGTTGGGAACCGACATCTCGGATATACTCTTCGGCACTCCAGCCCCTGTGCTCTCCAGGGCCAACCTGGGCATACTCCAGGATGACGAAGTCAATATTATCATCCATGGGCATGAGCCATCGCTCTCAGAGATGATTATCGCCGCAGCACAAGAACCTGAGATGATTGAGTACGCCAAGAGCAAGGGCGCCAAGGGCATCACCATGGGCGGCATCTGCTGCACAGCCAATGAAGCCCTGATGCGCCAGGGTGTGCCGCTGGCAGGCAACTTCCTGCAGCAGGAGTTAGCGATCCTGACCGGCGCTGTTGATGCCATGGTGGTTGATATCCAGTGCATCATGCAGGGCATTGTGAAATTGGCGGAAAATTACCAAACGGAGATCATCACCACCTCACCGAAGGTCAAGATCACCGGTGCCACCCACATGGAATTCGACGAACGCCGAGCGCTGGAGATCGCCAAGGATATCGTTCGCCTAGCATGTGATCGCTTCCCTGAGCGAGGCGAGACTCACATTCCAGATGAGTCTGCAGAACTCATCCCGGGATTCTCCCACGAGTACATTAACTACGCTCTGGGCGGATACTACCGCGGCTCTCTGCGGCCTTTGAACGACGCCATCATGTCCGGACGCATTCGCGGCGTGGTCGCTAACATCGGCTGTAATAATCCGCGTGTGCGCCACGATGAAACCTTCTACCACGTTGTTACCGAGTTCCTGAAAAACGATGTGCTGGTCGTCGAGACCGGCTGCGGCGCCATCGCCAGCGCCAAGCAAGGGTATATGACACCTGAAGCGGCACTTGAACACGCCGGTGCAGGTTTGCGAGAAGTTTGTGAAACTGTCGGCATACCTCCTGTGCTCCACATGGGTTCTTGTGTGGATAACTCCCGCATCCTGACTGTGCTGGCTCAAATGGCTACGGAAGGTGGATTGGGAGACGACATCAGCGATATCCCGGCAGTGGGCATGGCACCAGAATGGATGAGCGAGAAAGCCATCTCCATCGCCACCTACTGCGTCGCTTCCGGTGCTTATGTCATCATGGGACACTCCAGCCCTGTGTCCGGGGTAGAAGAAGTGACCCGACTCATCACCGATGGCTGGGAAGAAAAAGTCGGCGGAAGATTGGAATTCACCAATGACGCCGAGGAGATCGTCAGCCGGTCGCTGGCCCATATTGATAAGAAACGAGCCGCCCTCGGATTACCCGAATATGATCCTGGCAAGTGGGGCAAGAGCGGTGACCGGAGAAACCAGGAATTCATCGAGTTGCCATTTGCTGAGAAAATCGAAGCCGCCTACGGCACTTCGGCGAAGTAGGGAGGAGTATAAACATGTCACGTTATATCGCTACTCGCGCTATCCGCGGCGCCAACGCACTCGTAGCCGAAGCCGAGGCACTGCTGCAGAAGGCGATCGCCGACAAGGGTGCCGATCACCCTGTGGCTTTCCCCAATACTGCTTACTATCTTCCCGTCATGCTCGGCATGCTGGGCGCCGAGGTATCCACCCTCGGTCAGATAGAACCCATCCTGGAGCACGCCAAGAGCTTGCTCCATCCTCTCCCTGACGAAAAACTCTGGACGCCATTCTTGGGCGAGACTCTGGACTGCGGCATGTCGACCTTACTCGCAGCGGAGGCCATCGAGGCAGTTCGCTTCGCCTATGGCGAGCAGCCCGAGCCCTATCCAGGCCTGGAGCTGGCCGGCGTCACCGACTACTCCAGTTTTAGCGGGAATGGGTCTGGCCCTCTTGCAGATGGCCATCTCAATGGGCCCATCGACGACATCCAACTCCGCTCCTGGGGCATCCAATTGGTTGACGGCCGTATGCCGGGCTTCGCCGCCCTCATCGGCGCCGCCCACTCCAATGAGGCTGCAGTTGCCATCGTGCGCGAACTCCAGCGCCGCAGCATCCTTACCTTCCTCGTGGGCAACGTTAATGGCCGCTCGATCATTGACCAATTAGTCGAGGAAGGGGTAGAAATGGGTTTCGATACCTACATCATCCCCTTCGGGCGCGATACGCTCTCAGCCATCTATCCCGTTGGCTTTGCCACCCGATCGGCCCTAACATTCGGTGGCAAGAAGGCCGGTCAGTGGCGAGACATCCTGCTCTATAACAAGTACCGCGTCTTTGCGTTTGCACTCGCCCTGGGCGAGGTCGACGATCTCAAATATGCTGCCGCTGCCGGTGTGATCTCCTACGGCTTCCCCGTGATCGCAGATACGATAATCCCGGAGATCCTGCCAACCGGCGTCACCGAATACGAACACGTCATCTCCATGCCCTGGAACGAGATCGAAGGCGCCACAGAAGAGGAAAAGGCCGCCAAACTGGTGCAGAAGTGCGTCGAGGTGCGTGGTCTCAAGATCAAGGTAAGCGAAGTTCCGGTTCCTGTCGCTTACGGATCAGCCTTCGAGGGCGAAGTCGTACGTAAAAACGACATGCGCATCGAATCCGGCGGAAAAAATAGCCGGGCTTTTGAGTACCTCTTCATGGATAAGATGGACGAGGTCGAAGACGGAAAAATCGAACTGATCGGACCCACATTCGACGGCGTCGAAGATAAAGGCTCTATAGACCTCGGCATCCTCGTCAAGGTAGCCGGGCGTAAGATGGAGAAGGATTTCGAGCCTGTTCTCGAACGCCAAATCCACTACTTCATCAACGGCGCCTCAGGCATTCAGCACATCGGCCAGCGCGACATCGCCTGGATCCGCATCAGCACTGCCGCAGCCGATAAGGGCTTCAACCTGAATCACTTTGGCGATATCCTCTACGCCCGCTTCCACGAGGATTTCGGCAGCATTGTCGACAAGGTCGAAGTCACGATCATCACCGATCCAGATCTTCACGCCGAGTGGCTTCAGACGGCTCGCGATGCGTATGAAGAACGCAACGTTCGCCTGGGTTCAATGACGGATGAGAGCGTGGATGATTTTTACTCCTGCACGCTCTGCCAGTCTTTCGCTCCCGACCACGTTTGTATCGTCAGCCCTGAACGGCTCGGGCTTTGCGGAGCCTACAACTGGCTGGACTGCAAGGCATCTTTCCAGATCAACCCCACTGGACCAAACCAGCCGATCAAAAAAGCAGCCCCGCTAGACGAGCTCAAGGGCTACTTTGAGGGCGTGAACGCGTTCGCTCTTCAAGCCAGCCATGGCGTGGTCAGCGATGTCTCGATGTACTCCATTATGGAGAACCCGATGACAGCCTGCGGCTGCTTCGAGTGCATCGCCATGTTGATCCCTGAGGCCAACGGTGTCATGATCGTCAGCCGTGAAGACACAAGCATGA
>JBARSI010000021.1:0-7654 GCA_049644665.1 Anaerolineales bacterium
GTGCTTCTAATGTCCCAACGATCAAGAACACTACTCGTTCTCTCTGGATAGGTCAAATAGGAGATAACCATCTCCCTGGGTATTCGGATATCGATCAAACTGAATCGACTTTAGTGCTGATTGCTGATCCAATTCTCCGAATAAGGTCATCGGGAACTAATCATAGCCCTCAGTCCTGGAGCGAAATTCATTCAGGGTCGCTGGATCAGAAGGGTCGTAGTTCCCTCCCACTAAGAATTCCATCTCAAAATTTTTTGCATGGGGCCAATGATCGACAAGTGTCCAACCATAGTATCGAAGGTGAGTATGGTTGTCATCGGTTAGAGCGATGATGCCTCCATCGTCGGGAAGTTCTCTACCCATTTTCTTCCATCCTAAGACTTCATCGTGGTAATCGTTTGCTTACGCTTTCCGAATGGACAACCAGGAAGATAGTGCGATAAAAATGACCGGGATGGATGTGCCGATCATCCTCCACCGTTTCATCCGTTGTGAAAATAGCTCACGTAACCCCGCCCCAAAGGGTGCCACGGAGATAGTAATGATGGGCACAAGGATCGTGTGATAGTAGGAACAGGAGATGATCAGTGATGGGACGGAGATCCCAATAAAGAGATACCCTAGCCAGATCGCTAGAAGAAAGACTCTTGGCTTACCCCTTGCGAAGACCACTCCCAGTAATGAGAGCACACTGCAGGTAATGTATCAACCATCAGCCAGGTGAAGCGCAACTGCCCAGCGGGTGTAGAACCAAGGATCGAGGAGTAAAGAGGCGAAGTGAAATACCCTATCGGAGAGATAGGAAGAGGAGCTCTCACTCTTAATTCCCAGCTAATCCCATCCGGGGATCAATACCATCTGAGCGACCATGTCCCAAACCTGGGCATTGCGGAATATTCTTGTCAAGCCCACAGAATTTTATAATCAAGAAAAGCCACATAAAGCTAATTGGGTAAACTGCGAAAACCTTGACGAGAATGGTACTCCCGCAAAAGACCCCAGAGAGGATCGCGTTCGTCTAGGTTGGTTTATCGCTCCAGCGATAGGTGAAGAACATCAACAAAAACTGTTACGATCAGGGCTTGAAGGGGCACATCAGGCAGAAAAGCCCTGCTCACCGTCATCGCAAAATGGAAGGAAAAGATAGATCGAGAGCGATACGATCCCCGCTCGAGTAGAGCCCATGCGCTTCACTAACAGAAAAAGGGGGATGCCACCAAGGGTCTAAATCAAGATTGTCAGCAGCCTTACTAACCGCAATTCCTCTCGACCGACCATCCTGTAGGTAAAGGCCGTCAGATGCTCGAAGAAGGGTGGCTCGAGAGGATCGAAACTCCTCAACTCATTAGCTTTCTCAAGCACCTGGAGATCCACAACCGGCAAGTTTTCATAGATAAACTAACGCGCAATTGTGTCCGACCTAAGCTGCCGCCAGGCGTGGAAATCCAGGGGGGGGATTGGCCAGATCGATCAACCATACTGCAGCACCCCACACGAAAAGGAGGGCGATAAACACCAGAGAGCGGTTGTTGATCCGTCCTTTAGACTCGTTAAGAACATTCATTCAAGCAGGTGCTCCCATTGATCATAATCCCACAACCCGCAACTCATGTTTACCAAGAGCCGCCGTATAGCCCCCCGCTTTCCTTCGACCCCCGGAACTGACGGGGGTGAGATACCAGGATGGTATAGGCGTGGGGAGTAGTCAGATAGTGCCGCTCGAGATACTGACACAATCAAGAAGACAGTTGTTTGTTCTTGGTCTTGCTCTCCTCATCATGAAGGAATGCACGAATCTCAATCAACTTTCACATCACATGCAAAATCGATATTCCTCGAAAGCCATTTCTTGATCACGCAATAAGGGGCACCCTTTGCTGGTTTGAGGAAACTAGCCTGGGTATATTGCATATTCAACCAGGTTGACATAGTATTTTCGAAACAACGAGACATGCAACACAATTTCAGATTTGTGCACATCAAACCCATTTTCAAACGGCACCTGCTGACGTATAGACCGCTCACATGCGTATGAGAACAAGATGAAAATACACAGGAGTCTGTCCTTCAAAGCCCGAAGGTGTAAAGTGAGTTATTCCAGTGTGATAAAGTATTGGATTTTTACAAGGTCAGCACTTCGATTGAGGTAGCGATACTGGTCAATGAACAAATTCACAAAGCGGAAAACATTAATCGGTGCCATTTATGTTATTTGCGTTCTGCTCCTGGGGCTTACGCTTGCGAATGATTTCGGTCAAACGTGGGACGATGCTGCAGAGGCATTCTATGGCAAAGAGGTTGCAGACGCATATCATGTCTCGATGGATTATTTCCGCGGGGCCATTTATGGCAAAGAAGTTGTAGACGCGTATCTTGGTTCAATGGAATACTTCCGCTATGAGAACCTAAGTGTTAATGGCTCTGCATACTACCTATTCTCCTATTGGATAACCAGGGGACTAAAGGGAGCGTTGCCATCCTGGTCAGATGTCCATCTGCGCTATCTTGGTAATTTCTTCTTTTTTCAAATTTCTGTACTTTCTATTTATTCGATATCGCGCCGACTTTTCCCTCGATCGATTGCCGCATTTATCTCTCTGCTCTATTTCACACAACCCCTCCTATTTGGACATGCGTTTATCAATCATAAAGATGGTCCATTTCTAAGCATGTTTGCCCTCGCCATCTCGCTAGGCTTGGCCATGGCGGATAGGTTTACAACAAGCCAGGTTAGAAGCTCACCTGCCGATGATATTCAATATGCTCTCCAACGGAATTCTTTTATTCAGCTCTCCGTGACACTTAGGACCAATTGGGAAAGATCGTCGATAAAACAGAAGGTCAGTATTGCTACTCTCTTTTTGATCACGGCAGCTCTGCTTATGGACTTATTCCAAACCCACTTGATAATGCGATTGGCTGCTATGGTCGTTGAGGATGCATATTTCGATCAATCGCTTACCCTTATCGATCGCGCTTTCGATCTCTTCGCCCAGAATCAATCGCTGACAAGCGTTCAAGAGTATGTTCTCAAGACCCAACGGATTATTAATCGCTTCACTTTATTAGCCCTTGCTGCAAGTGGTTTTACTCTCTTACACCTGGGTTGGAGGATCATTGGCAGGAGGAAATTTAACGTATTTGGAGGACGGCATTGGTTGTTCCTGGCGTCTGCTGCTGCCGTTGGTTTGGCGACCGCGATTCGGATTGCTGGCCCAATAGCTGGACTGATTACTTCGTTCTACCTCATCATAAAATACCGGACTTGGAAGACCTTTCTGCTTCTCATACCATATTGGGGAATTGCAGGGTTCGTCACGTACATTTTTTGGCCAGCACTCTGGTCAAATCCATTGAGCACTTTTATGGAACTGGTTTCCGGCACAGCCAATTTCGCGACTATTGATGTCCTCTTCCTCGGTCGTGTGTTTTCTTCAAACGCCCTTCCTTGGAGTTATTTTCCACTATTGACAATTTATGAATCAACCATCCCGCTTTTATTGCTGGTGGTTATTGGCTCTCTAGCCGTGTCATCTGCTTTTAGATCGATGCAGCGGGATGAAAAGCGCATTCTCTTCGTTCTTTGCTTTTGGTTCGGAATTCCGCTTACTATGAACATCTTTTTACATTTCCCCAATTACGGAAATGCCCGCCATTATCTTTTTTCACTTCCCCCTCTCTTCATTCTCGCGGGCTATAGCTTTCAATGGATCTTCCATAAGATAAAAAACCGAGCAGTGGTCATCACACTGACACTCCTGGTGATCTTCCCCGGTGTATGGTCAATTGCTAAGTTGCATCCATACGAATATATTTACTTCAATAACCTTGCGGGAGGGATTCCTGGTGCCTGGAGAAAGTTCGATCTGGATTATTGGTGTATTTCCTACAAAGAGGCCATCGAGTATCTAAATGATACCGCTCCTTTTGCCTCCAGGGTCGTCGTATGGGGGCCAATACAATCGGCACGAACATTTGCACGTGAGGATCTAATTCTATTGGATGATTCTGATAAGGTAGCCTATCCCGAGTACACGCTCGCATGCGATAGATTGCTGTTTAGCGAGGATTTCTTCCCCTCGTTCAATGTACTACATCAAGTGAACGAGAGCGGTGCCATATTATCAGAAATCAAGGTTGCACCTGATCTCATAAAATAATCGCATCAAAAAACAATCTACCTGTAGTAAGATCAACCAGTTTCTTGATCTATTCGAATCTCTCCTCAATTGTTATGAGCTCTTGGCTTGCGCCGACCATAGGAGAATGGGTTTATATCGAGAAATCCCTCACAGAGAGGGGATCGCATTTCCGGCTCCCAAATCAATAAGTTAAGAGCTGAAAATTCTTCACGAACAGGCCTCATAGTTCACTCGGTTTAAGGCCACCAATTCCGCCAACGATTGTCCTTCAACCTTCCTACTTTCAGCTAGATGGACTAATATAAGAACTGGTACAAATATTAGGGGCTGGTCACGCCAGCTCTACCAATCCTCACCTCGAATGCAAGTGCGCATACGAAAAGCAATATTATCCGGAGCGTATCTCTTTTCGATCCACCACTAGTTACAAGACGATCCCGTGTAATACATACCACTAGAATCGCGGATAGTATTAACACCACGAAGGATGTGCCCGTATAATTATGGCAATGATAAGGTCTTATGAGAAACTTGGTCTCTCCTGTTGAAGTAGATTAAGGATTATGATCAACTTTGAAACAGAGACGCCACGTTCTTTTGAACCCTCACATAGGCTATCGCAATTGTGCTAACAAGGATCGCGAATATTCTCGAATGAAAAACGTACAAGAGTGTCCACTGTGCAGTTCCACAAAAAGACGCCTCTTCGAGACGATCGAAGAGAGCGGTCAGAACGTCTCGTTCTACATTTGCCACCGCTGCGGATTGGTCTACCAATCCCCTCGGATGGATGATGATGAGCTCGAACAGTTCTATGAACGCGAGTACCGCATCCAACGGCAAGAGACGGAAGATCCCATCGAGAAGGATCTGCAAATGCAGGATGCCCGGGCGAGGGCAGTTCTTGGTATGGTCCAGGGCTATCTCCCTCAGATCACCCGTCACCTCGACGTTGGAAGTTCAAGCGGCATGCTTCTAACCCGTTTCCAAGAGCAGTACGGATGTGAAAGTGTCGGGGTTGAGCCCGGTGAGGCTTACCGACAGTTCAGCCAAGCGCGAGGTCTAACGATCTACCATTCGCTAGATGTTCTAACGGAGGCTAATGAAGCGCCGTTCGATCTAATCTCCCTGATGCATGTAATTGAACACGTCGTTGACCCTGTTCAGACGCTCCGCTCCCTGCGGGAGTCCAGGATGGAGCCGGGCGGCTACCTGCTGCTCGAAGTGCCCAACTTGATCGAACACGAATGCCTTGAGCTATCTCACCTGTACGCATTCACACAATCTGCGCTCAGAGAAACCGTTCGGCAGTCAGGATTTCGTGTCCTGTGGTCCAAGGCACACGGAAGCTTCCGCTCCCCCATCCTGAACCTGTATGTCACCCTTTTGGCGCAGGCGGAAAGTAACCCAAAATTACCAACCAAAATCCACTCAAACCCGATCGGAATTAAAATGTGGCGGCGCCTGGGAAAACTGAAAAGACGATTCTTCACACAACGCTACCCGGATTGGACCTGGCAAGCACCGGAGTAAGCCGATAGAGATATCTCGATCGCCGTTTCAAAGCTCACTCGAACTGACAGTAAAGAACGGGCATGTGAGCCCGTTCTGCTTTGTTTGTGACCATTGAATACGTTATATTCTCAATGCCCCACACTTTTTGAAGGACGACTTTACTCTTTTTTCTCCGATAAATGGAACAGACTGTAACCATCCCCCTCAGTAACAGAATAAGTTTCATACAGAAATGTCTCAAGTGCTTTCTGCTGCTCCAGTTCGTTGTACAAAGTAACCAGGAAATAGTCATATCCCTCAGTACGTTCTGTAAACCCACGTGCCACCGCTGGATCAGAAGGGTCGTAATTCCCTCCTGCTAATACTTGCATCTCGAAATCTGTTGCATGCGGCCATTGATCGACAAGTGTCCAACCATAATATCGAAGGCGAGTATTGTAGTCATGGGTTAGACCGATGATGTTTCCGTCTTCGGGAAGTTCTCTACCCATCTTCTTCCATCCCAAGACTTCATCGCGGTAATCGTTTGCTAAAAGCAAAGTAATTGACTTCTGACTCAAGAATCCTATGGATATCAAAAGAACTCCGACGCCGAGTGCTCGCCAGTGTTCGGTTCTACGAGATATCCACGATAGGGCGCTCTCCCCGAAAGGTGCGAGTGATAATGCGGCGATAGGTATAAGGATGGTTTGATAATAAGAGTGGGAAATAATCAACGAAGGGACAGAAATTCCGATGAAGAAGTATCCCAACCACAGGCTGATGAGCAGTAATCGTCCCCTTCCCCCCACCATGAATATACTTAGAGCGGCGACTAAAAGAGCGGGGACCGTAATGGTACGATGCAGAGCTACTGCCCAGCGGAAGTAAAACCAGGGTCTGAGCATCAGGGAAGAAAACGGGAATACCCAATCCGCGAAATATGAGGCCGCGCTCCCGCTTCGGATAATGAAGTAATAAATCCCGGGTATTGCAATAAGTAATATCCCCATCAACCAAACCTGAGGATTCTTGATCGCTTTTGATATCCCTAAAGAGTTCAATACCATTATCACTATCACAAAGACCAGCGGATAAGCTGCGAATACTTTAATCAGAATAGCTCCCCCAGAAAAAAGACCTGCCAAAACAGCGAAGACGAGAGTAGGTTTCTCCGCCCATCGATAGATAAAATAAATTGATGTCAACATCATTACCGTCATGGGCACATCTGGAAGAAATGTCCTGCTTACAATCACCGAGAAAGGGAGAAACAGGTAATAAGCTAGGGAAACAACTGCCCCCCTCTGTGAGGTCAAACGCCTTGCCAGGAGATAAAGAGGAAGCCCACCGAGAACCCAAGTCACTATGGCTAGGACCCGCGCAACCCACAATTGCTCCTGGCCGACCAGCCGATACGCCAGAGCAACCATTCGCTCAAAAATAGGTGGTTCCAGGGGCTCAAAACTCCCTAATTGACTCGCCTTCTCTTGAAGCTCGTCACCCGCTGTCGGCAGAATATCGTAATAAAACTTTCTCGCAATTGAAGCAGATCGTAATTGCCGCCAGGCATGGAAATCCAGCGGCGGATCTGTTACATCGAATAATCTAAGCGCAACGCCCAATATGAAAAGCACACCAATTAGCACTAAGAGACGACTGTACTTATTCTTCACTTTCGATGGCTCCATTAAAGGCTCAACCTCCAACTCGTGAGCAAGCACACTGCAGCTACTTCATCAACCCGAAGGTCTTTCCGGCACTTCGCTCTCCTGGTGAGATGGTAGTTCAAGTCATGGACCACATGCGCACTCACTTCTGGAACTATGTTCGCTTTCCATTAGCGCTGTCCGCTGTCATCCCTGCAGGAGCTTAGCATTCAGGGGATTTTATACGTAAATATCCTTCTTCAGGGTCCTATCCAACTAGCGCGAAGGACGGTGAGGGACAATCGCCCCTGAAAATCCTACTTCAACCACCAGACAGCCGTATCTCGCTCCAGATTGATCAATTGCATT
>JBARSI010000022.1:0-3896 GCA_049644665.1 Anaerolineales bacterium
TCCGGCAGAGCTCTTGCGGGCGCGGTTGTGAATGCCGTAATGCAAGCTGACCTGAGCTATACATATTCATTCGCAGGGCTGCTTCTCTGGTTGGTTGTTGTTGGGTTTATTGCTGTTTTTTCAAGCCTTGCGCCGGCGAGGAGAGCTGCCCGGCTCACCGTGCGCGAAGTCTTGGATTACGAATAGTGGAGTTGGTGATCATTTGAAGACATTTTGGAATAAGTCAGGTTCAAACGGCTCGGGAGCCGGGAAGTATAAAGCGAACGGCCACTTGATCGCGTTCAATCAAGTTTCAAAGATCTATGAAACGTCTGCGGGATCTTTCACTGCATTGAAAGATGTAGACCTGCGTATTGACAAGGGCGAATTTGTGTCCATTGTCGGGAAGTCAGGCAGCGGGAAAACGACTCTTATCAACATGTTGACCGGCATCGATCAACCCAGCGATGGGGAAATTTATGTCACCGGCGCCGCAGTACATGAGCTAGACGAAGGGGAAATAGCGGTCTGGCGCGGAAAGAATGTGGGGGTTGTCTTCCAGTTTTTCCAGCTTCTACCCACGCTTTCCCTGCTCGAGAATGTGCGCCTACCGATGGATTTTGGAGGCGTCTTCGATCGACAAGAACGCAATGATCGCGCTTTGCATCTTCTAGAATTGGTTGGTATCGAGGATCAAGCAGATGCGCTGCCAGCGAAGCTCTCTGGTGGGCAGCAGCAGCGGGCTGCTATCGCGCGTGCCCTTGCCAATGATCCCCCAATTATCGCCACTGACGAACCCACAGGGAACCTGGATTCCCAGTCTTCAGCCAGGATTATCCGACTATTTGATGACCTGATAGCGCGCGGAAAAACGATCCTTATGGTTACCCACGATGATGAGCTGGCAGGTCGGGCGATGAGGACCATTCGCCTGGCGGACGGGAAGATCGTCCAGTAAACCCCGCTTCGAAAAGTGGCAATCTATTGGCAATATCTACAACTTGAGGATAACTCTGCCGCGTTCCCAGAGAATGAAGTTATTTTAAGTAGTTACTCCTGGTTGTTTTGGAGGGAATAGAGCGTGGCTTATTTCCGTCTCTTAGCCATAGCTTCTACCTGCTCATTCGCAGCGTTTATTTCCCTGGTTACCTTTTCAAGCAACATCTCATGATCTGCGTCGCGTGAGACCGGGATGGGAGGACGCACACTTATGTAGATATGAGCAAAAGGGAGGGGTAGAAAGTAACGATCCCATCGGCGCAAACGATAAGCATGTGGGGTGTAAGCGGCGAAAGGGATAATCTGTGCCCGGGCTCTAATGGCGATATAAGTTATACCGCCTTTGGGGACCCTAGGGGGACCGTCCGGTCCATCCGGCGTGATGAAGGTATAGCTGCCTTTGCGTAGCTCGTTAATTAGTCCAATAAGGTTGCGTGCACCCGCAAACGAGTCGTCTTCCATGGAGATCGAGACGGGGATGGCTCCGATACTGGTGGCAAACGTTTCAAGCACTTCCTGGCGATGATCGGCAACGCTGACAAGTATGAATCTCGATATATCCAACTGTTTTTCGAAGACCACCGGATAAAGGAGGTGTGTCTGCCCATGCCACGAGGTGAATACTATCGGACGACCTGAGGCAATCACTTGCGTTACATGTTCCCAGCCTTCAATCGTCAGCTTGGCTGTTCGCTGTATTATGCGTGCGTATAACGCGAGAACTTGACCTTGAAATTGATGGAGTACGCTCATAAGATTTGCCGGAATCCGGCGCGCAGAACCCCGAAGGAGATGTAGCCGGTTGTTAGCCCAAACCAGACGAGTTGGGGAGTCAACCAATAAGCGGCGACGACACTTGTGCTCAGAATTGCGATGGTCACCCGTCGACGGCGCAGGATGACATGCAGTTCAGGGAAGTGGATGCGGCTAACCATGAGAAGCGAAACGATAACAAGGAGCAGCGGGAAAATCCAATTTGGGAAGAGGGAGTGGGAGAATGCCCGGTCCGCGAGCACAGCCAGGGCAAGAAAAGCCCCGGATGTCGAGGTGGTTAATCCTAAAGACTCCATCTGCTTGGTTTCGTCAGTGTGAAGGTTAAAACGGGCGAGGCGGTATGCACAGGCGATGACGAAAACCACTCCGGAGATCCAATAGGGCCAGCGGATGAGCGGGGTTTCCGCTAGATGTTGCCATACCAGGACCGAACCTGCACCGCCGAAAATAATAATGTCGACCAGGGAATCAAGTTGCTGTCCAAATTCAGATGAGACGTCCAGCCGCCGGGCGACTCCTCCGTCGATCGAATCGAGCAAATGTCCTGCCAGAATCAAAACACCAGCCAGGTTGAGGTGTCCTTCAATCGCTAGTGCGATGGAGGACATTCCGCAGGTCAACGTGGCGAAAGTGATCAAGTTCGGTAAATATTGTCTGAGCGCATTCATCCGGCAGTCCTTATATATACAGGATTTGTTGCTATCTTAGTCGACATCCCTGCTTCTGGCGACAGCTGTGATGCCGGCACGTACGATATCACCAGGTTGAACCAGAGCCTGACAATCGGTCGGCAGATAAAGCTCAACACGGGAGCCGAACTTAATCATCCCAATCCGATCACCGGCATTGAGTTCGTCGTCAGGTCGGACAGAGCAAACGATCCTTCGGGCGAGGATGCCGGCGATCTGCTTAATTAGGAAACGATCGCGGCCATGTTCGACCCCGATCAAGTTGTGCTCGTTCTCGTGCGCGGCTTCCGGTCGAAATGCCTGAACGAATTTACCCGGAACATGGCGAGTGAAAAGAACAATGCCCTTCCCGGGCGTCCGGTTTACATGGACATCCGAGATCGACATAAAGATTGCGATTCGCAAAGCATCGCGTTGCAGAAAAACCGGCTCGTGAGCTTGTTCCACAACGAAAACCTTGCCGTCTGCGGGTGCATAATAAACGCCGTCCTCACGTGGGATGACTCGGGCTGGATCACGGAAGAATATTGCCAAACCGACCCAAACCAAACCCGATAGCGTCGCGAGTGAAACCCAGAAGGCTTGGCGGAGGATCAAGGCGGCAATCAACGCTGAGAGGGTCAGCAGAGAAACAATGGTGAACTCGCGCCTGGCTTCTTTGGCGATTGTCATAGTGGGTTGCGGGCCATCCATCTTATTTACCATCGGGCAAGTTTACACGGATCTGGTGACAAGGAAAATACTCGCGAAAATAAACCTTACACAACTTCATCAATCTTCTCCCAGGAGGATGTCTCTGGTTGTTTCAACATACTCCAACGATTGATGAATAAGTGACCTTCCACGTGGTTTAGTTCCTTTCTTCGGTCCCCATCGTTCTCGCAAACTTAGTCCTGCTCTCCGGAGTGGCCTGCCCCCCTAAGGTCACTCTGGGAAGCAGGACGGTCGCTTTATTAACCGAGGTAGCAGGGTCTGGAAGTGTTTTGGGCGACCGTCCCACCTGAAAGATCCTGCTACCACCTTTAGTAAAGGACGGTCGCGATGTTCAACCAAGTTCCCCGTAACGAAGAAATAAAAACTGTAGTACAAGCAGCGGCGGGATTATCCCCCGAACAGTCTACCCTTCTTGGCGAATTCCTTCAAGGTAAGTGCCGACCACCCGATTGGCCAGAGGACTACTGGCTATATTTGCAATCGGGGGAAGCGCAGTCCGTCGAGCTAGCTAACCTGCTAGATCTACGACTGGCCTTCGGAGAACCTTTCTTGACGGCTATCAGAATGACCGACTGCGAGTTGATAGAAAGTCTTTCAGCGTGGCTGGTTCTCGACGCTATGACCGATATCGCCAGAAAGCTGTTCGGGTAACGGCGATGGCTCAAATCTGTAGGGCTGAATGTAAGTGTGGTCAGAAGATGTTCGGTCTTTGGCGGGGGAAGAAGGATAGTCGCACTCGTC
>JBARSI010000023.1:0-16061 GCA_049644665.1 Anaerolineales bacterium
GATTAATCAGTTCACAACCATAAAACAGATGAAATATGATTAAGAAAAAGGACAACACATTCACTCACTCGGGAGGCCAAGATGTGGTTGCTAGTAGTAGGTGCTTTAGTCCTTGTGATAGTCGTCGCCTTGATCCGTGATGCTTTGGGGTACAACATGACAACCAAGTCTGGCCTGAGCATCCAGGAGGATAGACTAGAGTGGGACAGACTTGTAAACCGCTGGTTTTCTGACAACCGCCTACCCGATGATGAGAAGTGGATGTTTGAAGAATTTTACGAGGGGGACGTTGACGCCCCAGAGTGGAATTAGGGTATGACTCTAACAATCGGGAATAACAGCCAATCTAAGAAGACGATTGCGTGGTGATAAGAGGGGCTTAAAAACTTTCAAAGAACAGATGAATTCGAGTCGCCTCTCCTTGTGTTTATATTCTACCGATTTGATAAAACTACGTATTGTCTGGTGCAGTTTTGGTGCAGTTGCGGTAACAAAGCATGGACTACATAGACATCTTGGACGATCAGCCCCCTTGATCAGGGCATTTTATGGAGAGAAAATCACTGGATAGTCACCAGGATACTCCATGGAAACCCCCTGAATTCTCAGATACAGAGGGGGCGACAAGCAACATCTCACACTCAGCAAACAGAGAAAAACCCACATCCTTATTCTTGGCGAACTCACGTAATCGATGCTGTAAGGGAGCTAGAGGACGCCGATGCACCACAGAAGGCCGATGACCAACAAGATACCCGTCAACCATAATTCCAGGACTGTTGACAGGAAGATGCTGGGAATCGGGTATTTATTCTTGTTCATCGTAAAGAAGTTGGTTGCATGAAGTGGGCCTACTCCTAGAAGCATCCATTCTGGCTGCACCAAGACACATTAATTGCTTCGTCTACTTATGATTTTCTGTGATCCAACTGGAGAGCTGTGTAGCGTGCCCGATAGGTTGTCTTGTAAATACGACAATTCCTATACTATAATTCCGGTTTGCTCCCAATACACAATTTCCAGAGGAGAATATGTAATGAAAGTAAGACCTTGGAAGAGCATAGCTTACATCAGCCTGGCCCTGTTATTCGTGTCTCTGCTCGCGTCTTGCAGAGGGGGTGTAGAAACACCGGCGCCGGGGTTTCCCGTACAGGAATCAAGCGAGGCCGCGGATGCGCAGCAAACCGCGGCGTGGCTGGATGACCCTGAGTTGGCAGAGCAAGGAGTACTTTCACTGCTCAAGAATCTCGGCATCGGAGTCTATTCCCAGGAAGCTGTGCAAATCTTCCCCGGGTCTGAGCGCGGGCCTGAAGATTTCTTCCTTTTCGATTTCCAGGTCGGCTTGCTGATGCGAGGCGCGGGAGGGAAGCCCATCCCTTTTTCCGATTACCATGCGCGGCTCGCTATGGCTGGTTTGGAGCTTTCGGAGCAGCAACTGCTTTCGTTCTATCGGGAAACATACGCCGCCCGGCCCGACGAATGGCTGGTGCAGCTTTTCGACTCAATGGGACTCGAGTTTGAGGGCGAGGTCACGCTCACGCCGCTGCAGGAATGGCTTCTCTTCGTGGATACCTTTGTGCCCCCTAATGGTCATGAGACCACGGCCGCGGCTCCAAAGGCCCGTATGGCTACACTCCGCTTCGTGCCTTCGAAAGAAGAGGGACCTTGTGACGCCGTGCGAGGCTCGAATGCAGATTCGGCATGGGGACTCGCCTGGTCGGCGGGCGGTGCCGCCTCAGATGCCCTCGAAGGTGCAGTATACGGGCCGGCTTCCCTTCTGGACCCGAAGGACATCGCCCACGCGATCATGATGTCAATGGGTGTGGAGACGAAGCTCACAGCCTCCGCGTCCAGCGCGCATGAGGGCCACGACGGATCTGGGGTACCAATCACCTTCACCGTATCCGTCGAGTTTACCGGTGATCTGCCGCAGGAGATCGTGTCTTGCGCCGCTGTGATGGGTTTTGAAGTTCCGCCGAAGGGTCCCATGGAAGGCGTGCGCGTTGAGTGGTCTCTCGATGACGTCATCGCGCAGCACGGCCGGACTACTCGAGGCGGGGGTGTCATGTTCACGGACTCGTCAGGCAAGAGTGAAGTCGTCTGGACACCGCGTGCGGAACCCTCGGGCGGGGAGGGGGAGGAATATGTATTACCGGGAACAGCAGAGGTTGTGATCCGCATCCAGCATGGCGATGTGTTCAACCTCTTCGCTGGCGCCCAAGAATTTTTAGCCCCTCGAACGGAAACCGCTGAGATCAAAGTCGGCTGGCATGAATCCAGCTGGATTTTAATCATGTCGTTGGACGCCAAGATAGGTGAGGTCCCTCCCATTAATTTCACCTGGGATGGGTTATTCGTTGTCGATGATGAGTTCCGCATTGATGGCGAAGGGACTGTGACCGTGACCGGCACTACGGGACCTTGCCTGGTTCATGAGAATGACCGCCTGGTTCACGAGGGACCACCCGGGAACGTGGATGGCAGCTTTCCTTTCACCATCGGCGGAAGGCAGGAGCTTAAGATCCACGCGCAGGTGTTTGATTTCGAGATTGAAAGCCCTGACGCCAGTACCACGATTGCCCCCAAGGACGAGATGTGCGGTTTTCTCTACTCATTGGTCGAAGAGCTCATTGCTGTGATTGCCGAGGATATCCAGGATATGGCTCCCATGGGTTTGATAGAGATCGAGGCCAAGGACGGGAAAACGACGACGATAAATATCCCCGAAATCGGAGTGCTCACTGTTACGGTCCTTTCTTCGAGGGGATGAGAGGATCGGGAGGCGGATCTGGGAGCCCATCATCACCAGCTCGCCGACCCGTATCGTGCTGGCACCTCGGGTCATCCCATAGGGTATCCCCGTCGAGGCCTTGTAGCTTGTCTTATAATGAGATCGGATTTAATAATGTTGAGGAGGTATTCATCAATGAGTCTACAAATCGGTCAGCAAGCCCCGGATTTTAGCTTGCCCAGCCATCTCGATCGAGAAATTCGCTTGAGCGATTATCGAGGCCGTAACGTCGTGCTTGCCTTTTTCCCCCTGGCCTTTACCCCCACCTGAAGTGCGCAAATCCCGGGATACCAGGCGCAGTCCGCCAGGTTCGCGGGGTTGAATGCCCAGGTTCTGGGCATCAGTGTCGACCATGTTCCCGCTCTGAAAGCGTGGGCAGAAACTTTCCAGGGGATTCAGTACCCGCTCCTCAGCGACTTCTGGCCGCATGGGGAGGTTTGCCAGCAATACGGTGTTCTTCGACCTGTGGGGTCATCCGAGCGGGCGATCTTCATTATCGACAAGGAAGGCCTGATCCAATATATCGATATTCACGATGTCGACGATCTTCCAGACACCGAGGTTTTGTTTTCAGAGCTGCGCCGCATTGATCCGGAAGCTGCACAGCAGATACCCCCTGAACCGGAAGCACAGCCGCTTCCCTACGGCGGGATTGTTATGTACTGCACCAAATGGTGTACAGATTGCGCCTTGGCGCGTGTGTGGCTCAAGGAACGAAATTTGGATTACACCGAAGTGGATGTTTACGATGTGCCAGGAGCCTTGAAGCAGGTACGGGAATGGGCCGGAAATCGTTTGGTCACGCCCACATTTAACATCGACGGAAAGATTGTCGTCGATTTTGACGTGGCGCAACTCGAGCAGGTCCTGGGCGGGTAAGACTCAAAATCGCAAAGCCTGTAATCGACAATGCATTGCGACGCACGGCTGGCTTCTCTTCCTTATCTCAAACCACAGCCAAGTGGTTTCGAGTCAGTGAAGTGCGGACGATGCTAAATGTTCGCTTTATTGAGGTAAAGCATTGTGAAGAGACTCATTCTTTATGGCCACAACTACTGACCCCAGGTGCGAACGGTCCGTGCGGCCCTTAAGCACAGTGGCGTGGTGTATGACTACGTCGATATTCGCAAAGATAATGCCGGGCGAATGCGCGTGAAAGAGATCAACGCCGGCAACGAGAGCGTGCCTACGCTTGTATTCGCCGATGGATCAACTCTGACCGAGCCCTCCCGGGAGATCCTTTTCACCCACTTGGAGTCACTCGGATATGACTTAACCCCTCTGTCAACATTTGAACGCATCTTAATCCAACTGGAAAACCCGCTGATCAGCGCCTTCGGGGCGGGTTTGGGGATAGCGGGGTGGGTAGCTGATGCGCTTCCGGTGGTGGTTGTGGGGGCCTTTCTGGTGGTACTTCCGATTGTTGTGAGGATATTCCGGAAATAAGCGACTGCACCCATCCCTCGAATCGCCAATTCACAAATCTTGCTCAATTCTCATGTCCAAAAAACCTATCTGGATACAGTGTTTCGCCCCGCTTCTTTAGCTCGATACAGTGCTTCATCGGCGATTCTAACGAGCTCGTCAGGTGATTCGTCATCTTTTGAGAGTTCGGCAACGCCGATGCTTATCGTAGGGGAGGCTGAATGCCCATTGAGCTTGAAGGTATGCTGGGCTATTCTTTGCCGAATCGATTCTCCAACAGCTTCCGCATCTGCAAGCGCCCGATTGCGCAAGTAGGCAATAAACTCATCACCGCCATATCGGCACGCTGTTCCCTTTTTCCCGACGATGTCTCCGATGATCTTCCCACATTCGGAGATGGAATGTGATCCCAATTGATGTCCGTGCGTATCGTTGATCCGCTTCAATCCATCCATGTCCATCATTAACAGGGATAGGGGGTTACATCTTCGCTTTGCCTTCACAAACGCGCTACTTAGCTTTTGATCGAAAATCCTCTTGATCGGAAGACCTGTGAGGGCATCGATATTCATGAGCTCATCGACCCTTGTGTGAAATTTATCCTCGAAGGCATCTTCGAGGGTGAACTTCAAGATCGTAGTTCCGATAAAGATCTTGTCACCGGGTGAAAGCGGCGAAGTGTCGGTTCTATGGGAATTTACCCAGATGCCATTCTTGCTCTGGAGATCGGTGATGAAGAACTGCCGCTTTCGTGCGTTGTAGTCGATTCTGGTATGCATGCTCGATACAGCACGGTCAGTAAGAACGATGTTGGCTTCTTCGGGGTTGCGTCCAATTACGGAAGAGGCGTCATCGAGGATGTATCTTT
This sequence comes from Anaerolineales bacterium, assembly GCA_049644665.1. Lineage (GTDB taxonomy): Bacteria > Chloroflexota > Anaerolineae > Anaerolineales > E44-bin32 > E44-bin32. The sequence continues at coordinate 5,085 of JBARSI010000023.1, forward strand.
TACCAAGGTCGATCCCATTAAGGATCATTACGACGGGGTTCTGCTGGGATAGTTTTGTGGCCAGCGTTTGATCGGATAGATCATTAAATGTCGTGTCTTCAAAAACAGACATTCAACTCCTCCTCCAGGTTGATCGCGATCTTCATCTTATAACAGGGTGCTGGCCGCGCTGTATGGGTAAATTGTATTAGGCAACACGTCGCGCTAAGAGGAGGTAGTGCTGCTTCGTGGGGATGTTCTGCTGGATGCGCTCATGATCCGATAAAGGTATTAATCGGGAATTGTTCTGGTCAACACCTATAACCCTCACTCTCCTGTTGTCTCCGTTTCCAGATGCATCACTACTTCGTCAATTTAACTCACTTCTTGTAGCAAACAGGGAAATAAATTATAATGTGGACCCAATATATCCCATTAATGCCCTGGTGGCATTGTTGTTTACCTATCGCTTGCCTCGCCTGCTGAGAGATTGTTCTTCAGTCTCGGAATATTAATGGACTTAACAGGCTTCAGGGTGGTTGGCATTCAGGCTGGACTCAACAAACCTTTCTGGCAATGACAACCCAAATAAAAATGAGAAATGGAGTTGTACATGATCAAATCTATATTGCGAGTGTTCATGTTGGCCGGGGTGGTTGCGTTGGGCACGTGCTCATCGACAGCTGTGCCAGCCACGGATCCGATCCCGGAATCGACGCCCAAAGGCCACGGAGGCACCCATCCCACCGACTGTGGAGCCAACAGTGACCTCCTCCACAATGAAAGAGCTTCCAAATACGTCTACCTCGGCATTACTCGGGGTCGAGCCTAACACGACCTACAAAGTTGACATGGCTACATTTGCATCCTTGGCTTTCGATGAGAGCGAGCTCCCTGCAGCTCCGGGTGCCGTTACGGCACAATGGTATACATCCGCCGGCCGGTACGTCGTCGCCTATGTCGGGCTTGATCCTTTAGAGACTGATTCCCTATGCCCTGGGAATTCCATCCTGACCGACGCAGGGTTCAATTTCGTATCGAATGCGCCCACAGAAGAAGGTGCCTGCGAGGGGTTCCCAACATTGACCACAGATCCAAAAGTCGGTCCGATTGTTTGCCAGGGATCGTTGTTATATGTCACGGCCATCCCGAGTGACCAGCAGGGGATGCTGTACGGCACACTCGAGGCACTCACGGGTGACGGTGCCCTCATTGGTTTGACCAGTGAAGTGCAGAGCTCGCCCGACATCCCTGAGATCAATCTTGAAGAGTTTTGCGGATAGTAAATACGATACCTTTGAAAGGAAGGTTCCTTATGTCAAGGTTTTTGATCGAAGTTCCACATGAGAATAAGAAAGAAGCGTGCGAGAGAGCTATCCAGGTCTTTTTGGAATCGGGTTCACATTTCGTGACCAATGCAGACTGGGGCTGCCACGACGACGAGCATAAAGCCTGGTTTGTCGTGGACCTGGATAACAAGGAGGAAGCAATGGCTATTCTCCCTCCGCTCTTCCGGCATGATGCAAAAATTATCGCCCTGGAGAAGTTCACCATGGACGATCTTGAGCAAACAATGAGGCAGCACAAAGATTGAAATATTACATGGACTCCACCGGGATATTTCAGACGCAAAGCTGGATCCGGATCTCCTAAAGGTATGAAGTGAGCCACTAAGCTCAGCGCAAGCGGTAAATCCACCCTCACCGACATCGATTGAGGAGAGATTCATCGCCCAGATGCTGATCGGCCAAATTCTCCACATAAAGAGAGCCGCACCTGCCAGGTGCGGCTCATGGCAACTAACGCTAATGCAAGGCTGGATCAGCTTATGGCAAGTGGTCCCCCCAGATGAAGTCCTGAGTAGATTCCGTATCCGTACGGAAGGCGAAGTCAGTGCCCTTGCAGGCGGAGTTAAGCCCGAAAGAGGTGATGCCTACGAGGTACTCAGTGCCCTCATGATTGTAGAAGAGAGGGCCGCCCGAGTCGCCAAAGCAGGTGCCGCCGCTGTAGGCCATGTCATCTTCAGGCCACTCACCCGGGTTGTTTGAGGTCTGGATGTTAAACCCGTCGGTGAGCGCATTGGTCAGGTTGATCAGGAACGATGCGGAAATATATCGCTCCCGCAAAGAGATGGTCTCCGGGTGAACCTGGTTTAAACCGTAGCCGACGGACTCGAAGTTGGCACCATCGGGTCCATTCAAGCCTGCAAGTACGTCTAGAAATCCGATCTCGGGAAGCTCACCGTATGCATCTCCGGCCTCATCGGGGATGCGGCCATTCAGGAGAACGACCCCAACGTCGTGAGTGTTTGGAATGTATAGGCCGACATAGTCAGGGTTTGCGATGGGTGTACCAGGGACACCACCCTTGCAAGGGTAAGTGGTCCACTTAAGCTTACCCGGGGGTTTCTCATAGCACTCGAGATCGGGGTACTTCTCGAGGACTGGATCGAGTTCGATCTTGTCCCCGAACCAGACCATTGCGCTGTGGGGTTTATAATCGGGATTGTCTGGGAAATCCGCCGAGGTGCAGTGGCCGGCCGTGAGGAAAACAGTATCCGAGAGCAGCGTGCCCGAGCAGCGCCACATCCAATTGCCACCTTCATCGAAGAATCCCACGAGACCCACGTGTGGGTGCTCGGTGTCCTTCTCACCGAAGGTGATCGCAAAGGCCACGCCGGTGACGGCCACGAGCAAGAACAAAGTGACGAGTAGAGCGATTCCAGTTTTGCGCATTGCTTCCTCCTGATTGTAAAACGAGATCCGATGTGAGCTGATAAAAGTTTGCCGGGCACCTCCTTCCCGATTCGAGAATGCATTTTGAGGTTTTTACATTCAAGAAACGGGTCGGTATCCACCGATCCCGCTGCGGCTTATCCCTGCCGGCTTGACTTTCGGTATATGATCTTTAAATAGCTTGACCACCGGTCCTTGGTTTCTCGATCACGCTTGAGAAGTTCACCCTTTCGCCGGCAGGATTCGGTCTGAATTATTCCAGTTGTCCCTATTAATAGGACGAAGGAAACGCTCCTGAGATACGGGCACCAGGGGATCAGAAAATGGGTTGTGTAGTCGGTAAGGGAGGCGATGCCGGAGAACATCGCCTCCATAGCATGAGCTGCGCGGGATAATAGTGAAGATGTAAGTTTAATTTTTAACGCTTCTATCTTGGCAGACATGCTATTCGGGATCTCGAACATTTTTCCCGGGATAGCAGTACTTTTTATAGCCCGGTTCGTTGAGAGGAGTGCAAGCTTGCCACCCAGCGCCATCGAGGTGAACGCATGTCTAGATTAGAGCAAGTCTCCCGGCGAGAATTCCTGAAAATCCTCGGAATGGCCACGTCAGCAACAGCCTTAGGGGCGTGCGCCTCGGGGATTCAGACATTCGAACCTACGCGGTCCATCTCGATGGACAATACCCCTACTTCTAACCCTCCCACGGTGGAGCAGCTAGACTCGACAGAACGGCCACCAACTCCTACGAAAAAACCCATGCGCGGCACTATCTACCCCGAGATGGTGCTTGTCGAAGCGGGAAGTTTCAAAATGGGTTCAGAGGAGGGTTACGCCCAGGAGCGTCCCGTTCACACCGTAACCCTCACCAGGTCCTTCTATATCGGTATCTATGCAGTCACGTACGCAGAGTACGCCAGATATTGTGAGCGCAAGGTGGAATGCGGCGCGGATCATGATGACACAGGAAGGGAAATCCACCCAGTTTCGTATGTGGATTGGTACGACGCTGTTGCCTACTGCAATTGGCTGAGCAATAAAGCGGGACTAACGCCGTGTTACCTCGAAAAAGGCAAGTTAACCGAATGTGATTTTTTTGCAAATGGATACCGGCTGCCAACGGAAGCAGAATGGGAATACGCCGCAAGAGGTGGTCATAAAAACCAGGGATTCATATACTCGGGCAGCAATGATCCTGATGATGTCGGTTGGCATGCTGGCAATTCGGGCGGTGAAGCGCACCCGGTCGGGCAGTTGAAGCCCAATGAGCTCGGGATCTATGATATGAGCGGCAACCGCTGGGAGTGGTGCTGGGATTGGTATGACGAGCATTATTATGCTTCATCCCCTGCCATCGACCCGACTGGCCCGACGAAGGTTCCCAGGGGACCTTTCGTCGAGAGATCGCGGCGAAGCAGCAGCGCCAAAGAAAATACACTATCGCTGCGCACTGCATACCGCAGCAGAGATGGCGATACCTACCCCGGGGATAACGGCATGCGTCTGGTCAGAACAGCTGAAGAGCTGTCTGCTGAAGGGGAATAGGAGAACGGGGAGGCACGGCCACGCAAATCGCTGGACATGTCATCATATCGGGGCCCTTTACTCATGAGCAGGCTATCTATTTGACTCGAGCAGGAGATTGTCCGATCACATTCACGACGGCGCCATCGCCTAGTAAACTATTTGTTCCTCTCAGTCCGGCAGATCGTCCAACACCTGCTGCATGTTCTGCTTATATTCTTTAAAAGCCGCCCGACCACGTTTGGTGAGGTGGATCATCGTGTGGGGCTTTTTACCCTTAAATCCTTTCTTGATGGCGATGTACCCCGCCTCTTCGAGCTTGTTCAGGTGTGTGGACAGGTTGCCCCAGGATAGACCAGTCTGGTTTTTAAGGAAGACATAATCGACGCTCTCGACCACGTATAAATGGACCAGAACCATCAACCTCGCCGAAGCGTGGATGACCTGATTGATTTCCACCAGGGGGTGCAGCTCATCCTCGTTCGTCTTTGTGTCGCTCATTCGAACCTTCCCAGCGATTCTTCCAGACCTGCTTGTAGAGGGTGATCGCGCATGAATCGGATGAAGCGGACAACGCCTGTGATGATAATCAGAACGGCTGGGAGGCCGAAGGTCGCTGCAAAGCCGTGGTGGGGGACATTCAGGTATTGGTACAGTACCTCGCCGATCAGAGGGGCGAGGGCAGCCAGTGCGCCGTAAACGTAAAGGCGTGTGACATCAAGAAAATACGCCGCGATGCTGAATGCGAGAAGGAAAACGAGCGAGAAGCGTGCCGCGTGGATCCAACCGGGTACGGCATCGAATTCAACCGCCGAGAGGATCCCGAGAATTAACGAAAGTACGAGGACGATGAGTATGACGACGTTGAAGCGCATCATCCTGGAGACCCGCCATGGTCCATACTTCACGATCCCTACCCTTGGAGTGACCGCGTACTTGCGGATCAACCAGAGTGCCGGGAAAAGTATCACCCATAAGGGCAGGAATATGACGATCGTTGCCCAGAAGTCTCCCAGGTAAGGGGTCACGAATGGACCGATGGCGAACATCAGGAGGAAGCCCCCGATGCCGATGTCCAGGAGGCCGTCCTGGAACGCTGTCTTGAACACTTTCCTCTCGGTTTCTTTCAAACTGATCTCGTTGGACATGGTCTTTCTCCTTTGAACAACAGCGTACTATCTAAATAATAGAACTTTGTAAAACAAAGTATTATTGATATTATGATGGATTTTTAGCGAGCTGTCAAGTGCAAACTCTGGATACACTGCCTTTCACACCGATTGATATGTCTCATCGCAGCGATCCCGGAATCTGATCCATGGCCAACAATCCAACCAATCGGGAGTAAACGGGACGCCGAGGGCCATATCGCCAGGCTCTCTCGAGCGGGGGGCAATTGGGGCAGCAGAGGGAAGGGTTAGAGCTTCGCGACCTCAGAACCGTCATCATCCGATTATGAAAATAATCAGCTGCCCGGTTTGCGCTACGGGCCATTTTTGAGTTAATCGAAGACATTTAATTCAGAGCAAGCTTCCTCATTCGTGCTTTATCGGATATCAAGTTTGGATAGAAATCAATGTATCAACACGTTTGATCACCTCAATCCTCAACTTGGTTGACGAAGTCTCAAATGTCAGATATAATCTGACATATGTCAGAAAGAAACTTGCAGGTAACAGATATAATCTGACAGAGGTACCCAAATGGAAATAGCTACATTGGAACCCATTCTGGGTTCAGTAAACGCTGAGAGAGTTCTTATATATATGCTCGCAAGGGGAGAAGGATATGCGCGCGAAATTGCCAGATTCTTCGGCGCAGATCCGGATTCAATACAAAAACAACTCGTGAAGCTTGAATCGGGCAGTGTGTTGACCAGTAAAGAGTATGGCCGAACGGTCCTGTATCAGTTCAATCCCAGATACGCATTCCTTCGAGAGCTAAAGGAATTACTCGAGAAAGCCCTGAGTTTCTATCCGGAGGGAGAGCGTGAGCGCCTGATGATGTCAAGACGGCGCCCTAGGCGCAGAGGGAAGCCATTGTGAAGCCAATTCGCGATATGACTCAGGCCGAATTGGGTGCCTATGTCCAATCACACTTGAGTGCCAAAGGGATTGACGTTGTCTTATCAGGAGGTGCGGTCGTGGCAATCTACACTGAAGGCAGGTATGTCTCGGGCGATCTCGATTTGGTTAATCGGTATTTTGCACGACGGTCGGTTATAAAAAGGGCAATCGAAGAGCTGGGATTTAAGGAATCAGGGAGGCACTTCGAACACCACGATACAGAATACTTCGTGGAGTTCCCTCCAGGACCCCTTGCAATCGGTGAAGAATATGATATCAAGATCGACGAGCTCGAGATGGAAACAGGGACCCTGCGCTTAATCTCACCGACAGATTGTGTAAAGGACAGACTAGTCTGGTATTACCATGAAGGTGATCGACAGTGCTTATCACAAGCTATTCTCGTAGCAAAGGATCATCAGATCGATATTGATGAAATCAGAGATTGGTCAGACGGTGAGGGAAAGCTTGAGGAGTTCGAAGAGATCAAGGCAGAGCTCCAAGGTTAGCTGTACTCGGGACCAAGTTTTCGTAGGGATTCTTACCCACTAAAATCATCTTGAAACCGCCTTCATCCAATTTGGGAAATTATCGGATGCATGCCATCTTCGACAACCCCCATGTTGAGTTCCCTACCTGTTGAAATATTAACGCAATCTTCTCCTAGAAAAACCTGAGCACAGTATTGAAAGGCTTCATGTGCTTCAGCTTCCCATACCAAATACACAGCGGGAATAGGATCAGCAGCCCGAGAATCCAATAGGGAATCATCCCGGGTATGCTCGTGCCACCCTGCGGCGCCAACCAACGCGCGAACAACGCATATAAGCCTAGGTGGGCGATGTAGAAGAATAACGGCACCCGTCCCACCACCAATAAGGGGGAGAAGAAAGCCCGGATCTTATCCTTCGCCCCCGAGAATGCCCAGAGGACGATCAGGTTAAAGCCCATCGTAAGCAGAGTGAAGGTCATCGCCGGCGGGTATTTGACCGGGTTGAGGAAATCCATCCAGGAGTCCCCCATTCTCGGACGGATGTTTCCGAATCCATCCAGTGCTCTAATCGCAACAAAGCCAACCAAGAATACAAGACCAAGCCAAAGTGCTCGACGATATGCGTCCTTGAGATCCACCAGCAACCATCGCCCAAAGAGCATCCCGAAGACAACCAGCTCCAGCCACGGTAGTATAGGGTAGGTAGAGAACAATCGCTGGGTGCCACCACTAAATCCCAGCAAGAGACCCAGTGGGACCTCGTTGAGTGTGCCCCACTGACCCGGGCCGGGATGGGTGAATTCCATCCCCACGAATAGCGTCACGGCGATCCCCGCCAGCGCTTGCCATGGCAGCCAGACGAACAAACTACCGAGGATCATGCCGCCACCCAATGAAGCTAACACGCCCCAGTAAATCTGAATGCCCCATCCCTGGGGAGAAAGCTCCCAGGCGCGGTTGACCACCAGGAGCTGCAGGGCAATCAATAGCGCGCCACGAATCCACAGGTGGCGCCAAATTTCCCATTTGCTCCATCCACGTGCCTTGCGTGACTCGGCAAATAGCAGCATGCCCACACCCATCAAGAATGCGAATCCCGGCGCGGCAGGATGCGTGACCAGGCGGGTGAGGAACGTTATGGCATCGTTGTAGACCGGGTAGGGACCCCCCCAGTACTCACCGGTCGAATGTTTTTGGGCAATGAACCAATTGGCATGATCGAGGGCCATGAGGATCATGATGAGGCCGCGTAATGCGTCTAGAGCAAACAAGCGTTTCCCGGGTTGATTTCCAGATATTGAATTGTTTTCCATGGCGCATCCCTCCCAAGGGAGAAATCCCTATTAAAAAGGTCGGGGATTAATCTGCTATGACCGATTCAAGAGGTTCGAAATTGTACAGCATAATCTCAATAAGAATGTGAAATCAAAATCCCGATCAGAGATCACGGCTTCCGCTCTTAGCTTGCCCCCGATATTCATCAAATCCCCTCTAGACTTTTTCCGAAGATTGCTTTATATTTTAGCTCGCTTAACTATTTAGAGAGGTGAAATATGTCAGCCGATCCGTTTGTTGCCACGCTTGAGGAATGGATCAATGTTTCTATGCACCGGTCGATGCGAAATTTCCTCTCCTATGCCAGAAAAAGCGGGCTCTCGATGTCACATATAGGAGCCTTATTCCATATCCAAAATGAAGGTATGTGCGGTGTCACAGAACTTGGCAACCATCTGGATGTGACCAGTGCCGCAGCCAGTCAGATGCTGGATCGTCTGGTGCAGCTGGAATTAATCCTGCGCACAGAGGATCCAAAGGACCGGCGCGGCAAGCAGATCGTCTTGACCGATAAAGGTAACCAGGTTCTTGAAGAAGGGATCCGTGCCCGTCAGAGGTGGCTGGATGATTTAACGGCGACCCTGTCTGATAGTGAAAAAGAAACCATCATGGGGGCATTGAACGTCCTGATTGACAAAGCCAGAAATCTCAAGCAGCCCGTCGACCCCGAAAGTTAAAGTTTTTCAAGGAGCAGCCCCAATATGCTACGTTTGATCAAATATTTAAAGCCTTATGCACTGATGATCATCTCATCCATCGCACTGCTATTCGTCCTGGCAAACGCCGACCTGGCGCTGCCCGATTATCTGTCAAAGATTGTCAACAATGGCATACAGCAGAGCGGGGTGGAGAACGCCGTTCCCAAGGCGATCCGGCAAAGCGAGATGGACAGGCTGTTCATCTTTATGAGTTCCGAGGATACGGTGCTTGTGCTGGAGGATTACGTTCTGGTGGAACCAACTTCCCCCGATGCGGACTCCTATCTTGAGGAATACCCTGCCCTTGCAGATGAGCCGATCTATGTGCTCAATGGCGTGGATCAAGCAGAAATCGATTTACTGAACCCCATCATGGGCAGGGCTCTGGTGGTTGTTTCCGGGATCGAGCAAATGGTCGCCGATCCCTCCCAGGCCCCACCTCTGGGGGATGCTTTTGACTTCGACCCCTCTCAAATCCCTCCTGGTATGGATGTTTTTGACCTGCTGGGAATGATGCCGGCAGAGCTGCTCGCAGAGCTGAGTTCGAAGACGAATGAGATGTTCGCCACCCTGGGGGACAGCATGATCAACCAGATGGCGGTCAGCGCGGTCAAAACCGAGTACGAGTCACTCGGCATGGATACCGGCAAGCTGCAGACCGACTACATTCTCCGCACAGGCGGCACGATGTTGCTGATCTCGCTGCTGGGTGGAGCCTGTACGATCACGGTTGGCTTTCTTGCTTCGAGAACTGCTGCCGGGGCGGCGCGTGACATCCGCAAGGATGTCTTTAAAAAAGTGGAGAGCTTCTCGAGCGCTGAATTCAATCAATTCTCGACGGCTTCCCTGATCACGCGCTCGACGAATGATGTCACCCAGGTTCAAATGGTGATCTTCATGATCATGCGCATGGTCTTCTATGCACCGATCATCGGCGTTGGCGGCGTCATCAGAGCCATCGATAAGAGTTCTGAAATGTGGTGGATCATCGCCGTTGCTGTGATTGCACTGCTGACCCTGGTCCTGACCGTTTTCTCGATTTCCCTGCCCAAGTTCAGAATTATCCAAAGCCTGATCGACCGGCTCAACCTGGTGACGCGAGAAAACCTATCGGGCATGATGGTCATCCGCGCTTTCAATAAGCAGGACGACGAGGAAATACGCTTCGCCAAAGCCAATCGAGATTTAACCGACACCAGCCTGTTTGTCGCCCGGGTCATGGTCACAATGATGCCCGTAATGATGCTGCTGATGAATGGATTGTCAGTGGGGATCATCTGGGTTGGCGCACATCAGATCGCGGCATCGACCATCCAGGTAGGGGATATGATGGCTTTCATGCAGTATGCAATGCAGATCGTGTTTGCCTTCTTGATGATGTCGATGTTGTTCATCTTCTTGCCCAGGGCAGCCGTATCAGGCGGACGCATCGCCGATGTGCTGGAAACCGAACTGGTCATCACCGATCCGCAAGACCCCAAGCAATTCAAGTACCCGGTCGTCAGTCAAATCGAGTTCCGTAATGTCTCCTTCCGCTACCCCGGGGCGCTCGACGATGTGCTGCACGATATCAGTTTCACCGCCAAACCAGGCGAGACTACAGCCTTCATTGGCTCCACGGGCTGCGGCAAATCTACTGTCGTCAATCTGATCCCGCGTTTCTACGACGTTACCGAGGGCGCCGTTTATCTGGATGGAATCGATATACGCGAAGTTAAGCAGAGCGATCTGCGCGACACGATCGGCTACGTTCCGCAAAAGGGAATGCTTTTCTCGGGCACGATCGAAAGCAACCTGCTCTACGCCGATGAAAATGCCAGTGGTGAAACATTGAAAGAAGCCGCTGATATCGCCCAGGCCAGTGAATTCATCTTTTCCAAGGCGGAGGGTCTTGAGGCTGAGATCGCCCAGGGCGGCTCGAATGTTTCGGGAGGGCAGAAGCAGCGCCTTTCGATTGCTCGTGCCCTGGTCAAAAAACCACCCATTTACATCTTCGATGACAGCTTTTCAGCCCTGGATTTCAAGACCGATTCCGCGCTCCGCAGGGCGCTCAAGGAGAAAACAGGAGAAAGCAGTGTGCTGATCGTGACTCAGCGCGTGGCCACGGTCAAGAACGCTGATCAGATCATCGTTCTCGATGAAGGTCGT
>JBARSI010000024.1:0-3922 GCA_049644665.1 Anaerolineales bacterium
TTGGTTTCTACGGCCGGCGATTTGGCGGCGTTTATCACGGCTCTGGCCACGCAGCGTGACTTCCCAAGCACTGAGTACAGAGAGCAATTCATGCAGGAACTGCTGACCATTCAGCCTGTTGCTTCAGGCGAGCCGGGACAGGTCGGCACCGGCCCCGGAATCGCTGAGTATGACTACGGGTATGGTCCAGGCTACGGTCACTCTGGAGGAATCCCCGGCTACGTATCGCTGATGGTCTACTTCGCTGAACATGATGTGACGTTCGCGATGACCTGGAACGGATTTGACGGTGGCTTTGAATCCTTCGAGATGGTCCCCGCCCTGTACCAGGCGCTCATTGATGAAACCTTCTCTGCACTGGGAATCGAAAGCACGTTGGCCGACGACGCATCCGCGGGCAATGTGTACGAAGATCCTTCTGGCCGTTTCACGATGCCGCTGATCGGTGATTGGACACCGATCGAAACCGACGGCACATACGCGAAGTACGCGTTCTCCGACATAGATCTGGCGATGAGCCTTGTCTCGATCGAGGCAAGTGATGTGGAAGGCGACATGCCCACTGCTGTGCAGGCTGTTGGCGTCGATCGCGCTTCTCTAACTGAGACTTATCGGGGGTCATGGAACAAATGGTCGATCTTCTACTACGACACGGTGTCCGGCAAAGGCGTGACGGTCCTGGGCCAGGTACAGGATGGCATCGGCTACTACATCGTCGCGACAGGTGATGCTGCCTTGACGTCAAATGCGCCAGACGATGTGATGAAGACGATTGAAGGATTCGCACTGATCGGCGAGGTCGTACTCCCCTCTACTGTGGCAGAATTCGAGTCGTACGTGAATGACATTGTGGGACTCCGTCCCCCGGCGCTCTCGATTGCCATTGCCACCACAGACGACCTCATCTACGCACAGGGCTTCGGCATGGCCGACATACCCGAAGGCATACAAGCCACATCTGATACCGTCTACTTCTGGGGTTCAATTACCAAGACGATAACGGCAACGGCCATCATGCAGCTGCGGGAGCAGGGTCTCGTGGATCTGGATGCCCCCGTCTCCGACTACCTCGACTATGTCCCGGCACAGCACGGGATCACCGTGTGGAACCTGTTGACGCACAGCAGCGGACTGCCCGAACCGAAAGATTGGCTTCCCAAGCATCTGCGCCTTGAAGGTCAGCCACTGCCAGACGCCGATGTGATGGACCGCGACTACTACGCTGAACTCACTGATCTGATGTTCGAGCCCGGCTCACAGTCTGCCTACGCAAACCCCGACTTCGTGACGCTAGGACAGATTGTTGCATCTGTTTCCGGCCAGACCTACGTTGACTACGTGCGCGAGCACATCCTGGGACCATTGGGGATGGTGAACACAGACTTCGAGTACAGCACGGATTTGATGCTGATCCAAGCAGCTGCGCCAGCAACCTCTCTGTCGAATTGGGAGGCGATGATCACGATTATTGATGACGCACGAGGCTTGGGTGATGCCACCAGCTTCTTCCGCGAGTCGGACGAGAATACGGCGTGGTTGAACCACTTCATTGTCGGGGAAGCGGCAGGCGGCGGACTGATGGGACCGGTTACCGAGATGGTTCGCTACGCGCAGATGCTGGCGAAAGGAGGGGAACTCGATGGCCAGCGGATCCTGAGTGCCGAGTCCGTGGAGTTGCTCAGACAAGAGCAAGTCTCGAACTCTGGCGAACCCTTGGGCTTTGGGATGGCGTGGCACATCCGCGACGAAACGGAACATCCGTACATCGAACACGGAGGTGGGGGCGAAGGTGTCGATGCCTTGCTGCGCGTCTACTACAAGGACGAATTCGCAATAGCCCTCCAGGCGAACAGTGGTGGCTACAGTCGGCAGGACGTGATGAATGCAGCAGCCAATGTCGTGCTCATGATGCTGGGGGGTGGAGTTGAAAGCGGAGGGCCGTCGGCAGCCTTCACGCCCTCCATCTCCGACGCTAAAGGCAATGAAATCCCCGGCAGTATTGCCGCTATAGAGACAGTCACTTTGGGTGGTGTTGAACAGACAGTTACCATTCGTGGGGCGGATACCGCGAAACCCGTTCTACTCTTCCTGCACGGTGGCCCCGGTATGCCCTCATCGCCATGGGCTACCTGGAATAATGTCCATACTGATCTGGAAGAGAACTTCGTGTTCGTGCACTGGGATCAGCGTGGGACCGGCAAATCCTATTCCGAGGAACTCACTGCGGATGACATGCACGTGGACAACTTCGTCAGCGACACGCTGGAACTGACCAACATTCTGCGCGAGAGGTTTGACCAGGAAAAGATCTTTCTTTGGGGGCATTCATGGGGTAGCGGCCTGGGTTTCGAGACCCTCCGGGTGAACTCTGAACCTTACCATGCCTACATTACCAGCGCAGTGAGGCCTGATTGGAATTCAACACAGGAAATGGGTTACGAGAAGGTGCTGGAGATAGCCCATCAGGCAAACGATACCGAAGCCATTCAGGCCCTTGAATCAATCCAGCCATTTGATCCCACCAATCCTGAACACGTGGGCATAAGGGGACAGTTCCTGTCGCGATATCTGGTCGACGACTTCCATACTGAAGGACTTGAGGAGGCATGGCTGGATTACGTGTTCAGTGATAGGAGCTCCGAGTATCCTGCTGCCTACATCGATCAAACGTTAGCGGGTCATGGTTTTAGTCGCCAAACGATTGGCCTAGAGGTCATGACCAACGGTTATGATCATGCCACAGACTTCCCTGTGTCCACGATTCCAGTTTATTTTATTCAGGGCCGATATGACTATGAGTGTCCCGGGGAATTGGCAGAAATATACTACGCCGCGTTGGCCGCTCCTGTGAAAGACTTCATCTGGTTTGAGAATTCAGCTCATGATGTCTATTACGATGAGCCGAACGAATTCAATCAGGAAATGATTAGAATTGCGAATGAAGTCCTGGCAAGTGTGCAAACTGTATCCCAATGAGGGCTTCGCTATTGTCTTGATGAGCAACGCTGGTGGGTATGACTACTTGAGAGTGGTAGACGCCGCGGCGAACGTTGTCTTCTCATTGCTCTTTTTCAATCGGCTCTTACAGAAGAATTATTATTCCGGGGCATCATCCAAGGGAAGTTAGAAAGGGCATTAGGGCAAAATAAGGCCTGGGTCTATTCAGGGATATTGTTTGGCTTAGTACATGTTGCGCCAGATTTGATTGGAGCCCAATGGTACGACTACGGCCAGAATATGGGGAATATGATAAGCTTGCTGATCCAGCAAATTATTGCTGGATGGATCTATGGGATCATATATATGAAAAGCCGAAGTCTTCTTCCGGGATTCCTGGGACACTTTTTTACCGATTGGCGTTTGGGTTCGATCATCAAGCTTCTCTTCTTCTAGTCAAAATCAAACTTTATAGATGAGAGGTAGATCAGGGCTATCGGAAAGTGAGCATACGAGTAGAACATAATCGAGTTAGGTAATCGGCCGAAAGTATTTTGAAAGGAAAACCAACCATTTTGGCCGATTACCCAGTAATTTGCTGAATCGAATCGTGCAATTGAAAAAGACTTTAATAAATAAGAACACATTCCATTTTCTTCTGAATGTGACAGGGGACGATTCGTTAACACAGCACCGTTAAAAGGTAAATCTGAGGTGAAATAATTTTATGATTAATTCATTAGTTTAAGTTGGCATTACATGTCCTTGCGATATTGAATATCAGAGTTGCAAAGAGATATTGAAGTTACATAAAAAGACATTGGGTCAAATCTTTATCCTTGGCAAATAGTTTAATTAACTGTCAAGAATAAAGGTTTAACTCCGACAGACTACATGTCAAATGTTGAGACTTGACCCTATTATTTACAATAGCAGGATAAACGCAGTAATGCGTCTATCCGTAGTTAGAAACAATGCGGCCCTA
>JBARSI010000025.1:0-6046 GCA_049644665.1 Anaerolineales bacterium
CGGACTGAGAGGAGGGCTACGACCCTCGACCCGCAGAACCTGATCCGGATCATGCCGGCGTAGGGATGGCAGCACACGTTGCATCATCAACACAAGCCACTCCCTACCCAAGGAGTGGCATTTTCAATGCTGGAGCGCACACTCATCCTCACCAACGGAGAACTTGTCAATGGCCCTGCGCTTAAGGCGCGCATTGAAACCTGGAGCCCAGACTATGTGATCGCTGCAGATGGCGGCAATCGCCACGCACTCACACTTGGATTGAAGATCAATCTTGTCGTCGGAGACCTCGACTCAATTGAAGACGCCCAGCGCGAGACGCTTCAGACGCAAGGCACGCAATTCGAACACTTTAAAACCGTGAAGGACGAGACCGACCTCGAATTAGCGCTGCTGCGTGCCGTCGAACAAGGTGCGGCCGAAATTGCCGTCGTCGGCATTGTCGGTGACCGGCTGGATATGGTCCTGGCGAACATTCATCTGCTCACACTCGAAGTTTTATCCCCGATCCGCACAGAAATCTGGCTCGGGCATCAAACCGCCTGGCTGATCCGCCCCCCCGGTGATGGGTTTGAGGGCGATCCGGGCGATACTTTGAGTCTGATCCCTCTTAAAGGGGACGCAATGGGTGTTACCACCACCGGGTTGGCCTATCCCCTGCTGGGGGATACGCTTTACTTCGGCTCTTCCCGGGGTGTCAGCAACGTAATGGAACGTGAGGTCTGCCGTGTGAAATTAAGTGAAGGCATCTTGCTTGCGGTGCATACACAGGCGGCGTGAACCTTGAGTAGCCTTCGTTGTGCACCTAAAAGCGTGCGTTTCTCTCACTTGTTCAGTGGGGCACGTCGGCACCGGAGGAAATGGAGGGCTGCAGAATATGACCATCGATCCCAAACGTACAGTGAATGTTGCCGTCCAGGTGCTGCCTCTGGATGAGGATGTGTACCGCATCGTTGGCCGGGCCATCAAAGTCATCACCAAGAGCGGCGTTAAATACGAGGTCGGTCCAATGGAGACCGTAATGGAGGGGGATCTGGACACGCTGCTTGAGGTCGCGAAACAGGCCCACCTGGCTTGTTTCGAAGCCGGTGCAGAAAAGGTGGTCACGCTGATTAAAATCGGCGATAGCACCAGCGGCACCTCGATCGACGAGAAGATCGCAAAATATCGCGACCGTTGAATTTGATCTCAGCACAAACCTTGGAAGTCAGGCCATATGAACGGTAGAGACAAACGCAGCCAGCCGCGAGCGACACGTTTCTGGCATGATGCTTTTCCGCCATTATTGCTCATTGGCTTCGTGTTGCTCGTATGGCAGACCGCCGCCGTTCGCAGCGGTCTCTCCGCCTTCATCCTCCCCTCGCCAATCCAGGTTGCACAGGCCACATTTGAAACCTGGGACATACTGCTCCCCGCGATCGGGACGACGATGGTGGAGACAGCCATCGGCTTGGGGATCGCCATCGTGTTCGGCGTGACCATTGCCGGCGTGATGGACCTTTCTAACTTGCTCCGCAGGGCACTCTATCCACTCCTCGTCGCATCACAGACCGTGCAGATTCTGGCGATTGCGCCGCTGCTCATTATTTGGTTCGGTTTTGGGCTCCTGCCGAAGGTGCTCGTCGTGATCCTGATCTGCTTCTTCCCGTTGGCGGTTAATACGGCTGATGGACTCGCCTCGGCAGACCCGGATTTAGTGGCTCTCCTGCGCTCCATGGGGGCCAGGCGCAGCCAGATCTGGCGCATGGTCCGGCTCCCTGCCGCACTGCCCTCGTTCTTCTCGGGCCTGCGAATTGCGGTCACCTACAGTGTCGTCGGGGCGACGATTGCGGAATGGGTGGGGGGTTCGGCCGGGCTCGGTCTTTACATGCTGCGGTCGAAGAATGCATTAGCAACGGATCAGGTATTTGTAGCCATCGTCATAACCTCGGTCATCAGTATTGGTCTCTACACACTGGTCTATGCCCTCGAGCGCGCCGTCCTTCCTTGGTATCACACCACACAGCGCGAAGAACACTGGGAGGGCGCCGGCATATTTTAGGCGCTGGGGATCTAAATCTGGGGAGGGATGTCTCTCAGGTGGAGAATTATCATGCGAATCAGTAATATTACATTACCAATACTCATCCTCACGGTCATCCTGGCGGGTTGCGCTGGGCAGGGTGATACACCCCACTCCCCCGCCCAGCAGGACGTGACCTTGATGCTCGATTGGGTTCCGAACACAAACCACACGGGAATTTATGTCGCCCAGGCAAACGGCTACTTCAGAGAAGCGGGCTTGAACATCACGATCATCGAGCCCGGCGAGGTCTATGCCGAACATGCCGTCGCTGCGGGTGCAGCCGACTTCGGTGTCAGCTTTCAGGAGCAGGTTACGCTCGCCCGCGCCGATGATGTGCCCATCGTGTCGATCGCCGCGATTATCCAGCATAACTCCTCTGGATTTGCTTCACGCGCCGGACTCGGTGCCCGCTCTCCCCGTGATTGGGAAGGCCTGCGCTACGGCTCTTTCGGCAGCCCATTCGAAGCGCCGACACTGGAGCTGCTCATGAATTGCGACGGGGGTGAATTTGCGGCACTCGAGATCGTCGATACAGGTTTCTCGGATCCTCTAGCGCTGCTCGATGAGGAACAGACCGATCTGGCCTGGATTTTCTTCGGCTGGCAGGGTATCCAGGCCGAGCATGAAGGCATTGATCTGCAGATCGTGATGATGGAGGATTGGTTCGATTGCATCCCGGATTACTATACACCGGTCTTCATCGCCAGCGAAGAAACGATCCAGGAGCGCCCACAAATCGTGCGCACCTTCCTCGAGGCGATTGCCCGCGGATATCATTTTACGATCGACTACCCCGACCAGGCCGCGGAAATCCTACTCGAGGCTGTCCCGGAGCTGAACGAGTTCCTCGTTCAGCGGAGTCAATCCTGGCTATCCCCCCGCTATCAAGCTGATGCCTCCCGCTGGGGAGAGCAGGACATTCAGGTTTGGCAGACCTATTCAGATTGGATGGTTGAGATTGGGATCCTCGCCGAATCCATTCAAGCTAAAAATGCCTTTACCAACGACTACCTTCCAGTGAGTGAGTGACCTGTTGACTGAGCCAAGCGTCGAACTCCGCGGTGTAAGCAAGACCTTCCGTGCAGACGGTCGATCGGTTAGAGCTCTCGAGGATGTCGCTTTATTCATCGAGGATGGCGAGTTCCACACCCTGATCGGTCCCTCAGGGTGTGGAAAGAGCACATTATTTAACCTCATTGTGGGGCTGCAGGAACCCGACGAGGGGGAGATATATCTCGAAGGGCAAATCTGCCCTGACCGGATCGGCCGGGTTAGCTACATGCCTCAGCGCGATCTTCTGCTCCCCTGGCGGAACATCCTGGACAATGTGATTATCCCGCTTGAGCTCGCAGGGGTGCCGCGGGGAGAAGCGCGCGCACGCGCACAGTCAATGCTGCCTCTTTTCGGTCTCGAGGATTTTGCCAGCAGCTACCCCGCCGCGCTCTCGGGCGGTATGCGCCAGCGGGCAGCGCTGCAGCGCACGATGCTTGCAGAAAAAAGGATCTTGCTCTTGGACGAACCTTTCGGAGCCCTGGATGCGCTCACCCGCCGTGAGCTTCAGGATTGGCTGCTCGAGGTTTGGAGTCGCTTCGGTCAAACCGTCATTTTTATCACACATGATATCGAGGAAGCCATATACCTTGGCGATCGCGTCGCTGTGATGAGCCCTCGTCCAGGGCGGATTGTCAAGACGGTCGATATCCCTTTGCCCCGCCCGCGCCGGCAAGCGATGATCACCGAACCCATATTCTCCTCGCTCCTCGCCGAGCTGCTCGATGCGCTCGGGGTAGCGATTTAGCCCCGCTGGAGACCGCACACAAATTAAGGCTGAAGAATGGGCAACGTCATAGCGATTCACAAACTCGATGAGCAGGGCACCGAAGTCTTCCGCTATAACGGCACACTTGTTAGGGAACAGAGAAATAATCTTACGCTCGAAGCTTGCTACGAACGTTCTGACGTCCAATTCTTTGGGTTAACATTTCGGGAGGGTGATCGCTTTATCGAGACCTACTACAGCGGGCATTGGTTTAACATCTTCGAGATCCACGACGCCGCCGACGGCCACCTCAAAGGCTGGTACTGCAACATCACCCGCCCGGCTCGTTTTGAGCAGGGGCACATCTACGCGGAGGACCTGGCGCTCGATTTGCTGGTGTACCCGGACGGCCACTTGCGGGTATTGGATGAGGATGAGTTCGAGGAGTTGGAGCTCAGCGAGTCCGATCACAATAACGCCCTGGCGGCTCTCGGGGAACTAAAGCAGTGGGTCGAGGCGCGCAAAGGGCCATTCTCCAAACTCACAATGGAGGATCGCCCAGCGGTGTGACCTTACTCAAAACACCGGCAATTTATTAATTCAATGGAAGAGAAGCGGCCTGATGTTCAGGCCGCTTTTTGGGCATTCGCTCGACGCCATAAAAGCCACACGATATACGCCGTTACCACAATCAAAATCGAGGCGATGAGCACCGGCACGACTATGGCCAGGATGGAGACGATCGTCGCCGTCACATCCTCGGCTATGCTGACGGGAACATTGCCGATGCCTCCCGTTGTAGCGGTGACCGCGGGACGAACGACGGCGGATTTGGCCGCATGCACGCTGCCGGCGACGAACAACCCGGCAACGATACTCAAGATCGGGCTGACCTCCGTGATCACATTCGCGCTCGCGGCAAAAGCGATGGCGCCGGCCACCGGGCGGACGAAGGTTTGTATGGCATCATTTACGTGATTCACTGCGGGGATCTTATCGGCGAAGAACTCCACCACACTTAGAACGATCAGGATGCCGATCACCCACCAGCTGCTGATTGTATCCCAGGGAGTGCTAAGCGTCATCAAATCTGTAAAGCGGGCGAGCAACGCCAGGATCAACATAGGGATATAGGCGTTCAGACCAGCACTAGCGGCCAGTCCGAATGCAGCGAAAACACCACTCAATGGGTCCATTGTCTTCTCCTCTATAAGTGGAAACCGCCCCAGGTTCCGGTGAAAGTATAACGCAAGAGGTCGATCAACCCAATCTGAAGCAAGCCGAGCATCAATCCCGCTGCGAGCGGGAAGATCAGATCACGCCAGGTGGATGCCTTCTGTGTTCGACGCAGAAGCGGGAGCGTAATTAGCGAGTACGCCAGCATAAGCAGCAGCAGAACCCCGAGGCCGCTCAATAGTGCCAGAGGATAGAGCAGAAGCGGGTTTTCGCTTAACACCGCCAGATCAATAACGCCGGCAAGTGTGAGCAGCACGAACAATTCGCGCGGCGAGCGTAAGATCCGCTCTGATTTCCAGTCTTTCCACGCGTACTCGCTGAAAACAGGGTAGACCAACGTCACGAGCGCAATCCCAACCAGGCTGCCGGTGATTAAACGCAGGGTGTTGTGAGGTGTGTAGAGATGCATTGCCGAGGGAAACATCGAGAGAAAAGAATTCGCCCCATCGATAACCCAGGTCAACCCAAGCACGATAACGGCCGCTAGAACTCCCCCGGTCGGATAGAGGCTGGCTTTTGTACGTCGAAGCGCGAAATAAGCAAAAGCGATCAATGCCCCCAGAAACATCCCTGTGCAACGCGCACAAAGCGGAAGCTGCCGTACACCCAGATGGAACGAGCGCAGGTCGATCCGGTGACACACCGCATAACCGATGGCGTCAGCCTTTCCCAGGAGGCCGTCCGGAGTGTAGTACAACCACAGCCCGGCCACGAGCGCCGTTAGAACGAATATCATCACGCTCGTCAGGCGTCTGCGCCGGAAGCTCTTCAAAGAAGTTTCGCTTTCACTGGTCACGCGGTGATTATAATCGAGCGCGGGTTAGGTTGAGGGTCCCGTGTGGGCATCGCTCTGGTTGATACGCCTTCTTGACGGGCAAAAACAGGGACGGTTATAATCCCTTCACGTTCCTCGGTAGCTCAATCGGCAGAGCAACCGGCTGTTAACCGGTAGGTTAGTGGTTCGAGTCCACTCCGAGGAGCCTTTT
>JBARSI010000026.1:0-3050 GCA_049644665.1 Anaerolineales bacterium
TCTCTTGCAGTGAGCATGATGATTGGGATATTGTCTTCTTTGCGAAGGCTTCGACAAACCTCCAGCCCGTCAATCCCCGGAAGCATGAGATCCAGAACGATCAAGTCTGGCTGTCTCGTCTGGGCGAGTTTAATCGCTTGCTCGCCGTCGCGGGCGACGAGGACTGAGAAATTTGATTTCTCCAGGTTGTATCGCAGGACATCTACAATCGAGGGCTCATCATCGACAACCAGGATTGTGTATTGCTTAGTGTGTCCAGACATCGATATTCCTCAACCACCATTATATATAGTCTTGTGTGACTATTTTGTGACAGCTTTTCGGCAGGATCGAAATAGGACAGAAGGTGGGTGCATGCATGCTCGCCGCTGAAGAACCCATGACCACTCTTAGGGATGCGTGAGCTTCCGATCAGATCACCAATCTCCTTCTGTCATAGGGCAGGGTGCGGTCAACAATCTGTCGATGAGGGATTGAGCCTTGATGGGGAATGCGGTGCTGCTTGCTGGGTTCTACATAGCTGTCAGATCCGCCTCCGGAGAAAGATTGGGGGTACAAGGATGCAAGGGGGGCGCAGGTGCGGCATTTTGTTGGGTTGAACTTCGTATAGCCATATAGGGATTTATGAGGGCGGCGATCCCCATGCCTGCTTGACAAAGGTATGCCATAATGAGATTGTGCTTCTTGGATGAAATAAATCGAGCCCTGATATAAATATTCCAGGGGAAGAGGTTGGTGGATGTCGATCATGAGAAAGCGGTTAGTGACCATAATTGGATCGCTCTTACTCATAAGTGCCAGCTTCAGTGGGTGTCAGTCGGAAGCGGCGATCACGTCTGTCAAAACAGAGCCGCAGCCCAAACCCCTTGAAGAAACGAAGGAGGTTGTGCAGCCAATGACCGAAGAAATTGAGAATCCTGAACCAAATCAGATGCCGACGGAGTTCATTCTCACGAGCGAGGTTTTTCTTGAGGGTGCACCGATCCCGTCTATATATACATGTAAGGGGGATGATGTTTCACCCCCACTCGCATGGAGCGGAGCGCCTAACGATACGAACTCTTTCGCCTTGATCATGGATGATCCCGACGCCCCCATGGGGTGGGTCCATTGGGTTCTCTTCAACCTCCCTGGGGATGCCGGCGCTCTCGATCAGGGGTTTCCTACAGAAGCGGAGGCTCCCGATGGCAGCCGGCAGGGGACCAACAGTTGGGGGAGGTTGGGATATGGCGGCCCTTGTCCACCGAGCGGCATCCATCGCTATTTTTTCAAACTGTACGCCTTAGACATATCGCTCGCGCTCGATGAGAGTGTCACAAAAGAGGATGTGCTTGTAGCGATGGAAGGTCACATCCTCACGGAGACGGCGTTGATGGGAACCTATAGCGCGTCTGGGGATTGATCGCAAATCCATTTCCAGAGAAGCTTTAAACCCAGACTCCATATGCTTCAAAGCGGGTGTGGGAGATGCGGCTGTGTGGTTCTTATATACAACACGATGAGGGTATGGTGAAGTTGGGAAAAAAATACACGCCTCCATTGTGGATCCATGGGGGCGTGATCGTATTCATCGAGATTGGTGGAAAAACTTCCGTACTCACTTGATGTTTCCGCAGCTATGGATTATTTTGTCGAACGCCCGATCTCCTCTTCCAGGTTTTGGAGTTCGACTTCGGCGTCCTTAAGCTCCGAGAGCACACCCTTGAGTTGATCTTCCTCGTTGAGGATAAACCTTCGGTAGGGGGCGATCGCTTAACGCAGACGTCCAATAGAGCGATCAAGCTCGCGTTTGAAATTCTCGGATAGAACCTTTCGCAATGATTCCTGCAGCTGCGACATTTTCTTTCGGAACTCTCGCTTTGCCATACCTCGGCGGTAGGGGATGACCGCCAGCCCAAGGATCCCCAGGATGCCAGCAGCGATGAGCCCTGTGGCATCTGCAGCAGCGGTAGTGAGCAGGGCTTTGAGGATCAGCCCGAGACTAATTGCGCCTACTTCAACCAATCCAACCAGGGCGACGGATTCGCGGACCGTTTCCGTCAAACGAGCGGCCTCGGCTTTCTGGTCAAAACTGGCAATCACGTGATCCGCCTGCGATCCCACGCTATCCAGCAGCTGCCGGCGGTTGTACGCAAAACCGCTGGCAGCCTGTTTCGCCGCATCGCGCAGCGCCTCGGTTTCTTTTCGCCTTCCCAACTCATCCGCCATCAATCGCCATTGACGCAGCTCCCGCTCCACCAGCCAGTCGATGATCTCTTCGACGTGATTTTCAATTCGCTGCGGGGTATCAACAACGACTTCGCTCTCAAAGGCGGCTCGCATTTTCTTCGAATTGAGCATGTCGCGGATTTTTAGAATGCGCAATCGATCGTCGAGGAATTCCTCACCTCTCATCCGCATCGACAGCAATTCCTTTTCAATGCGATCCAAATGACGTCCAAACTCCGCCTGTGTATCTTTCTCAAAGAGCTCGAGCTGCTTTTGCACCTTTTGAAGTGTGGCTGAATCTTCCGCTAAGACATCCACCCGTTTCTGAGCGAGGTCCTTGTACTGCCTGGCGATTTTCAAGCTTACACCGAGTGGATTACGGAGTTTTAGTTTGATGATACTTTCCTTCGAGAGCGTCTCTTGGAGGTAATCCTGGAAACGTTGAAAGGCTTCCGCGTGTTTCGAGTTCGAGTCATCCGCGTTCTTTTGCTGTGCGGCGCGAGCGGAGAGTTGGAACAGCTCGGGTTCGAAATCCAGCAAGCGCTGGACTTGATTGCTGACGAAGGAAACGACCTCATCAATGGCTTCCGCATTCTGGAGAATGTCGATTTTATTGATGATCACGACGACTTTTTTGCCCCACTTGCGGATGTTCTCCAGGAAATCACGTTCACTTTCTGTGAAAGGTCGGTCGGCCGAAGTTACGAATATGACCATATCACTGCGTGGAACAAACTCTCGCACGATGGCTTCGTGGTGGCGTAGGACAGCGTTCGTCCCCGGGGTGTCGACGATGTGGACTTCACGCAGCATCTCCGCAGGGTAACGCACAACGCGTACAT
>JBARSI010000027.1:0-15538 GCA_049644665.1 Anaerolineales bacterium
CGTAGGTTTCGAACGATGAGAAGCAAGCAAGAACCCATGAAATACTGGTGGGGACTTGACAGGTCATTCCATATCAGGGGCGCACCTATGTGTGCGCTCGAATGGGAAGAGAACGGGCCGACACACAGGTCGGCCCCTACGCTTGATTGCGAGGGATATTGGGCCGGCACACAGGTCGGCCCCTACGCTTGATTGCGAGGGATATTGGGCCGATGCACGGGACGGGCTTCCGGCGCATCAGGGTGGTATTCGACTCTGCAGACAGAGCCCTCACGAGCAATATCATCGGGATATTTCCGCGCTTCGTGTTAGATTATCCCTCGCCCGTTGTCTGAATTTCCCCCATCCATTCGATGAGCAACTGCGCAGCCACAGCGGGCACAACCCCCTTGAAAATAACATCTTCGACGCTATCCTCAATCGGTTTAATGTGATCATCCAAATCGATCCACAGTGGCAACGGGACGCCAGAACGCAGCATCGATGCCATCTCAATCATGTTCGCATCGATGATTTCAACCGTCGTATCCACAGGGATGTGAGCAGCCCCTTGGAAGTCGCTCAGTTGAGCCTGCGCCTCGGCGCTGTAAAGATGCTCCACAAAAGCCCATGTGACTTCGAGATTCTTCGTAGGTACACCGCTCGACAAAAAGATATTTTCAGTCCAGACCAGACTTTGCAGGGGCCGGTCAGCGGGTTCATAGAGAGGCCAGGGATCAACTTTCAGGTTCGTGACGCCAATCGCATGCGCAAGTTCACCGATACGTGACGCTTCCTCAATGAGCCAGGCTGACTCGCCGGCTAGAAATCTCGAGAGATCCTCATCCGAATTCATGACCGCGGGTCCGATTGCGCGAAGATCACGCATCACTTCCAACCAGCAAATTCCCTGCGTCAGTTCCAGGGCAATTTCAGCTTGTGATTCGATGAATGACCCATCACAAATCGAAAGTTGCGGTGCAGAGAAAGCAAACCCCAAATCCAGCACAATTGCCGTCTGATCTTCCTCGCGTTGATTGATCCCTTCTTCGATCCAAAGCTCAACCGTCCGCGGCGCCTCGGCCGCTCGAGTCCGGTTCCGGAAGAGGACCAGACCCTGAAATTCGAGCGGGAGTCCAAGCATGTGATTATCGTACGCCACCTGTGTCCACGCCGTCGGATGGATCCTGCGTTCGAGTTCAGCATTAACCATCGAAGATGCATCCAAGATCATCTCACCCTCATAAAGACGCGGACCCCAGAGCGAGGTTCCGAAGAGGATCGTCGGAGGCGTACCGGCGCGGCTTGCATCTTCAAATGCGCTCAATAATTCATCCGTCGGATAATATGCGAGCGAAAAATCGACCGTAGGATTTTCCTTCAAGAACGACTGGATGATCTCCTGGAGAGCCTCCATCTCCTTTGGTTCCCAGTCCAGCCAGATACTGATCTCGCCCATACTCGCAGGCGTGGGCTCCGCTGTCTGCGTCGGGGTTGACGTCGCAATGGGCGTGCTAACAGCGGGCATCACTGTTGGAGTGTTTGAGACTTCAGAATCCGACTGGCACGCCGACAGCCCAATTAAGGTCAGGCTTAGCACAACACAAGCAGTCATCCATCTTTGGATAGGATGACCGGGTAGCTGCTTCAGACCAGGATACTTCAGTAAAACCATGTGATTTCTCGAGAGGATTTCAGAACTCTTGTGTGCGGGTTGGATCTCCACGTTTATGCACACCGATTGAGTCTAACATAATATCTCATCTGACTCTAAGGCAGGCGTATCGCCAAAGGTTTCTGCAGTGAGGTTAGACAGAATATCGCCATCCATCGCCAGCAAGGTATCCCCATAAAAGAAGAAGGTCGCCGCCGCCCTTCACATCCATGCAGAAAGGTGATGCAACGAGGCTATAATAAGCAGCATGCATGAATTTCACCCCTATCACTGGCGACTCATACTTTCTCCCCCTGCTCACGGCGGCTTGAACATGGCTCTTGACGAAGCTATCCTCGAAGCCGTGGGGCGCGGCGAATCGCTCCCAACCCTGCGGTTTTACGCCTGGGAGCCCCCTTGTATCTCAATCGGTGTTGCACAATCTAGTCGTGATGTTGACATGGTGCGGCTGCGGACGGCACGATGGGATCTAGTTCGCCGTTCCACAGGAGGGCGCGCGATCCTGCACACAGACGAACTAACCTACGCAGTGATCGCGCCCATCGACAACCCTCACGTCGCCGGTGGTGTTCTCGGAAGCTACCGCTATCTGAGCGCCGGCCTCGTCGCAGGATTGCAGCAGATGGGCATGTCCGTGGACATAGAGCCTGAAAAACAACTTTCAGAGGATGAGCGGGGAAACCCGGTTTGCTTCCAAGCGCCTAGCGCATATGAGATTACAGTCAAGCAAAGGAAGCTGCTTGGGAGCGCTCAGGTTCGGCGCCGGTACGGCATCCTCCAGCACGGGACCCTGCCTTTGAAAGGTGACATCACGCGCATCTGTGAAGTACTGCAGTTCGATAACGAGAATGACCGCACATCAGCGGCGGATGCTCTCCGAAACCGGGCTGCGACTGTGGAAGAACTGCTGGGCGAACGATTGTCATGGGAAAGTGCCGCGCAGGCGATGAGCGAAGGGTTTCGCCGAGCGTTGAATTTAAAGCTGGAGTCAGGGGATCCATCCCCTGGAGAACTCACCCGAGGCGAAGACCTGCTGCGCGAACGCTTCGCCAATACCCAATGGACCGAACGGATCTAGTGCGAAGTCACCGTGGAATAATCACACGCGTGTTTAGTTTAGAGTGGATTATTGTGAAGCCGAGGTGAAGCGCACATTCGAGAATCCCAACGACCGCAGAAGACGGAAAAGATAGCCATCTGCATTCGCCTGCGCTTGTTCAAGAATCCCATCTGTTAATGCAGCTTCCAGGATCGCTTCCTCCGCTGCCAGGCGGGCAGCAGTTTCAAGCTCGACGTCGCCGCGCCGCAAAAAACCTACTTCACGGTCGTATACGTACGTCTTCTCATTATCCAATGTAGCGATAAAAACCTCTGCCGGGGGGAGTTGAAGCGTGACCATCCCGTTCTCATCGATCGAGATATCACTTTCCGTGATGCCCGCCAGATCCACGCCGGCAATGACCGAGCCATGGGCAACGAGCAGGAGCTTGTCCCCAAACAAGAATCCGAAGGGTCCCTGGCGAGTCTCTGCCGTGATGACCTTCTCAACCGAATAATGGATGGTCTCCAGGCGAGCCAGCGACTGCACTTCGTGAACAATGGTCACCGGATCGGGGATAATCGTCGGGGTTGGATGGAGAAGCCTGGCGACTTCCGTGGATACTCCCTGCTGGAGTTCGATCACAGGCTGAGTCGCCTGCTGCACCCCACGCAGAAGGACGAGTACTGAAATCGCTAGAAAGAGCACCACCCCGATGAGTATGAGAAAAGCAGCTTTTTTCATAGTTGATTATTATATCAAATATCAAGTGCAGCGGCCCCTTGTGCCCATACATCTTACAGTCTAAACTCATCATATGCACGTCGCCGTCGTCACGATCGAAATCCATCTCCCCGGCTGCAATTCCTTGAAAGAGAAGCGCAGCAAACTCAAACCGCTGCTCGCAAGGCTGCAGCGCGAGTTCAACATCTCCACCGCTGAATTGGAGCACAATGACGTGCACCGATCGGCGGGGATCGCCTGCGCGGTTGTCGGGAACAACGACCGCCACTTGCAGCGGATGTTGGAGAAAATTCCAGGATGGATCGAACGACACCGGCCAGACCTTCAGGTCGTTGATCATCAAATCATCCTCCTATAAATATCGGAGGATTATCAGGAGTAATCCATGGATTTAGATTTGCAGGATCGAGCAGCAATCGTCACCGCCGCGTCACGCGGGCTGGGTAAGGCGGCGGCGCAGGCGCTCGCAAGAGAGGGCGCAAATATCGCCCTATGTTCCCGCACGGATCAGATCTTCACCGTGGCAGAGGAGATTCAACTGGAGACTGGCGTGGATGTGCTCGCCGTTAAAACCGACCTGACCGAACCAAAGCAGATTGAAGAGATGATCACAAAAGCACACAACCACTTTCAAAAAATCGACATCCTGATCATCAATGCTGGAGGCCCCCCTCCAGGGGGTTTCCTAGACCTCAAACCTGAGGATTGGAGTGCGGCAGTTGACCTGACCGTGATGAGCGCCGTTCGGCTTTGCTACGCCGTCGTGCCGCACATGCTGGAACAAGGACACGGCTCCATCGTCGCAACGCAATCCTTCTCCGTCAAACAGCCGATTGATAACTTGATCCTCTCAAACTCATTGAGGATGGCTGTAATCGGTTTGGTTAAGTCACTGGCGAATGAGCTCGGGCCGAAAGGCATCCGCGTAAATTCGATCAATCCAGCCTGGACCTGGACGGAGAGGGTGCAGCAGCTCATGACGGATCGCGCCGAGCGCAGTGGGACAACGATCGCTGAGCAGGCAGGAAAAGTCACCGAAGACGTACCGCTGGGTCGGATGGGAACGGTCGATGAATACGGAAAGGCCATCGCCTGGTTGGCTTCCCCCGCCGCCTCCTTCATCCATGGACACGCGCTCATGTTCGATGGCGGCGCAACAAAAGCAACACTGTAGCGGAACGCAATCATAGGAAAACGCGAACAAACCAAAAATATCCGCAGGGCCGACGCACGGGTCGGCCCGTCGCCATCCCGCAGGATTTCAACCTGCGGGAGGTTTGACGCGCGGACGAATGAGCGCAGGCTGCGCCTGCGACCGGAAGCAGAGCTTCCTGACTCCACAAAATTGGGTCCTTCCATTTAACACAAACTCCGATACGCATTAATCATAGGGGCCGACCTGTGTGTCGGCCCGTCGCCATCCCGCAGGATTTCAACCTGCAGGAGCTTTAACACGCGGACGGATGAGCGCAGGCTGCACCCATTCATTTAAAAGCATAAGGGGCCGACCTCCTGGGTCAGCCCCTTTGCTAAGGGAAACGCGGTTGCCAGCCAGCGATCCAAACGAAAGAATGTGTCAGGCGGCGATAACTTGCTCCACCTTGAGCCGTCTGCGCATCAATGTGCGCAGCCTGGAAGCGAGTAAACTGGCGTGGACAGGTTTGATAAGATAATCATCTGCTCCTGCATCCAACGCTCTGGCCACGCTCCCTGGAGAACCAATTGCAGAGAGAATCAAGATCGGGACGTCACAGAACTCACGTATCTGTTCACAAACTTCCCAGCCGTCCATGATGGGCATGAGCAAGTCGAGGATGATGACATCTGGCGGCGCATCACGGCACGCCTCGACACCGTCCTCCCCGCTTAATACTGCCCGAATTTGAAAATCTTGCCCCCGTAACAACGTACGCAGCATTATCGCGAGATCGGGGTCGTCATCGATTAGAAGAACATCTACGGCCATTTTTACCTTGCCTTTCACTGCAGTTATTATCTATGATTTTCAGCGGCTTGTACCTTACAAGGTCCTTTCACTACAAAGTGGATAATGCTTGCTAGGAATCACCAGAAAGGCTATGATGGTTTCAATTGAACTCGATCGAGGGTTCCACATGTCAAAGTCTTCCCAGAGAACTTCCAACACTCCATTGATCCCATGTCCCCAGTGTGAGCGCCCTCTCCCGGGGGACTCGAGGACATGTCCCAATTGTGGAATCGACCTTGCTCTTCTTTCCCTCCTTGGGGAAAAAGCCTACCTCGATGGGACACCAAAGTACGCCCCGATGGACACCACGCCGCAATGGCTCGTGCCCCGCATCGGAGATTTCCTCCTCAAACAGGGTGAGATCTCGGAGGGGCAGCTCAAAATGGCACTTGCACGCCAGAAAGAAGCTGCCGAAAGCGGCGAGCATGTCCTTCTTGGCCAAACCTTGCTTCAACTGGGCTACTTGGAGCGAGATACCCTGGATCGAGCGATAACCCAGCAGATCGTAGAATTGCATGCCGCCCTCCAGGAATCAAATCGAACTTTACAGCAGCGGGTGAATGAGAGGACAAAAGAACTCAGGCACGCTCTTGAGCGATTGACCGAGATCAACCAGATTAAAGCCAATCTCATCTCTAATATATCGCATGAACTAAGGACGCCGCTTGCGCATATAAAGGGGTATGTCGAACTTTTCGTCGCCGGTCAGTTGGGTGACCTCTCAGATGAGCAAACTGAGGCAATGCAAGTGACTCTGCGAGCTACAAACCGGCTCGGTGGTTTGATCGAAGACTTGATTGAATTCTCAACTGCTTCACGGGAGGGCATCACACTCCATCTACAGCCGGTCTCGATACCCACCTTGATCGACGGCGTTCTCGATCGTTCCCGCGACAAGGCGGTAAAAGCAGGCGTCGCCCTAGAACCCCGACTGGAACAAGACTTACCTGATTTGCAGGTGGACCCTGAGCGGCTCTCCTGGGCGATCTTCCAACTGGTCGATAACGGCATTAAATTCACCCCGGACGGCGGAAAGGTGAGCATACAGGTAGGAATCGACGATCTAGGGATGCATTTTGCGGTAGCCGACACCGGCATCGGCATTCCCGATGACCGCATCCAGGAAAGCTTCGAGCCGTTCCACCAGTTAGACGGCTCTCCAACAAGGCGGTACGGAGGCGCTGGCTTGGGTCTTGCACTTGTAAAGATGATCGTAGATGCTCACGGAGCCGAATTATCAGTTGCCAGCCAGGAAGGCCAGGGGACGAAATTTGGATTTACGATCCCTTCAACCTCAGGAAGCAAATGACCGGTCCACTAATCCCGACTGAAGCTCTAACATACGGCACGGAATTGAACGCCGTGTATGCCATCGCTCGCATCGTCGCCGAAACTTTTGATACTGACGCGGGGCTCGATGCGATCTTCCGCCTTGCCCGCACAATCTTCATCTTCGATACCGTCGCTCTCTATCTTGAGAATGAGGAATCACACGAGTTAGAACCCAACTATGCGCGCGCACTGGGTCGAGGCCGATCACGCGGGGCGGAACTATCCTGGGGTGAGCCCGCCGCAGAGGAAGCCTTTCGTGCTGGCCAGACTGTACTGCGCCAGGAAGATGCTGGTCCGGTTGTGATAGGGCGCGAGCGGCGGCGCGATTTTCTCGGCTTGCCGCTGCTCGTCAGCGGCCGTTGTGTAGGAAGTCTCACCTTCGGAAGATTCGGAGGACCATCATTCCCGTCGGAACACATCCAATTGGCGGAATTTGTCGCCTGGCACGTTGGCCAACTCCTGGAGAACCGCCGTCTCTCCCGACGCATAGCTAATCTGGAAGCACAACGTGAGCTGACCCGTATGCAGGACGATTTCATATCAACAGTCTCACATGAATTACGAACCCCGCTGGGGTTTATTAAAGGATATGTCACGACGCTCTTGCGCGAGGATACAGAGTGGGACGAATCAAACCGGGATGATTTCCTCGCGATCATCGACGATGAAGCGGATCGACTAAGCGAGCTCATCGACAATTTGTTGGATTCATCCCGCCTGGAAAGCGGGACATTGAGTATGACCTTCGAGCCAGCCCGTCTCGGTCCTGTCATCCGGGCTATGATTCAAAGAATCGAGGGGGTCACTCCAGAAATGGAGGTCATCCCCGAGATGCCTGATGACCTTCCGATTCTTGAGATGGATTCAACCCGGATCGCGCAGGTTCTTGATAACTTCCTTACCAACGCTTCGAAATACGCGCCCGGGGTGAAAGTGTATATTAAAGTAGATGCAGATGATGAACGCGTGCGCGTTGAAGTCCGAGATGAAGGTCCTGGAATTCCCCAGGAGCATCTTGCACACTTATTTGATCGCTTTTACCGGATTCCAAATACCACTTCCACCCGCGGTACAGGCCTTGGGCTTTACATCTGCCGTAAAATTATTGACGCGCATGGTGGGGAAATTGGAGTTGAGAGTATAGTAGGGGAAGGGACAAGTTTCTTCTTTACACTCCCCGTAAAAGAAATTAGTATTGATCAGCAGGAGGGAGAATATGTCTGACCCGAAAATAATTCTGGTCGTCGATGACGAACCACGTTATCTTAGCCTTGTGGAAATTAACCTTGAAACCGCCGGGTATGCCGTGATCAAGGCAATGAACGGTCAGCAAGCCGTCGATGCCGTCGCCGAACAGAAACCGGACATCGTCCTCCTCGACGTCATGATGCCGGTGATGGATGGTTTTACAGCTTGCGAACGCATCCGAGAATTTTCATCCATTCCTGTCATTATTCTCACGGCGAAGGGGGAAGAGCGCGATCGCGTGCGCGGGCTCGACGCTGGTGCTGATGATTACATTATTAAACCCTTTTCGGCGCAGGAACTGCTCGCCCGAGTCCGCGCCGTGCTGCGGAGAGCCGAGCGCGAAACCGTGGAAGGGTTCCACGAACCCATTTTCAAGCACGACGGGCTGGAGATTGACCTCGCCCGCGCACAGGTCAATGTTGATGGCGAGGAGGTCGCCCTGACCGCGACAGAATATCGACTACTGCAAACATTGGCTAACAATACCGGTCGGGTACTCAGCCCGGAAGACCTGCTGACGTCAGTCTGGGGATCCGAATACAAAGACGATAAGGAAATCCTTTGGGTTTGCCTGAGCCGGCTCCGCCAGAAGATTGAGCCTGATCCCAAGCACCCCATTCATATCGTAACCAAACAGGGGATCGGGTACATGATGCCCCCCTCAGCTGAATAGCGGTTGACCCCGCGGGTAGCGCCAGAATGCCGACTCCTACATTGCTCGTCATAGAGCCGGATCATAAGACAGCCGTCTTCATCCGCCATATGCTCACGCAAACGGGCTATGAAGTTCAGGTGGTTCCAACGGGCAAAGAAGGGTTGATTGAAGCATGGCGCGATCCACCCGACATCATCGTCACAGAGCTAGACCTCCCCGATATCGATTTCATAGAACTCGTCCAGAAGCTTAGAAAAGATCAGCGCACGAGCCGGACTATCTTGATCGGCTTCACACATCTAAGCGCGCCCAAAACGACTTTCGCCGGCATAGATGCCGGTCTGGACCACATTATCATCAAGCAAACCGACGCAGTGGAAGTTCTGATTAGCTACCTGGCGGAAGCGCAGCAAACGGATGCTAAGGAGAAAAGCACTTCGGTGGCTCCCCATCTCGCTCATGTGATCGCCTTCCTGGGGGCGAAAGGCGGGGTCGGAACGTCCTCGATTTGCATAAACATCGCCCACCTCATCTCACAAGCTGTCGGACCACATAAGACCGTTGTTCTCGACCTCGTCCTGCCGATCGGGTCTTTGTGCGAGATCACTGGAACGATGGGACCACCGGATGTCGTCGATCTGACGGAACTAGAACCAAGCCAGCTAACCCATGAATATCTGCGCGAGAATCTCCTGACCCCGCAAGCGTGGGATATCAAATTTATCCCGGGCGCCTCCAGTCCAGACCAGGCAGAGAGATTAAACGCGGACCGGCTTGCACCGCTTCTGCAATCGCTCCGTTCCACTTACGAATACATCATCGTCGACCTGGGGCGCAACCTTTCGCCTCTGGCTCGATTGGTAATGAGCGTGGCCGAGGATCTTGTACTCATCCTCATGCCCGATGAAGAATGTACCGCCAATGCGCACGCGATCGTGGATTTTCTCGACAGCCACGGCATCCAGACTGGTCGACTGCAGTACATCTCAAACCGTCCCTTGCCATCCGAAGGGTTAACCCAGAGAACATTGGCCGATCGCATGGGGGTGGAGATGCTGGCGGCAGTGCCAAACATCGGTACGCAGTTCACGCTGCTAAACTCGCTCCATGCCCCGTTACAGCTGCGCTTCCCTGAAGAACGAGCCAATCTCATCCTCACCGACGCAGCATCCCGCCTGCTCAAGTAATCAATCGGAGTCACCAATCTCAGCCAAGGCCCGGATCAGGAAGATGTGCCTGATCATCTGTGCCTAACTTACATATTCTTTTCGACCCTTGCGTGTGAGTCCAAAGTGCAGACATTTGCTATAATCTCCTCAGTCCGCAATCGGGAGCTGCATTATGACGGTTCGACAAACCCGAGTTTTACGCGCCAAAATGCTGGGCGCGCTGATGCGCGAGAAACGCCTGGAAACCGGGAGGAGCTTGAAAGATACGGCGAAGCTGATCGGGACCACGACCAGCACGCTCTCCTCGTATGAACATGGGCGAAAGTCTATCTCCTTGCCAGAACTCGAACTCTTTGCGTTCCACATAGATACCCCTCTTCGCTACTTCACCTCGCCCTCCGCTGGTGAGGTGGGAGAAGACTATAAGTTCGACCCGATCATCATGGTCTCACTGCGGCAGCGCATGATCGGCGCAATGCTGCGCAAGCGGAGGCTCGAGCTGGGGATGTCTATACGGGAACTTGCTGCGGCAGTCGATATGCCATCCAGCCGTGTGAGCAACTACGAACGCGGTGTGCGTCCCGTTCCCCTCCCCGATCTGGAAAGCCTAGGTGATGCCCTTCAACAACCTCTTGATGCGCTTATCGAACACGAGGGTCCTATCGGCAACTGGCATATGACTCAGCAAGCGTTCGAACGCTTCTGTGGACTTCCCGCGGACCTGCGCGCCTTCTTCAGCACACCTGAAAACGAACCATATCTCCAGATGGCAGAGCGCCTGTCGAAGCTTGATCTTCATGCCTTACAGAGCGTCGCACAGGCGCTTGAGGATCTGCTCCCATGAAACAAGCTCCGAATTCACCCGAGAAGCTTTCCCGGGAGGCGCTCGACGCTTATCGACTCGGAGCCTATGAGGATGCCGTCCTCGGCTTCACGGCTGCAAAGCGAGAATTCCTCGATCGCGGCGACGAAATAAATGCAGCAGAAGCCGCCAACAACCTCTCCGTTGTTCTCCTGAAGATGGACCAGGCGCATGAGGCATTAGAAGCTGTGCAGGGGACCCCTGAGATCTTCCGGCACGCTGGAAACCAACAACTGGAAGCGAAGGCTCTGGGCAACCTTGCAGCCGCACTTGAAGCCACCGGAGAGGTTAAACAAGCAGAGGAATGTTATCTCCAGGCGCTCGAGTGCCTCGGAGAGAGTGACGATCAAGAAACACGGTCCTACATCCTTCAAGCGCTCTCGAGGCTCCAATTGCGCGGCGGCAAGCCTTTTGATGCTCTCACCAGCATGCAAGGAGCCCTCGATTCTCGGCCGCGCCTCAGCCTTCGCGATCGTCTCCTTCGCAGACTCTTCAACTTACCCGCACGACTCCTTGGTCGGGGATCCTGATCTCTCCCCCAGAGAGTTTAGACGCGATGCAATCGCAATCCCCATGGACGATCCGGCAGGCTCGGTCTAGCGATCAAGCCTTAGTCTCCTCGTTGTTGGCAAATGCATCACACAAACACTTCCACTTCGACTGGTTGAATGTTCTAGACCTGCTGGATGAAGCGCCCTTTCTCATTGCCCTCAACAAAGAGAGGCCGGTGGCCTGCCTGGCTTGCCAGCCTGATCCCCCGCAAGTCGCCTGGATTCGCCTCTTCGCCGCAATGAAAGACGTTTCAAAATACGAGG
The DNA here is from genome assembly GCA_049644665.1 of Anaerolineales bacterium. Classification (GTDB taxonomy): domain Bacteria; phylum Chloroflexota; class Anaerolineae; order Anaerolineales; family E44-bin32; genus E44-bin32. The sequence continues at coordinate 11,506 of JBARSI010000027.1, forward strand.
TGTGGGATCGTCTCTGGATGGCGGCAGCGGAGAGCGCAGTAGGACTCGGCGCATCACAGGCGGTGGCATTAGCCACACAGACCTGGCTCATCCCCTTCCTCAAAGAGAGCGGCTTTGAAGAGACGAATGAAGTCGTTTTTTTCAAGTGGGATGGAGCCCCACTTCCTGAAATACCGGACTCCGGGGGTGTATTGAGAAAGATGACTTTAGGTGATCTCCCTGCGGTCGCTCGTGTAGATCAGAACGCATTCGCCCCCCTCTGGGCCCTATCCCTGCGATCACTCCGCACTGCCTACCGTCTCTCCTCACTGGCGACAGTCATTTCACAAGGGGACCAGATCATCGCCTATCAGATGAGCACCTCCTCCGCGCTGGGCGCCCACATCGCCCGCCTGGCAGTCCTCCCTGACCTTCAGGGGATGGGCTTCGGGAGAGCACTCATCGCCAACGCGCTGCATGTTTTTCCTCAACGCGGGTTGGAGCAAGTTACCGTGAACACACAGGCAGACAATCTCCGCGGCCAACAGCTCTATCGCTCGCTCGGCTTTCTACCCACGGGCCAGCGTTTCTCGCTCCTCGAGACCAGACTCGCACAGCGCTGAAATCCAACGTCAAGGACCAGAGCGTCTCGACCACCTGAAATAAGACTCATGCGTTTTTATCTCAAGTTGGATCGATCAGCGCAGAGGATTTAAGGCATGGATGGACATATCAAACCTTTTATGGCAATATTGGGAAATATTTAATTTGGAGTAAGTATGGGAAAACGTGAAGAAATTCGTGAAAAACGCCAGCGTGAAAAACGGAAGAATCTCCTCGTTGCCACGCTTGTTATCGCCGGAGCCGTGATCCTCATGACGGCAATAGTTATCTACCGTTCACAAGCCATGATCGATAGCATCATCACTCCTACGGCCATTGATTTCCAACAGACTGATGGCATGGCGATGGGAGATCCGGATGCGCCGGTGACCATCGTGGAATTCTCTGATTTCCAATGTTCTGCCTGCCAGTTCTTCCACGCACAAACAGTTGAGCAGGTTGTCGACCAGTACGTCAAGACAGGGAAAGTTTATTACACCTTCCGTAATTTCCCCTTCATCGGCAAAGATTCAGAGACAGCTGCCCTTGGAGGTTACTGCGCCGCGGAACAAGGGCTCTTCTGGGAATATTCCAATATCATCTTTACCAACCAGATCGGTGAGAACGTGCAAAGTTTTTCAACGGCACGGTTGGAAGCGATGGCGGAAATCATCGGTTTGGATGCCGAATTCGGGAACTGCTTGCGTGAAGAACGCTATCTAGACCAGGTCACCGCCGATTTCCTGGCCGGCCAGGAAGCGGGGGTTGACTCAACCCCCAGTTTTTTCATCAACGGCGAGCTTGTGACCGGCGCCTTTCCTTTTGAAACATTCCAGGCCTATATCGAGCAAACCCTCGCGGGTAATTAAGCGTCGATCCTGAGAAAGACTGAGCGGGTGCCGCACATTATCCAGGCACCCGCCTTTTGATAAATTTAGACCCGGTAACGATTCCAACCACGCGAGTTTTGTCAGCCCGCGGCTAAATTAACCGCTCCTTATAGTCGGGGACTTCGCCCCCAAACAACTACATCAAACCGAAGAAGCGCAGCACGACAATCGCCAACGGTGTGATCACAAGCGCCGGCAGCATGTTCGCCGTTCGTATCGGTCGCAGCTCAAGAAGCGTCCCGATCGCCAGGCCTATTAGCAGCACCCCGCCCACAACCGAAATCTCCGCCAGCATCAGCGGATCGAAAATACCCTGGACGGAAGCCGCGGCCAGCGTCAATCCCCCCTGGTAGAAGAGAACGATCAACGTCGAGAACAGCACCCCGACGCCAAAACTTGAGGCCAGCGCAAGAGAGGCAAAACCATCCATAACTGACTTCACCGCCAGCAATTCGTAATTCCCCGTCAGGCCGTCCTGGATCGATCCCAGGATCGTCATCGGACCGACGCAGAAGAGCAGGCTGGCGGAGACGAACCCTCGGATAAAACGATTACCCTTCGTGACCTCCCCTGAACCTTTCGTGAAGCGTTTCTCGAGGAAGGCGCCCAGCGATTTCAGGCGCGCTTCCAGACGCCACCACTCTCCGAGGATCACGCCAGTAAGCAGCCCCACCAGGGGCAGCAAGATGTTCTCCCCCTCCACGCTGGTTCCGCGGATGAATAACTCGGCGCCGATCGCAAGCGTGAAGACCCCCAAGACGTTGATCACACTCTCACGAATCCGGTCCGGAAAACGGGCGCCGAATAGAAGCCCGGCGGTGCTGCCGATCAGAACCGTGGCAATATTAATCCATGTCCCGGTCATCATTCACTCGATTTAGCGATCGTGGGTTTTTCCACGCCGGCGGTCTCGTTCTCCCAGAGCGAGAGCACGAAACAAAGACTGGAGAGGCGGTTCAAGTACGGCAAAATGGTCGGGTTGGAGAGCTTACTCTCGTGATCGAGGCGGACGACTTGCCGCTCGGCGCGGCGCACAGTTGTTCGTGCGAGGTCCAGTGTAGCAGCGGGAAGCGAATCCCCGGGCAGGATGAAATCCTTGGGCATATTTACCCGGTCTCCGAAAGATTCCAACTGCCCTTCGAGCCAGGTGAGACGTGATGCCTCAAGGCGTTGAAACTTCTCACCCTCTTCAGGAACAGCGGCAAGCTCTACCATGATGGTGTAGAGATCTTTTTGGACTTCATGGATTACGGATTTCGTCTCCTCAGAAAGAGCGGTCGCTCGAGACAACCCGAGAGCTGCTGAGGCTTCATCGACCCTCCCGAAGGCTGTCGGGCGCAGGTGATACTTGGGTACCCGCTCGCTGCCGAGCAAACCCGTCGATCCGTCATCCCCTTCGCCAGAGTAATAATCAGACATACCCCGATTATAGTATTGCTTTGAGATTGGGGCATACCTGGCATATAATCCAAATATCGAACGTGAAGGGGGAACATTGAGGGGGTTTAATCTGGTTCGTAAATGGAGCACCTTCCTGGCCGGCCTGCTTATAGGTCTGGCATCCACAGGACTTATCCTGCTTCTCATCCGCCAACCGAGACAATACCCGATTCAACTCCTGCCCCCGCCGACGCCGGGTCCCTTGGAGCATCAGGAAGGGGACCGGAATTTAAAACCCCCGACCCTTGCGAGTCGGGGGCTTGAAGATTCACGAACAAGCTACATTACTTTTCCACATATCGATTTATTAGGTCCCTTCACATATCCAGGAGAACGGAAGAATGAAGTTATCACCTTCGATACCCGTATTATATGACTCAAAAACAATCTCTGATCTTGCCGGGATAGTGATCTGGATTGAACTCACACAACTCATCGCCGGATCAAGAATTTCGCAGACCGGAGGATATCCCGGCAGGGAAAGCCAAGGACTCGAACCTGGTGCACGATATAACAACTTAAAACCAGCCACATAACCGGGGTGAAGAGTGGCGCTACCTGGGAGTAAACTAGCCGAAAAATCCTTGGCGATACAATCTGTTGGGGGCGACATAATTACTCGCCTATCGATATACATACTATCTTCACTTATCCCGTTAGGTGCAAAATACTCATTGACATTAGACACATAAGTATTTCCAGCGAAAAAGAACGTAGGAGCTGTATCGGTTTGCAATGCTTTCATCACAAGTGGCAAGAAACTGTAATATGTTCCATTGGCGGCTTCTGTTGCCGCCTTTGATGACACAACTCCGATTGCTGCGCTCCCCAGTGCCACCATCAAGATTAGAACTCCTACAAGAATTACACTGCGCTTTGTCATCTTCCTCCTCCTTCAATGTGGATAATGTTTAAAAGCCGGACCTCGGCTGAGGACAGGCTTTTATGCTTCGATGAGAGCGCCCTGGCAAAAACCTTCCAGGCCGAGGCTGAAAAAGTCTATTACAGATTACAGTATGGATGAATGGTATTCAAGAGGGGAACAATCGCCCCTGAGACGCAAGGGGGATGCGCACTCAGGGGCTGAGCATCCACGCTATTAGAGCATTGGGCTTCTTATC
>JBARSI010000028.1:0-5584 GCA_049644665.1 Anaerolineales bacterium
CCGGCACGCATATACATGTACGTACGCTAGATACATCCGCCTACAGGTTATCCGACCCTGGCACGCCCGGACCAAACGTCGGACCCCGCTTGAAGAGATATCGATATCAAAGGAGATGCGACGATGAAAAAACTTTCTGCCCCGAAGGTCATTACTTGGTGGGTCGCGGTTGGCCTTGGAGTTCTTGGACTCCTCGGTCAAACTGGCACAATAGCCGCCCTGAGCGAGTACTCGTTCTGGCTTGTCACAGCCGGACTCGTTGTATTGGTGTTGGGGACTTTCCTCAAGGATCTTTAACTGCTCGGGTGCGTGGGCCCTCGAGTTGAGAGTCGGTTCGGGTCACTCGGGGGCCCACGAGTCATCCGATAGTCTTGCTGCTTTCACATGGATGATTCATCAAGGGATCAGTAAATCCGCCTAACGTCTCGCTGGAGCGGACCCCGCGCGCGGCGGAAGATATTGGTGGGGTAACTTTGCGGGGCTGCTCAGCTCAAAATTGTTAGCTGCCTTCCTAAGGGCACGATCCTATTATTTAAGAAGTGTGAAATAGCATGAACTCAATGAACAACATCGTGGTTGAAGTGAGAGATCTGGTCAAGCTGTACCCCAATGCGAGGGCCGTGGATGGCGTCTCCTTCGAGATTCGCGAAGGAGAGATCTTCGGGATGGTAGGACCAAACGGAGCAGGCAAGACGACGACAATCGAGTGTATCGAAGGGCTGCGCCAGCCTGACGAGGGCAGCATAGAGGTACTGGGTTTGGACCCGCGTCGAGACGGGTATGACTTGCGGGAACGTATCGGCATCCAGTTTCAAGCGGCCGCCTTCCCTCCCCGGATTAAGGTTTGGGAGGCTCTGGATCTTTTCGCCTCTTTCTACCACAGCTCAGTCGATTGGCGGCCCCTGCTAGAACAAATGGGGCTTATCGAGAAGAGCAATGCCTTTCTCACATGTGGTGACTTTGCTGAGAGGATTGTGGTTCGGAGAGTCTTACGGTGAGCACTTGATTGAAGTCGCCGTGCTGGGTGGGATCTTGGTAGCGGGAACGATAATTGCGGCGCGGACATTCCGATGGGAGTAAGAGTCGTTGGTAGCCGTTCTCGCGACTGTACCGTTGCGGTAGCTAACCATTCGCTGGATGGGACCGGGTACGCTGGCGGATGTGAATAAGTCAGGAGTCATACTCGGCCCTTCAGCTCAAAACCGTTAGCCGTCATCAAATTCCAAATTTTCCAATATGACTGAGCAAGAAGTATTAATTCGTCGGATGAAAAATGGTGAAGAGGGTATTGTTTGTCGTCTGGCCGTCGAGGTATTCAGCGAGTTCGTGGCTCCACTATATACTCAAGATGGCGTGTCGGAATTCCTTAGGTACATTGATCCCGATCTTATGTCGAAGCGAGCAAAATCCAACCATTTTGTATTGATGGCAGAGTCGGATAATAGGTTGGTTGGTATTATCGAAGTTAGGGATTTTAATCATATTTCCCTCCTTTTTGTGCTGCGAGAATCCCAGCGCAAGGGAATAGCTAAGCAGCTGCTTAATGAAGCACTGAATACTTGCGCGCAGCACAATCCTAATTTGTCCTATCTCAGTGTTCATTCATCGCCCAACTCAGTCGAAGCCTATGAGCATCTTGGATTTCGATCTGAAGGAAGAGAGGGGTTAGACCGCGGAATTCTTTATATTCCCATGAAGCTTCAATTTCAAGATATTGATGACGGCTAACCATTCGCTGGAGCCGACCCCGCGGACGGCGCGATTTGCCCCTGATGCTTCTAGTCGTGGTATCTTGAGAAGCAAGAGCAACACCGAGCGGGGCGGCTCAGCTCAAAACCGTTGGGCAGAATAAGAACCAGCGTTGTTCGTCAGTGTATAGGAGCTTATGAATCAGTTCAACAATCATCTTGAGATTTTCGAAGGTCGTCTGGATGCCATAGACCAGTTCCGGGGTTTTGCTATCCTGCTGATGGTACTTGCAGATTACCTCTCTCGCATCCAGAGCGTGCCAGTTTGGCTCAAACACGCCCCGGGTGTTGGCTTAACCGTAGTCGATCTGATTGCCCCGATGTTTATTCTTGCTATTGGGCTGGTCTATAGATCCTCCTTGCAGCGAAGGCTTCTTCGAGATGGGCGCAGGCAAACGGTCTTTCATTTCATCCGGCGTTTTCTGGCATTGATAGGGATTGGAACGCTGACACCTCCGGGTTTCTCTTGGGGGCTGTTTCAGACGATTGGAGGCGCAGGCCTTATTTCCCTACTAGTCATCGGACTGCCCTCGCTGGTGAGGTTGATCATCGGAGTAGTAGTTCTGGGAGGGTACCAAGTCTTGTCGGACAACATCTGGATACGACGACTAACGCCGTATTCATCTTGGTGCGAAATTGAAGGGGTGATAAGTTGGGCAATGATGTTGGTTCTGGCGAGCGTCTTGGCCGATTTGTACTACGATCGGCCTCGGGGACGAAGGATTTATTTCCTGGGGATCTTGGCGTCGCTGGGATTGGGAATTGTATTGTCAAAGTGGGTCGATGTGAGTCAGTACTACGTGTCTGCTAGCTATGTGTTGATTGGCTTGGGGGCAAGTGGAGTGCTGTTTACGGGATTCCATGTGCTAACCGAAAGGCTGCGAGTTCGTCTGCCGATGCTGATTGCATGGGGCAAGAATCCGTTGGTGATGTATCTGCTGCATTACTGGATATGGGTGTTTGTGTTCCTCGGGCCGCAGAAAAGCGGATGGCATATCGAAGCCCCGGTGTGGCTGATCGTTCTACAAGCGGGTGGATTTGTTGGCGTACTGAGTTTGGTGGCGTGGTTTCTGGATCGTCGCGGGTGGATAGTCTCATTGTAGATATTCTGCCCAACATCTCGCTGGATGGGACCGGGGACGGGGCGAGAAATGCAGCCAATCTTGTGTTATCGGGAACCTTGAGCTGCAAGCCTGGGCACCTGCCCCGGCGCCTCAGCTCGAAACCGTTAGCCCGATAAGACCTTGAGCGGAATATGTAACAAACGTATGGAACAAAGATATGATCAAGTTATTGGATGAAATTAAGTATGATTTGAGTTTCATCAAATCTCATTCCTTGCAGCCACAGTGGTATAAGATCTTTAAAGTCTTTTTGATTCTTGGTGCCTCTCTTGTGTACTATTTCTTTTTTGGAATTACTAAAACAATCATTTTCTTCGTTTCATTCTTCATATTGAGTTTTTTGGTTCACATGATATATCGAAATAAGACCAATAGATTTACCCGTACTTGGCTTGATTTTGTTGTTGTGGAAGAAGGGGATCAAGCTAGAGCAGATAGCATTGGGAAGTTTTATTACCTCGCTATCATTCTCAATGCGATTATCTCCTTGTTGTTAAGCCAAAATTTGGTATAGGTTTGTGAAAATCGTATTACATTAAAAATGTTGGTATTCCGAAGACCGATATCTCTTGTCGCTGATTAGTGCTTTCGTTTGATTATCGGGCTAACGTCTCGCTGGAGGCGACCGGGGATGCGGCGCGATTGGCAATCGAATTAGCAGGTGTGCGAGGCGGGAATTCCTGGCCAGTGGGGTAGCCCCGGCGCCTCAGCTCGAAGCTGTTAGGCGTAAATCCTTCAAACTGAGGATAAAAAGAATGACCTGGGATCTTCGCTTTCAGAAAGAAATCCTCCGCCGGCTTAGCAACCGCCTCGGTGCCCCTGGGCTTCCAGAAAACGGGCAACTTATCCGCAGGATTGGCAACGAGATCGAACTCATTATTGTCGAGTATTCGCACTTGGTGGTAGATGAGAAGACCCGTCCTCACCTTCGTCTGACAGCTTGTATTCTTGCGAGCTATCAAGCGCTTGCCTCAGGACTATTGGATCCAGAGCATGCTTTGAAATTGGTCGAAGATGTATTTGTCAGCATCGGTCAAACATCGCTCAAGCTCTACACCCAGGCCATATTGATGTTCAGTAAGGATCCATTTACTGCAATAACGAACGCTGGGAAGAAACGAGCTATAGAACAGTATGGTGGAGCTTGGGAGTTCATGTTTGAAGAAACGGATACTTCTTTCACGATGACAAGTACAAAGTGCTTCTATCACGATTTCTTCACAGTCGCAGAAGCCCAACACCTAACTCGAATATTCTGCAGCTGGGATGAAAACTGGATCAAGCAGATCGATCCAATAAAATATGGCATTCTGTTCGAACGGCCAACAACGTTGGGATACGGTGGCAAGGAGTGCCCGTTCATTTTCAAAAGGGTTGTAACAAGTACAGCATGATTTACGCCTAACCAATCGCTGGAACGGACCGGGGATGCTGCGCGATTTCGTAATGAAGTTGTGTGATAGGAGTAGGTAGAAAAGATAGCGGTCGTACGTTCCCCGGCCGCTGAGCTCAAAACCGTTAGGCGGCGATAATATCAAGTAACAATTCATTAGAGGTCCACGATGGGCAATAATCTTGAGGATCTTAAGCTTTCATTCCAGGAGATCGAGGAATCAGATTTCCAGGTATTGATTCCAGTGATGAAACGGGCATTTGACGACGATGCTCAAAAGCACCTTGGACAGGAGAGTGGTGGTCCACCCGGATATGATGACGGCGAATTCTTTCGGACTTGGCTTCTCCCGTATGAAGAGAGCATTGGATATAAGATCATGTCCGGGGAAAGTGTTATCGGTGGCATTATTGTCTGGATCCTTCCTGAAGGTCACAACATTCTGGGAACAATCTTCGTTGATCCAAGTTTCCAAGATATCGGTGTCGGCGAGCAAACCTGGAGATTCATTGAAGAGAAATATCCAAAATCGATAAGCTGGCGTCTGGGTACTCCAACCTGGGCCACGAAGAACCATCACTACTATGTCAAGTGTGGTTTCGAAAGGGTTGAATCAGATCCATTAATCCCCGATGAAGAAGGGATTACGATCTATAGAAAAGAGATTGAGCACATATCCTAGTTGAGTTCAGATATGAACCAATCAAGGACATAGTTGACAAAAAATTCTAAAGACATGGTTGACACAAATTCTAAGGACATGGTTGACACTTTCGTCATGGAGGAGGTGCGCTATGCCCTGGAGAGGTGTCACCGTGAGCGAACAAAGACAGCGATTCCTCGAAGACTACCAACTGAACTACTATTCCGTCACCGAACTTGCTGAGCGTTTTAGCATCTCAAGAACGACCGCCTATAAATGGATTAACCGCTTCAAGCAGTTCGGGGAATCCGGCTATCACGAGCTTTCCCGCCGGCCGCATAGCTGCCCGTGGCAGACGGATGAAGCGATCGTCGAAGAACTCGTGGCGCTCCGCAATGCCCACCCAACATGGGGACCACGCAAGCTGCTCGATACGATGGATCGTCGAGACCCAGAGCGGCAGCTTCCAGCTGTCTCAACAGGGGCTTTGATCCTGGCGAGAAACGGATTGGTGAAGCCCAGACGCCGCTATCGACGCTCTCACCCCGGGTGCCCGAAGAGCATCCCGCAAGGTCCAAACGACATCTGGGGTGCTGACTACAAGGGGCAATTCCGTCTGAAGAACGGGAACTACTGTTTCCCGCTCACGGTGAGCGATCTCTCATCCCGCTTCCTG
>JBARSI010000029.1:0-19476 GCA_049644665.1 Anaerolineales bacterium
GCGACAATACATCCCTGTATATAAGCACCGCAGTTGTGATTGTATTTGTTATCTTGGGGATTCTGGTCCTGCGCAGGATAAGAGTAAGGGGTCGGTCAGATGCGTAACAAACAATGCCCTTGCCTCATACATGAGATGTCAGTATCGTTACCTGATCAATCAAGGATGTAGTTGACAAAATGTTATAAAGACATGGTTGACACTTTCCTCATTGAGGATGCCGCTATGCCCTGGAGAGATATCACCGTGAGTGAACAAAGACAGCGATTTCTCGAAGTCTAAGAAAAACTTTTCCAGCCTTGGAGATTATGAACCATGGACCAAGAGATCATCTTCAGAATATTGTTCATCCTGAGCGGTGTTGCCATGTTTGCGGTCAGGATTTATTACCAATCTAAGGTGAGGGGTGATTTGCGCCGCAGCGAAATGCGAGATAGCGGCGCACGCTTAATCCCGGGGAGTATCGCTGCCATCGTCACGATCATCTTCGGTGCTGAATACATCTTATTCCCGGGCACCTTTTCGTGGGCCTATTCAATTCATTTCCCGACTTGGTTGAGGTACTTTGGGGTGGTTCTATTAACTGCGGGAATTTCGGTGCTCTGGCTCGCCCATCACCACCTTGGAAAGAGCTTCCACTCCTTAGTTGTCTTAAAAGAAGATCAAGAACTCGTGCAAAGTGGACCTTATCGCTTCATCCGCCACCCGATCTACTCGGCTTATTTCATGAATTATATTGGCGGGGGCTTGCTCGCTTCAAACTGGGTGTTGACCTTAATTCCGATTGTGTTTTTCGGAATATTTATTGCCCTGAGAATAGAAGGCGAGGAAAAGACCATGATTGATAAGTTCGGTGATAGGTATGCACGCTATATGAAGCATACCGGGAGATTTCTGCCCAAAATCAATCTTTGATCTTAATGAGGATGATCCCATTCACGTCCCGAAGAGGTAAGGCAATGAACGTTTTACGAAGTGGGCTGAGCACGAATTCGATTTGGGTGAGAGAGTGATCGCGACCCTCCTGGCGGGGGTGATTTTTGTCCTTTTGATCCCATTTCTGATTCTCAAGGGATCAACTGCCATCGATCGCTGGTTGCATCTCATGCGTTTCAACTTTGGCTTGATATATATCGTTGTGGGGGGAGCTTTGGCGCTCAATCGGATGCCTGTTCGCGATATGGTCGATCGTAGATCAACTGACCCGAGGTAGAGGCACACCGCTGCCAGTGATGGCGACGCAGACTCTGCTGATCTCCGGGCCATTCGCCCACTGTCGAAACCCGATGAGTTTCGGGACAATCGTTCTCTATTCCGGCCTGGCCATCTGGGTGGCTTCCTGGTCTGCGATCGGTTTGGTAACGACTTTTACGGTGGCGCTTATTACCTACCTTAAATGCATTGAAGAGAAAGAGCTCGAAATGAGATTTGGACAGCCTTATATTGAGTATAAGAGGACAACCCCCTTCATCATTCCTTCATTGTTGAAGAAGTGACCAGCACCGCTGAGCTTCTCTTCTTATTATCGAGCAATTGAAAGGAAGAGTTGCATTCAAGAGGTGACCATGTTGTGCGAAATGACTTCACCAGGATAAATGTAAATGGACAAAGAGCGCATCGATCAGCAGATTCAATTTATTCTTGAGATTGACAAACTTAAATCGGTCATCCGGCAGTCGTACTTGCTCGCTGGAAACCGGCGGGAAAACTCCGCTGAACACAGTTGGCATGTAGCGCTTTTGGGGATGCTCCTCACAGAATACGCGGAGCACCCCGTCGATTTGCTTCGAACGATGAAGATGCTTCTGATCCACGACATCATCGAGATCGATGCCGGTGATACCTACTGCTATGATGAAGCCGGGACGCTGGATCAATCCAGCCGCGAGGATGCAGCTGCTGAGCGTCTCTTTGGTTTGCTGCCGGAGGATCAAACGATCGAATTACGTGAGCTGTGGGGTGAGTTTGAAGAGCGAAGCACACCGGAAGCGAAATTCGCGGTCACGATCGATAGGCTCATGCCTTTGCTTCATAACTACCATACCGAGGGGCGATCATGGCGTGAACATGGCATTAGAAAAGCCCAGGTGAGCGCCCGTAATGAAGTTATGAAGGATGGTTCCCGCGCCATTTGGCGGTTTGCGATGTCGCTCATCGACGATGCTGTGGAAAGGGAATACTTAGATTGAACGAAGCAGACAGAGGGTGTCGCTCTTTATTGACCATGAAACTGCGTGTAGCCATAAATAACAAGTACAAACTCGGGATGTAGGATTGAGTGTAGGGGCAATGAGGAAGAAGACCAGCTCAGGTTGGCTGAGTCTCGTAACTGACTTTATCCGCGGAGTATATGGGAAGGCGAATTAGATAGAGCGAATATGGATACAGTGAAGGACTGGTTGACCTCGGGACCACCTTGGGTTGAGTACCGTTCACGTGTTGAACTCATCGATGAGGGAGAAAACACTCCGGCAGTGCAATCCGCTCGTGAACGTATGATCGATCATCCTCGAGTTCAAGGTATTCTGGAAGAATTGGCTTCTTGGCCAGGGGCGGCCTTAAAGAGTCACAAATCTGCCGGGCATCTACTGCACAAGCTCACATTCATGGCGGATCTTGGTTTTCGTCTGGGTGATTCTGTGCTCGAGAAAGTGATCGATCGAGTGCTTGCCCATCAATCTGATGAAGGACCTTTCCAAATCATGATGAATGTACATCCCAGGTATGGCGGGAGAGGAGAGGATGAGTGGGTCTGGATGCTCTGTGATGCACCATTGACGCTTTATGCGCTGGTGAAGTTTGGCTTACAGGATGACTCACGTATCCAAACCGCGGTTGAACACCTGAGTGGATTGGTCAGGGAAAATGGCTGGCCGTGTGTGGTATCGAAACAATTAGGGAGTTTTCGTGGTCCGGGGAAGAAAGGTGATCCTTGCCCGTATGCAAACCTGGTAATGCTTAAAGTCCTGGCTGAATTTGATGAATGGCAGGATAGTGAGTCAACCAGGAGCGGAGTTGAAGCAGCGCTGACATTGTGGGCAGAGCGGCGCGAGCGCCATCCCTACTTGTTCCATATGGGTACAGATTTCAGCAAACTCAAGGCGCCGCTAATCTGGTACGACATCTTGCATGTTGCGGATGTGTTGACGAGGTTTCCGTGGGCGAGGAGTGACAAACGCTTATTAGAGATGGTTGGGGTTATCCAATCGAAAGCAGATGCGGATGGGCGGTATACACCCGAGTCGATCTGGACGGCTTGGAAGGGCTGGGATTTCGGTCAAAAGAAAGAGCCTTCTCCATGGTTATCAGCCGTGGTTTGGAGAATGCTCAAACGTTTGGCATAGTGATATTGGCTGAGTCACTAGCTGGAGATGGTGCGTACCGATGTCATTCTGATTTTGGACGCTCTCTGAGTTCTTTATAATCCGATCGGCAGCGAAATCGTGATCTGTGTCCCTCGATCAGGATCACTTGCGGCGCTGATCTCACCACCATGAGCTTCCACCAACTTCTTAGCGATAGCCAGCCCCAGCCCGCTGCCTGCAGAATCGGCTGATTTGTAGAATCGCTCGAAGATGTGCGGCAGATCTTGCGCAGATATCCCGGAGCCGGTATCGCGGACGACGATCCGGACTCGGTCGGTGCCCTCCTGCCCAATCTGAACCTCAATTGATCCGCCGGATCGTGTGTAGCGCAGTGCGTTGGCGATCAGATTGGTCAGCACCTCCCGAAAGCGCAGTGGATCTACGTTGACTAAGGGAATTCCCTCCACGGCAGACATTCCAAGGGAAACACCTGCCGCCTCAATTTGGGGGCGATAGGCTGCGAGTGTCTCGCTGGTTAGTAAAACCAAATCCGTGGCCTCTCTGTGCAGTTGGAGCGCTCCACTCTCGGCCAAACCAAGTGTGCGTAAATCTTCGATCAGGCTGGATAGCTGTCTTGTTTCATCGAGCAGTGCCTGCAAATGAGCGTCATCGCGTTCGTATACGCCGTCGATCATACCTTCGATATTACCCTGGACGACGCTTATGGGTGTTCGCAGCTCATGGGTGAGATCAGCCATGAGCTCATTGCGCTGATTTGCTTGCATCTCGAGCTTGCCGACCATGGTGTTGAATGAGGATACAAGGGCAAACATCTCAGGGGCGCCACGCTCCGGGACTCGTACCGAGTAGTCTCCTTCTGCAACGCCATATGAGGCTTCTAGCAGATCATCGATAGGTGAAATTACGCGTCGGATTGTCCGTCCCATGTGGAAAACTGCGGCGGTAATAAGAAAACCTAAACCTATGAATATGGGCAGAGCACCTGTTTTACGAAGGTCAATCCCTCCGGTAAGTTTCGTGAGTATATAAACACTTCCCGAGCAGGTAACAGTGGCGATCACTAAAGTGATGAGCGCTCCAATGGCAAGACGGGGGAACAATTTCCGGTGATTTTTTCGCCAGAGAGGCGGAACCGGAGGCCAGGTTTCGTCCTCAGGCCACCAGGGTGGGGGCGGGCGATTGAAACGGCGTTCGCGCGCCTTAGCCCGGAAATGATGGATGGGGTGGTCGCTATGCTTCATCGCTAAATCGGTATCCCACACCGTAAACCGTTTGGATGTAACGCGGCTCGTGTGGAACAGGTTCAAGTTTGCGACGGATGTTCTTAACGTGAGCGTCGATTGCGCGCTCGTAGGATTCGATCGCAACACCATGGACGGCGTCGAGGAGTTGGGAGCGAGTGAAGATTCGCCCGGGTTGGCTGGCAAGAGTCTGTAGAAGCTGGAACTCCGTAGCTGTGAATTCTAACTCGACACCGCCAACCGTGACCCGCATGCAGGGTAAATCTAAAGTGACATCCCCCACATGGATAACTTCCCGCGTTTCCTGAGCCAACTTTGATCGTCGAAGAACGGATCGAACCCTGGCTACGAGTTCCTTGGGGCTGAAGGGTTTGGTGATGTAATCGTCGGCGCCGATCTCGAGCCCGACGAGTTTGTCGGTCTCCTCATCGCGTGCGGTGAGCATGATGATCGGGAGATTCGATGTCTTGCGGATCGATCGACAGACATCCAATCCATCCATGCCGGGAAGCCCCAGGTCTAGCACAACCAGGTCGGGCGGCTCAGCATGGATGACAGCCAGGGCGCGTTCACCGTCGCCAGCGCTCATCACCGAAAATCCGGCGTTCTCCAGGTAATCCTGTGTTAACTGGATGATCTTCGGCTCGTCATCAATTACCAGGATCTTCTTCAACCCGGGGACCTCCAAAAGCGGGAATCAATACGGACGCTACTATTCTACATCAGCAGGTATGTAAATCGGCGCACCTTCTAGGGTGGCGCAAACCCGGGCGGAGTTGAAAACCGCCCGGGCTGCCTGGAGACGAGGGTCAGGCTTTGGGCGTGTCAGCCTCGTCGCTTTCTTCGGCATCGTGCATCTGTGAATGCCACTTATGGATAAATGCCGGGGTATCCATCTCATCCCAATCCCGACAGGCGTACCTTCCCATCGGCCGCCACCCAGGATGGCGAGGGCTTCCTCGCATTGCACCGAAGCCAAAGAATGGGAAGAATATCAATCTGGCAAGGGCGCGCAGCAAGACTATCAACAGCAGGAACCCAATAAGTCCCATAAGGAAGGGGGGGAAACGATGCAAGAGGACAGGAAAGCCATCGCCACCCTCAATGTAAACCTTCTGGGAAAGGGGACCACCTGGAAAGGCAATTCCTTCCAAGTTGACAGCAGTGAATGCTCCGCGGGAGGCGCCGATATTGTAGAAGACCACACCGACGACCACCAGTGCAGCGGCCAAAAGTACTGTTGCTGCTATTCCAATCCATATGTTCTTTTTCATGTTCTTTCTCCTTTTGATGACTGGATTTCGTATTGATTCTGCGCGAGGATTGTGAACTGAGCATGAAAAGAAGATGGAGAAGCACGGGAAATCACTCTCCCCTTGATGCGGAATAGGGAATATATATGAACAACTATGAAACGCAGAACCCACCAATGGAGACCCGCTACCGCACAATTGGTGTTATTCGCAGTCCCTTCAAGGAATTGGAAGCAATGCCCATCCAACCCACGAGTAAAGCTAGCGCTCCGGGTAAGGTCGAGATTTTTCCCGAGTTTGTGAAAGGCTTAAAGGATTTGGATGGGTTTTCTCACGTCATCTTGCTCTACCATATGCATGCCATTCGCGAACAAGCGCTCACAGTTACACCCTTCCTCGATTCGTCCCCGCGCGGTATTTTTGCCACTCGAGCGCCCACACGACCGAATCCAATCGGTCTTTCAATTGTCAAACTGATCCGAGTTGATGGCGGGGTTCTATATGTCGACGATCTTGATATTCTTGATGGCACGCCGCTTCTCGATCTAAAACCATATGTGCCCGAGTTCGACCATAGACCCCAAGCCCGGGCAGGCTGGTTGGAGAAAGCCAAGGGGAAGGTCAGGCGGATGACATCTGACGACCGCTTCAGGTGATATTGTTTTGTTCAAGGAGGTTGCTATGTTAAATCGAGTGCATGACCACATCGTCAGCGAACTGAACCAGAGTAGTCGTACTGACACAATATTTGTAGTGACAGCCATCGCATTCAACCTCATTGTCCTCGGGATTAATTCCGGTGTGGCGAGTGCTGGCTCCGGAAGAAGGGTAGATCCTACTAACGACATCGTATTGCTCGTGTTCATTATCATGACGCTTTTGATGAATACAATCGCGATTTCGGCGTTGAACCTCGGCAAGCGAACCCGCCAAATGCTGCTTAATGGATTGGTCAAAATGTATAGCGACAATGAAGTGGAAAAGTATTATGACCCTTCGCTGATGTCGAACTACAATGCCCGTTATCTGCTATTCAGCGGTGTGATTGGCACCCTGGCGCTTGCCGCGATCGCAGTTCCATTGATCATCCGCTTCCTTTAGGTTTTTCCTGGGATGTATTAAGGGGGGGGACTTCGCAGAGCTCATAACATCGCCGGAAGTTCACTCGTAAATATAAGCCTACTTTATCAAACCTTTAAGAGAAATAGATCCAAACAGGAGGTTGCATTTCATGGCAGAGGGAGCGTTTCAGGATAACTACCCCGACGACTTAAGCTATTGCTACGGATGTGGTCGTCTTAATGAAGATGGACTTCAAATCAAGAGTTTCTGGGACGGCGATGAAACCGTGGCGCGATACACTCCGCGGCCCAGCCACATCGCCATCCCGGGATTTGTGTATGGCGGCTTGATTGCTTCACTGATCGACTGCCATTCGACTGGTACTGCTTCTGCCGCGGCCTATCGAGCAGAGGAGCGTGAGATGGATACGGATCCACCGCATCGTTTTGTAACAGCATCGTTGCATGTCAACTATCTCCGCCCGACACCCCTTGGCGTTCCCCTGGAAATCCGCGGACGAGTGATGGAGATCAAGGGGCGCAAAGTTGTCGTCGAGTCAACCCTTTCCGCTGAAGGGCAGATTTGCGCGCAAGGCGAGGTTGTGGCTGTGCAGATGCCAGAAGAAATGTTTAACGCGAAGGAATAAGGCAGTCACCATTCCAAAGTTACTCGTCGTACTCCACGGCGCACTCAAAAAATTCTTATTGAGGAAACATGAGGCCCCGGTCTGCTAATTTGAATCCGCGGAAGCATTTATATACGTTATTTCCCCCTTATTATTCTACGTAAAAAACCAATTTCCGATGTATTTTATGGATATAGCGCACTCAACCTGGTTAAATTTGCACAGGGATATGGCTTCAGCAATTAATCGAGTAACGGGCAGCATCAATTCAGACTCCTCGTCGTTTATCTTCGTGCTGGTTTAATGTAATCGTAGAAATCTGGGACGGGGTTTAATTCGGGAGCTACGCATGCAGCGAGTTCGATTGATCCATTGGAAGGAATCCGAGGCTGAGGAGAAAGTTGAGAGCCTAACGAAGGCAGGATACAAAGTGGAATTCTCACTTCTTGATAATGATAGTATGCGTCAAATGCGAGAGGATCCACCCGCTGCATTGGTGATCGATCTTGATCGACTGCCATCGCAGGGAAGAGACTTCGCCTTGGGCATTCGCATACACAAAGCGACCAGATGTGTGCCGTTAGTTTTTGTTGGAGGGGACCTGGAAAAGGTTAAAGGCATCAAGAAATTATTGCCGGATGCTGTGTATACGCAGTGGCAACAGATTGATGACTCTCTACGAAAGGCAATCGAATCTCCTCCCACCGATCCGGTTGTACCTGCTTCGGTTATGGCGGGGTACTCCGGGACTTCGTTACCGATAAAGCTGGGGATAAAAGAAAACGCAGTTGTGGCTCTGGTGAATGCCCCAAAGGGGATCAAGGAGACCCTGGGTGAAATGCCGGCGGGAGTGGTTTTGAAGACGGGCTTACAGTCCATTGGCGATCTAACACTCTGGTTTGTTCGATCTCGTGCGGAACTCGAAAACGGCCTGGGAGAGATGGTTGATTTCGGTGCATCGGCCGGGTTGTGGATCATCTGGCCGAAGAAATCATCTGGTGTTGAAAGCGATCTATCCCAAAATACCGTCCGACAGATAGGCCTTGCCGCCGGTCTGGTGGATTTCAAGATCAGTTCTATTGATAATACCTGGTCTGGTTTACGTTTCACCAAGAGGAACACTGCTCAGAAGAAGTGATCGCCGCATTTAGTAAGGATGGAGCCATGGAGAGTGTAAATGAGAACCCGAGCAACTTACCTTCGATCATACGACGCATTGCTCGCATCTGGAGTCTTCTATGCTTCGGATTCTTCGTCTTTATAATCATCATGGAAATCGTATACCCGCACGGCGGAGAGGGATGGCGCCCCCGGGATCTTGTCCTGGCTGCTTTCATCCCGGTCGGGGTGTTTTCAGGCATGGCATTGGCATTCCGCTGGGAGGGCTTAGGCGGGTGTATTTCAACGCTGAGTGTAATTGGCTTCTACCTGGCGATGTTCATCCTGGATGGGGATCTCCCCCGGTTGGGGGTCTTTACCATGCTGATCCCTCTGATCATTCCGGGGATTCTCTTCTTGATTTCCTGGAATCTTCATAGACGAAGATCAGTACTAACTTGAAGCACCCGAGTCGCCAGTTAGATTGAAGCATTGCGTCACGGGCGACGAGGAGAGGGAGTGACTTTCGTTTTCCAGGTTGGCTGAAAGGGGTTTTGGTATGAAAAGCTTTAAGTTCTGGCAGCGTTGGCTGCTTGTTGTGAGTTGGATTATCGTCTTGTTCGGCTTGGCGATGGCGCTCTTGAACGCGACTCCACTCTTTGATTTGATGAACGATCGCGTCAATCCGGTGTTCTGGGGGGATGGCTCAGTCCCACACGCAAGCGCCCTCTTCGTGCGCTGGATCTATGGCGTGTTAGGGGCAACCGTCGCTGGGTGGGGCGTGTTCATGGTTTTCATCGCCCGCATCCCGTTTAACCGGCATGAGCGCTGGGCGCGTGATGCCATCCTGGTCGGGTTGTTGCTATGGTACGTGGTGGACACCAGCATCACGCTCAATTTCAAAGTTGCCTTCAACGCCGCGTTGAATACGACCCTCTTCATTATGGGGATGCTGCCGATCGTAATGACATGGAAGTCATTCGCCAAAAAAGAGGGGGATATCTAAGATTGTCGTCCTACGACCTAATAGCAATCCGGCAAGATCAGGAGTACCATATCTAGTTTATTCCATTCAGCCCGGCAATCGTATGCTCGATTAATTCTACCGCCTGCTTCAATGTATCTGCATCAAAGGCAAATTTTGCTCCAGCAGTCTCGTATAGATCCAGCAGTGACGCGGTATTCCCCAGCGACAGCGCCTGGCGATATGCCCGAACCGCCCCCTCTTGATCTTGCAGTGCGTTAGCCCAAACTTGCACCGCGGCCAACTGTGCCAGACCGTATTCGACATAATAGAATGGGACTTGGATGATGTGGCCCTGTTGCCGCCAAAATATGCGCAGCGTATTCTCGATGCCAGACCAGTCCAGATGTGGTAAATAGCGGCTGTGGAGCGCAACCCAAATCTCGTCGCATTGGTTGGTATCGCGTGCCGCCTCAGGATTCTCATATACCCAATGTTGGAACGAATCGACCACCGCCATGTATGGCCAGAAACCCAGAATTCCCTCTAGATGCTCGATGAGTGCCCGTGCTGCTTCATCTTCTGTGTAAAACCCTCCCTGATCGATGGTGAGATAGGGGGCAGCCAGTAATTCCAATGCCATTGACCCTACTTCGACGAATTCCATTGGCATGTGTTCGAGCATTGACTGGTAGTGATATGGCCAATGCGCTGCTTCGAAATAATGGAAAGCATGCCCGCCTTCATGCAGCTGCGTAATTACATCGTTATGCGTACCAACGGCATTTGAAAAAATGTACGGGCGTTTACTTGCTGGAAATTCCTCCATATACGCTCCACCAGATTTGTGCTTGCGGCTGTCGAGATCAAGAAGACCTTCTTCCCGCATGATGTGATAATACCTGCCTAAGGCAGGATCTACCCGAGAGAAAATGCGTTCGATAGTTTCGTTCAATTCATGTATGGAATTAAAAGGTTTCAGGGGTGATCGACCTTGCATATCCGGGCGGTAGCCCCACCAGAAATCATCCCACACACGCAATGTCTCAACACCGAGCGCAACTTTACGTCTATTGCTCATCCTCGTTGCTGCCGGGACAACAACTTCCTCAATTGCCGCATGGAACGATTTGCAGTCGTCAGGCGAGTAATCAAACCGGCTAAGATCCTGCCATTGGAACGATCGGTAATCGTTAAAGCCGGCATTGTGAGCAATTTGCAGACGCAGATCCAATAACTGGACCCAAAGCGCGTCGACGTTCTCGCGATCCTCTTCGACACAAGTGCTCAGCAAATGCCAAGCCCGTTCTCGAATGCTGCGGTCTTGCTCTGTTAGCTTGGCAAGCATTTCCGTAGGCGTTAAATCTTCACCCTCCCATTCGACGGTCCACCCCCCAAGAATCTTGTCATATTCGGTATTCAACCGTTCGATCTCGGTTTGCAGTGGCAAGTTTTCATCGCGGAATATCTCGGCGTCCGTGCGCATCTTTCGAAGGGGAATCGCAAAATCGTCTGGTTCAAGACCACTTGCCAGAAGTTTTTCCTTCATTTTCTGTTCGAAGCCACGCGCCTTTGGCATGATGTTTTCCGAGTAGGATATAAAGAGCGCCTGGCCTTCTTCATCGTTGGTATGGGTGGTTGTGCGAATCTGTAGCCGATAAAACGACTCGAATATTAAGCTCGCTAATTGAGACCAATCGGTAAGCCAGTCGTCGATGGTTACTGCAGATAATTCCCTTTGGGTCAGGTTGTCAGCATAGGGCTCGATCTGCTCCCAGCCCCATTGCATAAACTCTTTGCAGTCTTGCGGCAGTGTTTTGAACATCATTCACCTTCTTTCATTATCGATACTACAATTCAATTGGCTCGTATTCAATACCACTCAGGCACGAAATCCAGAGTGCGCACTGCGTCATGATGGCAGCCAGATTATTATCGCAGGAGACAGCTATGGCAGAGAGCTGCTCAACCGTTCCCTACCCTTTCCCGCGAACGTGGACTTTGGAGCGTGGACCAATTTGACTGATTTCAGGGCATGCAATAGAGTGCAATGTATTGCTGTTAATTAGCAAAATCTATTCATTGGATGATGAAGGAGGAAAATAGAATGACGGAGAATTTTAAGGAAACAACGAAATGTGCGGATTGCCCTTTGAGAAAGAAGTCGGAGAGCAATCCCAATTCCCTGGTGAGCAAGATCTGGCGCTGGCATACTACCTGGTGCCCGGGATGGAAGCAGTATCAAGAGTACCTGACCCAGCAAGATTCGTGAGTATTTCCAGGGCAGATTGTTAAACTCGCCATCCCGTAATTTCGTTTTTCACACAGAAGATGCTGCGCATAGTCATTGTTTATTTGCATGCTGACAGACTTCCAGGGCAAAAAGTCGTCCTCCTACGCGTGCTGCAAGCTATCACCGCTTCGGTTGTATCAACTGGTAATCTTGCATCTCTACGGTAGAATCGGGAACATGACTCATAATCACGTACACCACAGAGGCGCCGAAGCGAATTTGCGAACTGCTTTTTTCCTTAACCTTGCCTTTACTATGCTTGAGGTCGTTGGCGGGTTAATGACGAATAGTGTTGCGATCCTTTCTGATGCAGTTCATGATCTCGGAGATAGTCTCTCTCTCGGGCTGGCATGGTATTTAGATCGCGTTGCACAGCGTGGCGGCGATCAGCAATTCTCTTATGGGTATCGACGCTTTTCGCTTTTAGGTGCGATCATCAGCACGGTCGTTTTAATCATCGGCTCAATGTTCATTCTGATCGAGGCGATTCCGCGCCTTTTCAATCCCGAGCCTGCCAACGCGCAGGGAATGATTCTCTTCGCGCTGCTGGGAGTAGTCGTAAATGGGCTTGCGGCGCTTCGACTCAGGGAAGAAAAATCACTCAACGCCCGCGCCATCGCCTGGCATCTGATCGAGGATGTCCTAGGGTGGGTTGCCGTACTTGTTGTAAGCATTGTCCTGCTTTTCACGGACCTCTACATTCTCGACCCGCTTCTCTCCATTCTTATCACGATCTATATCCTCTACAATGTCTTGAAGAACTTGAAACAAACGCTCGCGGTGTTCCTTCAGGCCGTCCCGGAGAATGTAGATGTTGCAGCCATCGATGAGAGATTAAATGAGATCGAGCATGTCTGTTCGACTCACCACACCCATGTTTGGTCATTAGATGGTGAACACCATGTCCTGACGTCTCATATCGTGGTGGACGAGGACGTCTCGAAAGAGCAAGTTGTTTGTATTCGCAAGGAAGTTCTCGAGCTTGTCCGCGAACTCGCCTTCACTCATTCTACAGTCGAGATTGAATTCGGCGATGATGACTGTGGGGTCATGGGTGGCGGGATGTGAGCAGGAATGCATCACACTGCCAGGCACGGCTCTGACAAGGCTATTCGGTAGATTATCAACAAAGCTGCAAAGATGAGAATCGCCCGCATCTATTTCAACTATAGCGGATAAACGAGGAGACATGAGGCCAAATGTTGAAACGTACCATCTCCATCTTGCTTTTCATCCTGCTTTCCGCCTGCCAGGTCGCGCCAGCTCCTGACGGAATATTAAAGGGACATGTTTCAATCGGGCCGATTCTGCCGGCTATTCAAGAGGGTGTGCCGGAGCCTACGCCGAACCCTGATGTGTACGCGGCCAGACAGATCGTGATCTTCGATCAAAATGGTCGAAAGGAAATTGCACGCGCCTCGGTAAACGCCGTCGGAGATTATGAAATCGCATTGCCAGCGGCTGCTTATATCGTAGACATCAACCATTCCGGTGTCGATTTTGCTAAAGGATTACCGGCTCAGGTTGATATCCGACCCTATGAAGTTACGCGTTTAGATATCGCAATTGATACCGGGATACGCTGAGTTCGAGAGGCCTTTCAAGGTGATTACGGACAGGTGTACTGGCCTGCAGATATTATCTCGTTCTGCTCATGAGGGTTAGCGAGGGTTAAGGATGGATGCACCGAAAGATAAACAAGACCTGATCCAAAAAATTCGAGATGAGCGTGATATGCTCAGAAATCTTTTAGGGAATCTCACTGAAGACGAGATGTTGGTGCCACTGGAGGAGAATGGCTGGTCTGTAAAAGATTATTTGGCGCACGTTGTCATCTGGGAAAAACGGATGGTCGAGTGGTTGAGTATTGCAAAAAGAGGGGATGTTCCGCAGCAGCTTCCCCCGGGGATGACATGGGATGATCTTGACCGCTGGAATGAGCAAACCCACGAAGAGAATCGAGAGCGAGAATTAATGGAAGTACTGGATGACTTCAACCATTTCACAGAAGAAGTCGTGCAAGCAGTGAAAGCGATCCCGGAAGATTTGCTCATGCGATCGGATTCTCTCGAGTGGCGTTCGGGGTCACCGCTTTGGGAGATGGTGGCGGCGAATACATTCTGGCACTACCCCGAGCATCGCCAGACTATCAAGCAATGGCTAGAAGCCAAAGCATCCGCCAGGTAATACATCCACGAATGCAGGAAATGAGCAGCGGGAGAATTCCTGCCCTTTGAATCCATTTCCTTCAGGCTCGCATAACATTGTTGAAGTAAGTCCCTGCCCAAACGGATACCGCTGTGATGGTGAAAGCGACGAACGTTAACTTGTTGAATCGCTCTTGAGTGCTAGAATAATAACACCAGAGCGAATTGCCATTCGAAGCCTGATATTCTAGACTAACTGGACTTGAAGGGAGAATGCCATGACTGATAGTGTTTACAAAGTTATTGAGCTTGTAGGGACGAGCGAAGAATCCTGGGAGAAGGCTGCGGCGGTGGCAGTGGAGAGAGCCGGCGCCTCTTTAAGGGATCTGCGGATCGCGGAAGTTACCGATCTCGATATGCAAATCGATGAAGGCAAGGTCATCACGTATCGAGCGAAGATCAAGGTCTCCTTCAAGTATTCGGAATAAGGCCAGCCGCGTCAAGCAAAGCATCTTAGCGGGAAGTTTATCAACCCTCCTTCCAGCAAGATGCGCATAGCCAATATATAGACATAGAGCAGGCACAGATTTTGCGTTCAAGAGCCGATGTTTTTTTCGGTTAATTATCCTGTAGAGATGAAAGCTCAATCTGAGCTTGGCATCAGTCATCAAACTTCAATAAGGAGAAGTATATGTCAGCGGAGAAAGATCTCGGAACACTGCCGCACTGGGACTTGAGCAATATCTACCCGAGCCTCGAATCAAATGAGGTAGATAGTGCCGTTGAAGACCTGCGTGAGCGAATCAAGCGGCTCGATCAATTCCTTGAAAAGGAAAAAATATCCCGTAAAGGGGAAATGCCATCCTCGATTGAACGAACTGCGATGCTTGTCTCAGAATATCTGCAGATGACGAATGATATTCTCGCTTTGTCTGGAACGATAGGAGCATTCTTTCACGGATATATTTCGACTGATTCCTTCAACACGTTGGCCAAGCGTAAGGAATCAGCATTTGAGAGGATCACTGTCCAAATAGATCGCCAGGAAGTCCTATTCAGAGGTTGGTTTGGGGAAGTAATTAAACAGGGAACTGATCTGGGTAGCCTAATCATCGCCAATCCGGCTTTGAAAGACCACGATTTCTTCCTCCAGGAAACGGTAGAACAAAGCAAATACCTCATGTCGGATGAAGAAGAAGCGCTGGCTTCGGAGCTTTCATTGAGCGGCGCGAGCGCCTGGCAGAAGCTGCAGGGGACGGTTACTTCGCAGATCAGTGTGCTGTTTGAGCGCGAAGGAGTTGTCGAGGATGTTCCGATGGCTGCACTGCAGAACATCCGGAAGTATGATCCTGATGAATCAACCCGGCGAAGAGCCTTCGAGGCCGAGATCAAAGCCTGGGAGAGCCTGCGTGAACCTCTGGCAGCTTGTATGAATGGGGTAAAAGGCACGGTGCTCACGCTCAATCAACGGCGTGGGCGGGAGGATGCTCTCCATGAAGTGTTGGACCAAACCAGGATCGACCGGGAGACATTACAGGCAATGCTCGGCGTTATGAAGGAATCCTTCCCAACCTTCCGCAGTTACTATAAAGCTAAGGCTAAAAGAATTGGGAAAGATGCGCTTGCGTGGTGGGACCTGTTTGCCCCAGTCGGGGGATCCGAGCGGCGCTTTACCTTCGAGGAAGCAAGAATCTCCATCGTTGATAGTTTCGGCGGCTTCAGCCCGCGGTTGGCAGCATTCACGCAGAAAGCTTTTGACCAGCGTTGGATTGATGCTGAACCTCGAAAAGGAAAACGAGGGGGCGCGTTCTGCATGGATATCCCGCTTGTTGAAGAATCCCGCATCCTGGCTAATTATGACGGCTCACTAGATCAGCTATCTACGCTTGCGCACGAACTCGGGCATGCATTTCACAATGAGTGTCAGTGGGGGCTAACGGATCTGCAGCGCATCACCCCAATGACCCTGGCAGAAACTGCATCGATCTTCAATGAGACATTGATTAGCGAGTCAGCGCTCGAGCAAGCCCAAAGCGTGGAAGATGAACTCTTAATACTGGAGACCTTCCTTGTTGGGGCTTCGGGGGTCATTGTCGATATCTACTCCCGCTACCTTTTTGAGTCTGAGGTCTTTGATAAGCGCTCAGGCGCCGAACTCTCTGCGGACGATTTCTGTGAGATCATGCTCCGCTGCCAGGCGGAAACGTTCGCCGATGGGTTGGATGAGCAATACCGGCATCCATACATGTGGGCATGGAAGCCGCATTACTACAGCCCCTCGCGATCATTCTATAACTTCCCGTATGCATTTGGACAGCTCTTCGGATTGGGTTTATTTGCCCTTTATCAGGAGCGGGGTGATGATTTCATCCCAGATTATGAGAGTCTCCTGCGTAATACAGGCATGGGAAACGCCGCAGATCTCGCCGCGCAATTTAACATCGATTTGCACAGCCCGGCATTCTGGAAGAGCAGCATGGAAGTTATCGAGGGGAGGGTGGAGCGTTATCTTGAGTTAGATTAATGGATCTTGCTCACAGTAAGGGGCAGGGTTCAATAATGCCAGGTGTGTTCACAGGAGAAGTGTAGATGACACCGATCTCTCGACATGCGGGACGTGCGGTAGATGAATTAAGACCAATCTCGATCACGCCGGGTTACAGCGAGTATCCGGAGGGATCGGTGCTTCTCGAGTTGGGAGATACGCGTGTGCTTTGCAACGTGACGATTGAGAAAGGAGTCCCCAGGTGGATGGACGCGCGCGATGCACAGGGAGGGTGGATCACCGCCGAATACGCCATGCTCCCGCGTGCTACGCAGGAGCGAACCGCGCGCGAGGTAGACAAGCCCAGAGCCCGCAGCCAGGAGATCCGGCGTTTGATCGGGCGAAGCCTGCGTGCAGGGTTCAATTTGGAAAAGCTTCCCGCAATTACCTGCATTGTTGATTGTGATGTGCTGCAAGCGGATGGTGGTACCCGTACTGCGGCGGTCACTGGAGGATATGTCGCCCTGGCTATAGCGTTAAATGGTCTGATGGTTGAAGGTGATCCTGTCGAAGAGATATATAAATCACCCATCGCAGCTATTAGCGTCGGCCTTTTGGATGGCATTCCAATTGTAGATCTTGATTATGCCGAGGATTCGATTGCTGAAGCGGATATCAATATCGTCATGAACGAAAAAGGGGAGTTCATTGAAATTCAAGGTACCGCCGAGCGTGAACCATTCACGATGGATACTCTAAATCAGATGCTTCATCTAGCAAATGGCTCGATTGGGCAATTGGTCCAGATCCAGAGACAGACACTCGAAGAACAGGGAGTGTTTCTTTAACGCTAAAAAGCCGAGGCTGCAAGGAGAATCCGGGATGAACTTAAATCCCGGGTTCTCCTTTTTTTTAGTTCTCCTCATAATGGCATTAGGCAGGAAGATTTCATGCTGAACCCATTCGCCTTCGCTCCCCCTCCCTCCGGTCGGGGACTACGCAGGCTAAACTCCGTGAAGCATCTCGTTCTTTGAATAGAGTGTTAGTTCTTTCCAGAACGAGATTCTTATTCTCTACGCCCTTTAAAATGACAATCCCGCGAGGGGCCAGATTAGTTCCATTCATTGAAGATGTGAAGGACGATCAGTTTTTAATGAATCTGCTGAGATCGGGGAAGATCAGGTTCTTTGTTTCACCACGCAGGAGCGCTGGCCGGTTGACAGCTTCGAAGTTGCGGTGTACTTCACGAAGTGCTCGCACTTGCCACGCTGGCGGATCTTGCGAGAATACAGCCAGACTGACTGTGAAAGCGCCCGGGATGAGGAGTAATGTTTCGCCGCTGTCAGATGTTGTGGCGAAAAGCCGTCCATCCGGAGATTCGTCCTCGCTTGAACTGAAAGTTCCTAGAAGCGCCATGGCATCCTCGGCTGATTCAGGCATATTGCCGTCAATGAAGATGCGCTCCTTGGATTGAATGTCATATAGGCCAACGCTGTAGCAGGCAGCTTCATTCAATTGTAATAGGAAGCGTGTCTTGCCTTCCTCCAGAACCATCTGCCAGCGGTCACTGTCGGGATATGTCTGGCGCATACGCAGAGCGACTTCGCGCTGCCCCATATAGTGGCGGTAGATCGCGCGATATTGAGAAGCGTTAATGCGCCCTTGTTGGAAATCCTGTTCTAGGCGAGCGATCTTTCCATTAAGAGTTTCCAAGCGACGACGGAGTTCTGGGTCGTCAATATCTTCTATGGAAGGTTCTTCAACGATAGCTTCAGCAACGCTCTCTTCAATCACGGGGGCTGGACTCTTTGCCTCTTCTAGCGAAGGAGCAGAGCCATCGCCAACATCACCGATGAAGGGGGAAGCTTGGATTCCTCCCATGGCGTCGATTTTTCGCTCTTGTTCCCGCAGGAGTTCTCGAACCGCGCGCAGTTGACCAGCGCTAATCAGCCCGTCACAGAATGCGATCGCTGCCGAGAGCATGCGTTCTTGCGCACGCTCTAAGCGTTCCAACGCAGCCAAATATTCGGCGTCTTGTTTCGCCGCTGGCTGCAGGATTGGATCTTCAGGAGGCACTTCAACCTCTTTTTGGCGTGAGCCAGCAGCGGCAGTTATATTTGAGGTACTCGCCATATAAGAGCATAATAGCACGATGTGAGTGAAGACGTAGAGAGGAAAGATGTACCAATCGGAACACCTCATGTTTCCATGAATTTCGATGATATGGTTCGTAACAGCTGGTCTGCGGTATACTCATCCGGGTTAATATTATGCAACTCTTATGCCAGCTAGTTTGAATGGGTCTTCATGTGAATCTAACCGTTATGTTGAGAAGATTGATTACCGGATCGCTGCTGATCGTGCTCATTTTAGCTGTGGGCGCGTGTGGGGCTGATACGGAAGTGTCTTCTACACGATCTAGCGAGTCTGTGGTCGCTACAGCGTATGCAAAAGCCGAGCTGACAAAACAGGCGACTTTTCAGACTCCACCGCCCACACCCGTTACACCTTCACCGACACCACCTCTGGAGAGCCCGACTCCAACTGTGACCGTTACTCCTACTTATGGTCAGCCTGTGGTAATGGCGAATTACAATGCGTATGTCCGCTCCGGACCGGATGAGAGCTATGACAGCATCGATTTCTTTTTGGAGGGGCAGCAAGCATTCGTTGAAGGTCGGAATGAGAACGGGACAAATGGGACCTGGTGGTACATCCGACGGATCGATGAGGGCAAGGATGGCTGGGTTTGGAGTGGGGCGGTAATGCTCGCTGGCGATGTCTCAGGTGTACCCATTTTAGAAGCGCCGGCGCAATGATCATGAGGCTGTAAATCGGGTTTCTAAACGTGCAGGTATTCGAAAATAATCTCCCGGAAGATAGTTCTCCGGGAGATTTTGAGTCTTGGTTATGGGTGCTCAACAGGGGGATATATTACAGACATGATTCGGGAATATGTTAAGCACAGGCACATTGCAGGCG
>JBARSI010000030.1:0-10631 GCA_049644665.1 Anaerolineales bacterium
CGATCTGCCCAGGATCCCCGGAGCTTAAGATAATAATTATCGGTTCCCAAGATAAAAGATATTCTATCGCCTGATATTTTATCGGGCGATAGAATATCACCTAAAGAAAAATTATGAAATAAGTAAGGGGAGCATACTCAATAATTAGGGGTTGAAATCTTCGTTAGCGATGCTCGACGACGAGACGAATGGCAGTGCGTTCTTTCCCGCTGATATCGACGGTGGTGAACTCGGGGATGCAGACGATGTCAATCCCATCTTCCTGAAGGTAACCACGTGCGATAGCGACTGCTTTAACAGCCTGATTGACGGCCCCTGCGCCGATCGCCTGCACTTCGGCTCGCCTGTGCTCGCGGACGACTCCGGCGATTGCACCAGCGAC
The DNA here is from genome assembly GCA_049644665.1 of Anaerolineales bacterium. GTDB lineage: Bacteria > Chloroflexota > Anaerolineae > Anaerolineales > E44-bin32 > E44-bin32. Next base: position 383 of record JBARSI010000030.1, read on the forward strand.
AGCTGAAGTGCGAGAATCTGAAGAAACTTTAAGGATGTTCATCGGGCTCTCTCCAACGGAAGCGGAAATGACGACGCCCGATAAGTGGCGCGATCATTGTGCATTGTATAGGATTCGTGAGGCCGTCGCAAGCGAACGCAGTGATTCATGCCTAATCTTACGGTGAGATGTTGGATCAGGCAGGGAAATAAGGAATCTTCAACAAGGTAAAAAAAGCCCCGCTATTCAGCGTGTTATTTATTAGAAACGAATATTTACGCATGTCCACATAGCTAACGGAAATCATTGTGCAAGGCTAGTACATATATCCTTCGGGATAATAACTGGCCTATAGGATCAAACCGTTGACGCGCGCGACCTCCTCCTCCTCGAAGACGACCTCCTCTTTCCCCGCCAACTTATTGTTGATTTTATCGACGACCAGGTCCAGATGGCTTCCATGTGCAACATAATCAAGATCGTCAGCCGGCACGGTGAGTACAGGGCAGAGGGTAAAATCTTCAATCCACGACTTGTATAGATCATTTAACCTGGTGAGATATTCCGGTTTAATCGTTCGTTCATAGTCGCGACCACGCGAGGCGATGCGGGTCAGTAGTGTGTCCACAGATGCCCGTAAATACACAACCAGATCTGGGGGCGGCAGGAACCGGGTAAGCACGAGATAAAGATCGCGATAGGTTTGATAATCACGCTTGACCATGTCCCCTTGAAGGAAGAGGTTATAGGCAAAGATCTCTGCATCTTCATATACGCTGCGGTCCTGAATCGCAGACGTAGTGTGATCGAGCAATTGGCGGTGCGCCAGGAGCCGGCGAGTGAGAAAGAATATTTGAGATTGAAAAGACCAGGCCGTCATGTTGGCGTAGAAATCAGCGAGGTAAGGATTTTCGCCCTCGGGTTCGTAGAAAGGAGCCCAGCCTAAGCGTTTAGAAAGCAATTCGACAAGTGTTGATTTCCCAACTCCGATATTGCCTGCCACAGCGACGAATCGTTTCTTTGCGCCGCCCTCAATCATCCCGTTCATGCGCCGCTCCTCTCCGCCCATCCTTCGATAAAAGCTTCGTTATGGTCCAGGTAACGTTCAAGGGCATCCATTCTGGCAGATCGCCTCTCGGCAGACAAACCCAAGTTTTCCAGGAGTTGAGCCCATTCGGGGTGGGGCTGCTCAAGGTTCTCGAGTTGGTTGATGGCGTGCAGGGCTTGCTCCCAGGTGATGATCATTGGCCAAAGCATCGCTTTTGCCTCACCCTTCTCAGCCAATACTTGGAACGCGTGTAGATAGTAATCACGACGGCATGAGGACAGCAAAGGATCGGATGAGTTAGCACTCGCTTCATCGAATGTGCGGGCCCAAGCACTCAAAGTCTCAGGGACGGACCAGTCTTGGAGCGATTCAGAGCCTAATAGTTGTAGAAAGCCTCCATAGAGTTCCGGATATTCGAGACCCTGGGCAGCATCATTTAACTGAAGGCTGAGTCTCCGCCCGGCAACAGGGAATCCTGTGAGGCAGGCAACTGCATTCGCCGCCTCGAGTACGGCTCGGCAGTAGGTCCGCACCCAGCGGCTTGAGACAGGGAGTAGAGATGCCGATTGACGGGCTCGATCCAGAAAGGCGAGTGCGCGTATGTGGGTGTGGTCTGCTCGGTAATACTGACCCCGTGCGCCGGCTTGGGCCCACTCGAGGAAGTGCTCAGGATCATAGAGGAAGATCGGCTCACAAAGAGCTGGACCCATCCACGGGTGAATCCTTAAATCGCTCGGCTTTAGATACAACTCCTGTCCATGATGAGCGATATCCAGATGAACCTGTTGAGAAAGCCTCATCATCTCTCGCTCGGCCGGGGGTGAGCTCTTATGGATCAGCACGAGATCGATGTCTGCACTGTCACCAAACTGGGGCTCGCCTCTTGCCACGCTGCCGATCAGATATCCGGAGAGCACATTGTTTTCAGCGCCGCGCCGCTCGGCTTCGCGGCGCGCCAAGTCGATCAAAAGGTCACGAGAGATCCTCACGAATCGGATCCTTCTCCGAGAGGAAGCTCTGGCTGGTACGGGGGGATCCCGAGAGTGGAGTTGATGCGGTTAATAATGTGGGCGAGATGGGGTTTGTGCATTACAAAGTCTAGAGGAGTAGTGTCTATTGTGAGGACCGAAGTGCCGGTACTGCTTCTGAAAAATGAATCGTAAGTTTCATTGAGCGCGTTGATGTAATCTCGATCCATGTTTCGCTCGTAGGAGCGATCACGCATCATGATGCGTTGCATCGCTGTGTCGGTATTAACCTTGAGGTACACGATCAGGTCAGGGGATTGGATGCGTTCCGCTAGAGCCTCATGAACGAGGGTGTACGTGTCAAGCTCATCGTTTGTTAGGTTCAGTTGTGCGAAGAGCGAGTCCTTCTCGAAGGTGTAATCGGCGATCAGATTGCCCTTGGCGAGCGCCTCAGGTACAGCCTCCCGCTGCTGTCGGTAGCGGCTGAGAAGGAAGAAAATCTGGGTTTGAAATGCGTAGCGGTCACGGTTCGCGTAGAAATCTCCTAGAAAGGGATTTTCCTCGAAGACCTCGAGCAGCAAATCAGAATTAAACGCAGGTTGTAGAAGGCGGGCGAGAGATGTTTTCCCAACGCCGATTACACCTTCGATTGCTATATACATTTCGTTTTTAGTTTCCTGATTGGAGGTGATGTCCCTCGAGGCACAAGGATACTTGCCTTCAAGCGACGATGCAACTTTTTATGAGGTCAATTCAAAGGATTGAAACTTGGTCCACCCGCTGCGTTAGTTAAAGTGAGTATGGCGGATCTGTTGATGCGATAAACATGCTACCTCGGCTCGAATCCACATTACCTGATAGGATGACGAATAGAAGAACCCGAGGCGGGTTTTAAAAAGAACCTATGGCTCAAAGCGGAATTGGAGACAGTAGTGGTGGTGGATGTTACTCACCCAGGCGTTGCCCATGCCGTAGGGAGCGAGAGGGACGTTGTCCTGCACCCATATACGTTCATCTTTAAGTGTGTACACATCCGCAAGATTGCGAGCTACATCCCAGGCGAGCGGATATATCGTCCCCTTCTTCTTGACGTTCTTCAAAATAACTGTCAAGTACGAGCGAGGTCGCAGGTAAGATTTAAGACCAGCGTAGATCTGAACCAGTCGATCGAGGAACTCGTCATAGTCAGCGATATTTCCCAGGTCGGCAGGATCGTCTGAGTAGGTTATATCAAGTTCGGAAGAATCCCGTCGTCGACGTTGAGTCTCAGCCCCCCGGGCGTGGAGCATGTCCCAATACGGAGGAGAAGTCAGGACGTAATCGATCTGTGGCAGATTGAATGATTGGAGATCAGCTGCATCACCGGCGATAACCTCGATGTGGAGATCACTAACGGTCGGTCCCAGGTGCTCGCGCTCCTCGTCGATAAGTTCTCGTGCGATTTCAGCGTAAGCGGGGTTTAACTCCAATCCGATGCCACTTCTGCCGCTGCGCAAGCAGGCGAGTAGTGTCGAGCCAGTTCCAACCATCGGGTCGAAGACCATCTGGTCGCGCTTCGTGAAGAATTCGATGAACTCCTGCGCCAGCGTCTCTGGAAATTTCGCGGGATGGCGGAGGACGTCTTTTCGCCTTGGCGGGGGATTGTGGCTAAACCAGGATTTTTGGAATTTGATCCAGTCCTTCGGAGATAAATCGTTCATGCGATTGCGAAAGGTTCTTTTTTTTGTCATTTATTATCGCTCAGGGTGTTGGTGTGTGTATTGGAGATGGAGTGGGCAGCAGCGCACGAACGATGAAATTATCGAAGGAAGCGGTTGTCTGTCCACCACGTCTGGCGCGAACGATTAAACCCAACCCTCCCCAGCGAAGTCTTGGATCGCGCGCTGTAAATACTTCCTCGCCGTTGATGAAGAAGCGGAAATGGTCGCCCTCGGCGATGATCCCCAGATGGTTGTCGACGAGCAGCCCGGGGATTAAGGCGTTGGTGATTGTCTTTGGTACGATCGCAACTTCAGATCCCTCAGAGACACGCGTCAGGCGAGCTTCCCCTTTGCAGGTCAGGGTGAAACGGTAGTGTCCACCTGAAGGGTCGACGCGGAACATCAAACCGAATTCATCATCATCTGTACATATCACTGCTTGAACCACACCCTCGAGATAACCGTCTGTGAATTCTTTGACAGGACAAAGGGCGGTGTAAAAAGCGTTTTCTTGCCGGACGGATAGGGTGAATCTACCATTGTATAGACTCGATCCACCGAGGTTTGAGCGCATAGGTATCCAGCCTTGATCCTGGTTGAAGTCATCGTGGAAAATGATCGCACCCAAACCGGAGGTGATATCCGGGGTGGGGGATGGTGTGGGTTCGGGTGTGAATGTTGGTGTGGGGACCAAGGTGGGGAAAAAGACTGTGGGTGTGGGTTCGGGGGGCGCCGGTACGGGCGTATGTGTCGGAGCGGGTCTAGCGCTCAGACAGGATGATAGAAGCAGTCCGCAAGCGGTAATGCAGACAGCTGGAAATCGGAATCGCTTTCTTCCACCCCATTCGTTGGTGTTGATATGGCGCATCCTTCTGCCCTTAAATACAGTGTGACTTGCATGAGGATACAACAATCTGTGTGGTTGTGGGAAATCTCGCTGGCAGCAGAGGAAGCAGTATCTGTCAGGGAGTTACGTACCAAAGCTTGAAATCGTCGAAATAGACCGTCAAACCAGGCGTGGATGCGGCGTCAGAGAAGAGACCGAAATTTCCTTTGAAGAAGGCGTTGTCATCAATCGAGGTTAACACTTCACCGTTCGCAAAGACGGTCAAGGTTGTACCACTGGCGAGGATCCCGAACACATTTACCGCATCCGGCCCGGAGAGGATCGAATCACTGGGAGTCCATCCGCTCAGGGTCTGGATCGTGCCGGAAACCAATTTGCGTATTCGATATGATCCGTCGCAAGAAAATTCGAGCGTGTACCCGCTGTCACGCTGATTTGGTTCGACTCGAACAGCCACACCGATGGCGTCTTTTCCGTAGCATTCTCCGACCTCAGCGGTCACTTCGACGTAGAGATTCCCGGCCTCAATGTCCGGTATGGTCGTGCTCCACCACAGGAATTTGTCTGCCAGGAAATCTGTGGCGCGCAGGCGGCCATCATCCCACACGTTCATAGCACCATCGAAATTTGGGCCGACCCAGGTCAGGTTGGATGAGAAGTCATCCCAGTAATGCGGCGCAGCGAGGTTAAGCCCAAAGCGCGGATCGTCAGGCGAAAGAGGGGGTGGGGTCGGCGTAATCGTCAGTTCGGGCGTGGGCGTGAAAGTGCTTATCACCGTTGGCGTGATGATTGGAGTTGCGCTGGGAGGGGCTGTTACTGATGGAAAAGCGTTAGCTAAGGCGGGCTCCGTGGTCTGGTTGACATCACCTGGAAGCTCGCGCACAGGGGCTGGTCGGGTGCATGCCCCGACCAGCCCTACCAACATGGCAAATGTTAAGATGCGCAACGGTGCTTTCACGGAATCCAGGGAATATGCCAGAAGGCAAAATCGTCGAAGCTAGCCGACAAAGGGTATGTCACTTGCGAACGGACATAGGCGGCAAAATACCCGTAACTGTAAGGCATACCCGAGTCCCAATAATCGGTAACCTGGAACCCGTTTATAAACAAGTAAAACTTCCCGTCGTAGCCCCAGATTCCCAGGCGATTGGTCGCTCCAAGGCCTGAGATAATAGTCTCGGAAGGTGTCCAGTCGATGAGGGTGGCGGTGGCTCCCCCGCCCGGGCGGAAGCGGATAAAACGCCATGCGCCGTCACAAGAGACCTCGAAAGAGTATCCACTGGGAGTTTGGTCGGGTTGAATGCGTATGACCAGCCCGACCGCATCCCTTGCCGCGCAGTCACCATTTGTCGCTGAAATTTCGGCATAAACCCGGCCGGATTGGACCGATGTGTAAGACCAGTAAACACCGGTATTCAGCGCATCGAAGTCGGTTCCAATGAGCTTCCCATCCGCAACTTCATACGATGCAATACCTTCCGTTACGTAGTCAAACCAGGTTTCCGGGTTGTTGAAGTAGTCAACATGATCCGGGTTGGTCAGGTCGAGGATGTTCCGCGGGTCATCAGGGTTATTGAGGTAAAGAGGTGTTGGGGTTGGCTCAAGGGTGAGACGTTGTACCCCGCTTGTTGGGGTTGCCGCAGGAGCCTCAATAACTGTAGCTACTACTTCAGAGGGCTCAGTCGGCAGCGTCACGACCGGTTGCTCCTCGGCAGGTTCGACCGGCGCTGCATCAGGGGGTGGTGCATCTTGCCCGCGGCGAACAAGTGCAGAGACGCCGAGATATCCGAGCACTATCAGCAGCAGTGCGGAAACGACAATCAAGAGGATGCGCTCGATAGTAAGAGTTTTCCCTTTTTCCTCACTCATCTTGGTCCCTCCTTCTTAAGGGGTGAGCATGACCTTGCCGGACTCGCCGGAGACCATTGTCTCAAAGGCTTTATCGAATTCTTCCATCTTAAAGTGATGGGTAACGAGTGGTGAGAGATCAACAGCACCGGAGCGTATAAGACCACGAGCCTGATACCAGGTTTGCCATAGCTTGCGCCCACTGATGCCCAGCAAGCGAGCTGCCTTGAAAACGATGTGATGATTCCAATCGAATTCAAACGGTCCGGGGGCAACACCGAGGAGCGCTGCTTCACCACCGGGCTTCAGCAGCGTGAATCCCTGATTGATTGCTGCCGGTGAACCGGACATCTCCAGGAGCACATCAACTCCCTCGCCGTCGGTTGCATCAAGAATCATCTCGATTACCGGATCATCAATGGCATGCAGTGCTAAATCCGCTCCCATCCGTCGCGCGAACTCAATACGATAGGCGCTGATGTCGGTGGCATAAATGGATCGAGCGCCGATGGCACGGGCGACAGCGATGGTCATCAATCCAGCGGGACCACATCCAGTGACCAGGACTTTCTTCGCCCTTAAGTCGGCTGCGAAGGCGGTATGAACTGCGTTGCCGAAATTCTCCTGCAATACAGCGATTTCCACCGGCAGATCTTCAGGATTTGGCCAAGCGTTCTGGGCGTGAATGGCGATGTACTCGGCGAAGCCGCCATCGCGGTCGACGCCGATAAGCCGTGTGTTCTCGCAAATATGACCAAGGCCTGTACGGCAAAAGGCACATTGATTGCAGATAACATGTGATTCTAAAGAGACAAAATCCCCTATCTCCGGGGTCTCGACCATCGATCCACGCTCAACAATATCTCCACAGATCTCATGTCCGACGATCACTGGCGGGTGCATTCGACCTGCTGCCCAAGAATCCCAGTTGTAGATATGTAAATCGGTACCACAAATGGACGCCGCGCGGACTTTAACGAGCACTTCGTCGCGTTTAAGGGTGGGGATGGGGACTTGCTGGACTTCGAGACCAGGGTTGGCGTTGGCTTTGACCACCGCCTGCATCGTTTCTGCCATGTTGCGGAGTACCTCCGGGTGGTTAAGAGTATGGTCGGAGTATAGCATTAACAACGCAAACACAATCTTGGGCGAGTTATAATGCTTTGACTATGGTCCTCGAGTACCAAAATGTAGGAGTGGATGATGGAATACCGCAGAATGGGACGTTCCGGCTTGAAGATAAGCGCAATCTCTTTAGGATCTTGGATTACCTTTGGCGACCAGATTGATGAAGCCGTTGCTGCAAAACTCACACAACGGGCATACGAAGCTGGTATCAATTTCTTTGACAACGCCGATGTTTATGCAAATGGAGAATCCGAACGAGTGATGGGTGAGACGATGAAGGACTTCCCACGAGAGAGCCTTGTTATCTCGAGCAAAGTCTATTGGCCCACGATGCCGGGTCCGAATGGTCGCGGCCTCTCCAGAAAGCATATTATGGAATCCTGTCACGCTTCGTTGAAACGAATGAATCTTGAATACCTGGATCTGTATTTCTGCCATCGCTACGATCCTGAGACGCCGCTAGAAGAGGTGGTACAAGCGATGGATGACCTTGTTCGTCAGGGTAAGGTGTTGTATTGGGGTACATCAGAATGGCGCGCTGGGCAGATTGCACGTTCCTACGCCATCTCTCGTGAGTTGAGATCTTATCCACCAGTTGTCGAGCAGCCTCAATACAACATGTTCGTCCGTCGCAAAGTGGAGGACGAACTCGTCCCAGCCGCGAAAGATTTTGGATTTGGCATGGTAACGTGGAGCCCTCTGAAATTCGGTCTATTAAGCGGGAAATACAATAAAGGAATGCCTGAAGAAAAGACCCGCCTGACAAGGGACTCTGAATGGGGCGAGAAAGTAATAACGGAAGAACGTGTGGAGTTGGTTCGCAGGTTGACTGTTGTTGCGGATGAAATAGGAGCGACGATGGCGCAACTGGCGATCGCCTGGCTCCTTCGCATTCCCGAGGTGACCAGCGTGATCACCGGTGCATCACGGCTTGAGCACCTAGATGACAATTTAAGAGCACTGGAGTTTGTGGAAATGCTTACGCCGGATATATTAGAAAAGATTGAGGCGATATTGGATAACGCTCCCGGAGAAATTGAATAAGCCAACCGAATGACTCCCAAAAAAATCAGGGGTAATCAGTGCAGGTCCAGCACAAGTGAAGCTGTAGGCCAATAACAAGTATTCAAGATTGCCGGTGATGACTTCCATTGGCCGACACTCAACCGCGCTCTAACGAGATCCACACCTTCAAAAGTTGAGTCTACATCTCCAAACCATCAGGATCGTTGAAATCTATCTTCGCCGCGAACGCGCGGCCAATATCTTCTAAAAGGTCAGCTGCCCACACAGCATCTAAACCGATCTCGGTAACGTCGACTCCTTCGGGAACAGCGACGCCGAGATCTCGCATAACGCTGGAGGTCAAGTCGAGCTGGTATCTCCGCAGATCGATTCTCGCGGTCCATTCGTATTCCCGCCGGGTCACATAGGTTTGCCACTCGCCAGCGTCTTCCATTATTTCCGCTAGAACCCAGATACCCCACTTCAAAATGCTGGCAGATCGGGCGTCGATTGGATGCGGACGTCGCCCGGTGCCGAAAGAAAGCATGAGCGTGTCCCCCGGAGGGTATAAGCCGGTGCTGTAGTGGATCGCCTCGACGGCGGCGTGGTAGACCGGATTGCCGGCTACACCGACTCCCCCATCAACCCACGTATGCTCCTTTCCAAGGACCTCAGCGGAGTGAGCGGGAAAATATGTCGGAGCTGCGATGCTGGCTAAGACGGCATCTTTTAAGGTCATCATGCCCCAAAGGCTTGCGTTCCCGGGACTGTCCTTTACGAAGAAGTCGGTTCGGCTGGTTTCTAGATTCTTCGCAGTGATCAATATATCGACCGATAGCGAGTTGAGCGGTCGGTCGGCACCGATCTCATCAAGAGTATCAGCAATGAAGGCGTTGCTATAGCGATGGTTGCCGAGATTGAAAAGGATTTGATGCAAGGGTAGACGCTGAAACGCCTGCTTAGCCAACTCACGATAGAGCGCCAGGAGTCCGCGGGCGCTGATCCCCAGGGCGATGCCAGCCGAGATAACGGATCCCGTTGAGGTCCCGGCAACCATGTCGAAGATCTCTCGGCATGGCTTCCCATGGAGTTTTTCGAGTTCCACCAAACATGCCAAGGGGATGATGCCGCGGATCCCACCGCCGTCGATGGAGAGGATTTTCTTCATGTCAGACCCTCCGAGTGTAGTCAGCGCCAGACTTCAAGAGATACTTGGAGCCAACGCTGGTAAATAGACTGGCGTTCTGGCCTCCGTCAGCTATTACACCCCTACCTGACCCTTTAAGGTCATTCCTCAAGCGTAGGCGCGGGCTCATGCGGGCACAGGTCTTGCAGGGATTATAGTCAAGCAATCATTTACGGGTAAAATTCGAATATGGGTAAGGCGACGGATGTCAGGCGGTTTCGACGCCGCCGGGAATTAAAATATGGAGTAGAGAGGCTGCTCGGGCGGGTTGGCTTTGCGGCTGGCTTGCTGCTGGTTATTGGAATTGGAGCGGCGAGTCTCCTGGTGGCATTGTCGTATGCCGATCTAACCTCGAATCTTCCCCCGGTGGAAGATCTAGAACAGATCTTCGGCGCCGCAGGCCGGGAATCTTTCCACCCTGTCAAATTCTATGATCGAACCGGCGATAAACTCTTTTTAGAGGTGCTTCACCCGCAGGCACAGAGCCGGCGCTGGCTATACCTGGACCCGGCCGGACCGATCGATCTGCCCGAGCATGCG